>JBMTZJ010000087.1:0-6238 GCA_049455515.1 Steroidobacteraceae bacterium
TCGCGCTCACCGCCGAATCGGCTGACGGCCATGATGGTGCCGGCGTGCATCGCGAAGAGCAGTACCGATCCATACAGGAACACGATCGACAACGCGTGGAACGGGTTGTAGAGCAGGTTGCCATAGCGCAGCGAGAAGGCCGCGGTCCAATCGAGGTGGGCAAAGATTCCAAAGGGCACGCCCTCGGACCAGCTGCCCATCAGCACCGGACGGATGAACCCGAGCACGAGGAACAGGAAGATCGCCGAAGCGAACGCCCAGGCCGTATGCGTGCCCATCTTGAGTTTGCGCGCGAGGTTATACGTGCGCACCCACCAGAGCAGCACCGACATGGTCAGGAAAAACCCGGCCATGAGATGCCAGCCACCGTCGCTGAGCGGCGGAATTCGTAGCCCGTATTGCGGCGCTGGCGGTTCGAGCGCCAACCAGAACAACTGCCGGATGAACTCGAGGGGATTCCAGTTCACCGAGGCGAGCATGTTGAGGCCAACGATCTCGAAGGCGATGATGAAGCAAAGAATCGAGGCCACGCCCGTCGAACCGAGATAGAACGGTCCGATCTGCGCATCACCGATCTTGCCCAGCCAATAATTGGCCGACGCCTTGACACCGCGCACCCAAACGCCACGCGGGTCGTGGGGGATACCGGGATAGTGCGGTGCAGTGACCTGCACGCGCGTGAAGAGGTTTTGATATTCAGCCATGGTTGCTTACCTCAGTTCCAGATCGGAAGGTTGAGCCACCACGCCCACCAATCCGTCCAGCTTCGCGTCCAGAACGGTCCACTCACCACGATACAGATCGCGCTCCAGACACCCGCGTTGATAGCGAGCAGGAGGCCGAACCGGTGGATACCGAGCGTGCCGATCGAATAACCGATGTTGTCGCGGAAGAAAGTGTTTTCGTGTTCCGCGCCTTTCACGACCTCGCCTTTCGGCGGGTTCAGTGCAGACAGCACGAGCGATCCGTGCAACGCGAGCGCGAGAACTGTGGTGAAGAAGAACGTCACCGCAATCATGTGCGCCGGGTTGTAGTGGAAATGCAGGTACTGGTAAGCGATGTTCGACACCCAGTCGAGATGACTGAAGATGCCGTAGGGGAAGGCATGACCCCAGGCTCCGAGCAGCACGGGTCGAATGACCTGCAGCGTGACGTACGCGAGGATTGCGCTGCCGAAGGCGACCGGGACGTGATACCCCATGCCGAGCTTGCGACAGATTTCGACCTCACGCAGCGCCCACGAAACGAATGCGCCGATGGCACAAATCGTCACGAGCTGCCAGATCCCGCCTTCATGAAGCGGCGCGAGACCCAGACCATAACTGAGGTCGGGCGGCGCGATATTGATCTGCCAGAGGTTCCAGGTGGGACCGATCGCGGCACCGTAAACCAGCAACGCGGTACCGAGCAGCGAGAAAAATGCTGCCGTGATACCGAAGAAGCCGACGTAAAAGGCGCCGAACCAAAAGTCGAACAGGTCGCCGCCCACCAGGGTGCCACCCCGGATCCGGTATTTTCTTTCAAAGTTAAGCATTGCCATGACTATTCCCCGTCAAGCGTCGCATCGGGCGACGGAACGCGAGCCGATGCCCACGTCCGTCGCCTTCTGCGTTGTTTTCGGTCAGTTCGGCAGCGGAGCGTTGTGCTGCACGTTATTGGCAGAAGCCGGAGCCTCAGCCAAGCACGAGCCACTGCCCTTGCCGTCGAGCCAGCACGAGTACTTCGTGCTGAGCTGCACGAAGTGATTCGTCGCCACGATCGACGCAACGGCGATACCGCCAACGATGATCACCTTGCGGGGATCCATAACCATCCATATACGCCACATAGTTTTTCTCCTAAGTAATCGAATGAGCGATCAGAACCAGGGGACCCAGTTCCAGATCAGGTAGTGGGCAGCCACAGTGACTGCAAACCACAACCAGGTGCTCATCCAGAAGAACCGGTTGATGGCTCTCGCCTCATCCGGTGTGGCACCTGAGATGCTTTTTCCTTCAGCCATTTCATTTCCTCCTAAACAACGTTGCTTAATCCGCACTATCCCGCGCGGCAGGGACTGTCGGCCTTGACCCGGGTCACGACCTGCGACCGCCACCGAAGCGACGACCGCCCGACAATGCTTTCCCCCTCACGACATCGTGTGTTCGACACGAAACTCCTTCTCATGCCGCACGCCCTCCAGCGAGCTCCGATCGCGCGCGTGCGACGCGATCCGCCGTGACACGCTCCTCACCCGCGAGGCGTGCGTCGCGCTCGGCGCGATCACGCAACTGCTTGGCGGCAGAGATGCGTACCAAATAAGGTTCGTTGGCAACGAGCTCGTCGAGCAGCGCGAGTGCGTCGGTGTCCCACACACTCGCATCACGCCCGATGCGTGCCGGTGTGGCATCGACTTTGTCCATGTCGGTGCCGAGCGGCAGGATGTTGAACAGCGCATCGAAAAGCGCATTACAGACTTCCTGCACAAGATAGGTGGCGCCCGCGTAGCCCATGAAGGGCGTACCGGTATGGCGCCGGATGATGGCTCCCGGAAAAGAGGCCGGGATGTACATCGCACGAGGTCCGAGCTCGGCCAGGTACATGCGCTCGTTGTAACTGCCAAATAGCACGAGGGGGGTTTTCTCGCGTATCGCTTTACGAACAGCCGCGTTGTCGGGCTTGACACCGGGCTGCCGCGCAAACGAGAACATGCACGGCAGACCGAGCTCGGATTCGAGGAAGTGGCGGACACCACGCGCGTAGGTTTCGCCAGCCACGATGGCGAAACTCGCGGTGCCGAAGAAATCCTGCGTGACGGATCGCCACAGGTCCCACAACGGCTTGATGGTGGTGTGCTTCTCACGCTCAATGAAAGGCTCCGGGTCAAGACCCGTGAGCTCACCGAGCTTGCGTAAAAAACGTGTCGTACTGTGCAGACCGATCGGCGCTTGCAGATACGGACGATCGAGCCCCTCGCAGAGGAGCCGGCCGAATTCGCGGTACATACAGACGTTCACATCCGCATCGACCAGCTTGCCGATATCGGCGAGATGGCTACCGAGCGGGAACGTCATGTTCACCTCGGCACCAATGCCCTCGATCAGTCTGCGAATTTCCGCAAGATCGGAAGGCATGTTGAACGTACCGTAGGAGGGGCCAATGATATTGACCCGCGGCTTCTCGCCTTCCTTACGAACACGCGGCGGCACTTTTTTCGAGCCGAACTCGGTCCACAGCCACCACATGGCGCGATTCGCACACTGCCACTGGTCTTCGTCGATCGTGCGCGGCAGGAAGCGTTTGATCCCCGTGCCCTCAGGAGTGACGCCGCCGCCGATCATCTCGGCGATCGAGCCCGTGACGACGACCGCGGGCAAATTCGGATCGAGCACCTTGTGGGCGCGCTTCATCGCGCCCTCGGTGCCATGTTGACCGAGCTCTTCCTCGGCGAGACCTGTCACGACGACGGGCAACTCGTGTGGCGGCAGCGCATCGGTGTAGTGCAACACCGAGGTCACGGGAAGATTCTCGCAACCCACTGGTCCGTCGATGACGACCTGCAGACCTTTGATGGCGGTGAAGACGTACACCGCACCCCAGTAGCCGCCTGCACGATCATGGTCGAGCACGAGCATCAGATCATCTCCTCTGCTTTGCGTGCTTTGGCTTGTTTTTCGATCTTGCGACGCCAGCTGTCGCGAAACTCGGGCCGATGAACGGGTTTGTCCTGCCAGATTCCGGCATCATCACCGGAGCCGGTATCTCCAAAGAAATCCTTCATCTCATCGAAACGCGTCTTCCCGGCGATCGCGGTGTTGATGAGCTGGGCTAACGAGCCCGCACCGGCGGGACCCATCAGCGGTCTCGAGGAAATAAGGTTGGTGAAGTACAGCGAGGGCGTCGCCTGCTGCTTCGCTTTTTGTACGACAGGCGTCGTCCCGATCGCGAGATCTGGCTCGAATTCGGCGAGCGCGGCCAAATCCTGCTCGAGCGAGGCACGGAACTGCACGTGAACACCACGCGCCTCGAGCCACTCGCGGTCCGCATCGGAAAATCGCGTACGCGGACATGCGGTACCGACGTAACGTAAATCGGCGCCACTCTCGATGAGCAATCTGCCCACGAGCAACTCCGATCCTTCATAACCCGAGAGCGTGATGCGACCCTTGATGGGCGCAGCAGATAACGCGCCGCGGATCGCCGGCAGAATTCGATTTTTGGCCGCCTCGATTTTCTCTCGAGGCACGTTGCAAGCGTCGCCGATCCCCTCGAGCCAGGCCGCCGTACCGTCGTGACCCACGGGCGCCGAGCCCACGATCTTTCGACCCGCCGCTTCGAACTCGCGATAGACGCTCGTATAAAACGGATGGATGGCCGCGACGGCGGCACAGTCGAGCGCAGAATACAGCTCGCGCCATTCACGGGTCGGAACGACCTGCCCTGCAGCAAGGCCCATTGGCTCCAGCATCATGCCGATGCCAACCGGATCTGCCGGAAAAACTTCACCCACGATCGAAATGGTCGGCGTGCCGGATCGAGCGGTACGGGGCGCCTGCACCGGACCCGACTCCGCTTCGCTGCGCGCGTAACGCAGCATTGCGCCGGCGAGTACGTCTTTGGCCTCGGCATGCGTCGGGATTCCGAACCCGGGCACGTCGATACCGATGATCCGCACACCGTTGATTTCTTTGGGTAACAATTGCAGCGGCACGCCCGAGGCGGTCGGCACGCAGAGATTGGTGATGACGATGGCGTCGTAGAGCGCCGGGTCAGCCGTGCTATGCACGGCATCGCGAATATCCTCGAAGAGCTTGCCCGTGACGAGCGTCTCTGAGTTGAACGGTACGTAGCCCACCGTACGACGTGCGCCGTAAAAGTGCGAGGTGAAGGTAAGTCCGTAAACGCAGCACGCCGACCCTGAGAGGATCGTCGCCGTCCGGCGCATCCGCAGCCCCACCCGCAAACTCCCGAAAGCCGGACACATGCTCTGCGGCTGATCGTGAGGGCCTGCCGGATAATCTTTGGCGTACGCATCAAGCGTCGCGCTTTTACCCGCAGCCGCCGCTGCCGCACGCATCGTCTCCTTGCCGCCGTGACAACCCGCGCCGGACGCAGACGTCGAGGACGGAGCAGTGTCGTAGACCACCTCCGCGCTGCCGTCGAGTTCCGTGTTAAGGGCGTTCATGGCATCAAACCGCGTCGTAGATCACTTCGAGTGAGGGTTTACGAATCTGGGACGTGCCGCACATGTCTTCGAAGGTCGCCGGCTGCAGCGTGTACCCGCGGCCCACCGCTTCGCCCTTGAATAAACCGAGCAGCTCATCCTGAGAAAGAGGCTTGGGTCGCTGCGGCGGCGCCTCGGCGACGTTGCGTCCGAGCTCGTCGAACAGACTCGCCCACTCGGAGTCCGGGCGACCGATGATTTCGTAGTTCGCGCTCTTGCGACGAATGTCTTCGTGTGCCGGGATCGCTGCGAGAACGGGAATACCAGCGGCCTTCGCGAACGCCTGCGCTTCGCCGGTGCCGTCGTCCTTGTTGACGACGAGACCCGCGACGCCCACGTTGCCGCCGAGCTTGCGGAAGTACTCGACAGCCGAACACACGTTGTTGGCGACGTAGAGCGATTGCAGATCGTTGCTGCCGACGACGATGACTTTCTGGCACATGTCACGTGCGATCGGCAGACCGAAACCGCCGCAAACCACGTCACCGAGGAAGTCGAGCAGGACGTAATCAAAGCCCCAGTCGTGAAACCCTAATTTCTCCAGGGTTTCGAAGCCGTGAATGATGCCGCGTCCGCCGCAGCCACGGCCGACCTCGGGGCCACCGAGCTCCATCGCGAATACACCATCGCGCTTGAAACAGACATCGCCGATCTCGACCTGCTCGCCTGCGAGCTTCTTGCGCGAGGACGTTTCGATGATCGTGGGACAGGCGCGTCCACCGAAAAGTAACGACGTCGTGTCGCTCTTGGGATCGCAACCGATGAGCAAGACCTTCTTGCCCTGCTGCGCCATCATGTAACTGAGATTGGCGAGCGTGAAGCTCTTGCCGATTCCACCTTTCCCGTAGATCGCGATGATCTGGGTTTCTTTGGTCACGGATGACGGTTGAGGCACAGCGGGCTCTACGGCCGCTTCTGCACGCAGACTGCGTTTGAGTTTTTCAACGGGAATGGACACGGTTTCGCCGGGCGGGGTCATGCAGCCTGCCTCCAATCGAGGATCATTTTGAGACACGAGGGATCGACGAACGCCTG
>JBMTZJ010000088.1:0-6049 GCA_049455515.1 Steroidobacteraceae bacterium
CGAGTCGATTCGCTCGTCACGGCCTCGCCACGCTCTGCGATCAACGGATGGCTCAAGCTCACCGAGCAAGGCGAGGGCATCATCCAGCATTACGGCCTCGGACCCATCGCGTTGCGCACGCTCGAGCGTGCGTTCAGTGCGCTCTCGCTCGCCAATGCGAAGGGGTCTACTACGCGCGTGGCGGACCCGGATCCCAAGACGCTCAAGCTCGCCGCGCAAATCTCCCAAGCCAGTGCGGGCCGCTATCGCAGCCTCGTCGATGATTCTCCGCAGTTCCGTGACTGGTTTCGGTGTGTGACGCCGATCGACGTCATCGAGCGGATGCAGATCGGTGGACGTCCGATCGCCCGCGAGGGACTCGAGGGTCTCGCGGCGCTGCGGGCCGTCCCATGGGTCTTCGCTTGGACACAAAACCGAATGCTGCTACCGGGTTGGTATGGCACGGGCACGGGTTTGGCGGCGGCGATCGACGAGGTCGGGCTGCCCGAGGTTCGTCGCGCCATTCTCGACTGGCCATTTCTGAAAAACTTACTCGACGACGTCGAGGTCATGCTAGCCCGTTCCGATTTGCAGATTGCGGCACATTACGAGTCGCTGCGTACGGGACTCGACGATCGATTCTTTGCTGAGGTTCGTCGGGAGCATGGGTTGACCCGGGAACTGCTGCTACGGGTCAAAGATCAGCAGAATCTTCTCGATGGAGATCCCACTCAACAGCGCGCATTGGCGTTACGTAATCCGTACGTCGATCCGATGAATCTCATGCAAGTCGACTTGTTGCGTCGCTGGCGTGAAGGTGGGAGACAGGACCGCGAGTTGCTCGAAGCCTTGCTCGCCAGCGTCAACGGGATCGCTCAGGGTTTGCAGGATACGGGCTAACGCTCGCTCTCTGACGAGTCGGTCCTGCGCATGTTGGCGTTCGGGCAACGCGCCTTGAATAAGTACATCCCGCAGCGCCGCGCGACCGAGCGATGGTTGCGCTACGATGAGCCGATGAAAAATCTCTTACTCTCGGGTCTGCTCGTGGCGGGTTTTTCTTTGTTCTGCGCCTCGGGCCGCGCCGATCCGCTTAATGCCGGGAGCGAGCTCTACCGTGATTGCGCGGCATGCCATGGCAAGGATGGGGGTGGTGTGGCGGACGGTACCGTCCCTGCCATCGCGGGCCAGCCCGCCGAAGTGATCAAGCGACAGCTCGAGAGTTTCCGCAGTGGCGCACGCACCGATTTGCGTATGCAGCATTTTTCGAATGACGATCATCTCTCGGGCGCGGAGGCCGTCGAGGCCGTCTCGCGTTACGTGGCAGGACTTCGACGAGCGACGCCGGCGGCCACAGGCACAGGTCGTGATTTGAGTGCAGGCGCCGCGGAGTTCGCACGCACGTGCGCAGCCTGCCATGGTGCGCGAGGGCAGGCGATCGCCTCACGCGGGATCCCGGCGCTCGCCGGACAACATGCGACCTATCTCGAGCGCAAGATGCTCGAGGCGGCTGCCGGCCGAAACTCGCTCAGTCAATCTCACCGCCTGTCGCTCGCGCGTCTTTCGAGCGATCGAGTGACCGCCATCGCCGATTGGCTGTCGAGAGAGCCCGCGCCGTGACCCGTTAACCCTCTCGATTGATCTCGAGGTCGATCGTCATCCGCACGAGTTGCGCAAGGGAGGCTGCACCCATTTTTTCCATGACGCGCGCGCGATGGATTTCGACCGTGCGCTGACTCACACCGAGGTCTCCGGCCATGACTTTGTTGGCCTTGCCTTGGGTCACGAGTAGCAACACTTCCTGTTCGCGCGGGGTCAAAGAATCGTAACGACTCCGCAGGGTTTCCTTTTCGGTCAAGGCTTTCCGGTTTTGGGCATCGAGGCTGATGGCCCGTTGTACGCGATCGATCAAGTCCTGATCGCGAAACGGTTTGGATAAAAAATCGAATGCGCCATGCTGGATGGCCTCGACCGCCATCGGGATGTCACCGTGACCACTGATGAAGATCACGGGGATGATCGCGCCCCGACGGTTGAGTTCCGTCTGAAGCTCGATGCCACTCATGCTGGGCATCCGCACATCGAGGATCAGGCAACCGGGCTGCTCCGGGTGCCACAGATCGAGAAACTCCTGAGCCGAGGACAGCACGACGGATGGCAGTCCTGCCGATTTGAGCAATAGCCGTAAGGATCCGCGGACCGCATCGTCGTCATCGACGATGAACACGGTGGTCTGGCGCGTCATCAAACGTTCTCCTTTTGGTAGGGCAGCATCAAAATAAATCGGGAGCCGCCGCCCTCAGCGGGCTCGTAAGACAGTTTGCCTTGGTGGGCTTCGGCAATGGTTCGACTGATCGGCAGTCCGAGTCCGGTGCCCGTGGTCTTGGTGGTGCAGAACGGATCAAAAATACGACTGACAAGTTCGGCGGGAACTCCCGCGCCGCGGTCGACGATTTCGACGATCAGCGCCGACTCGTCTTGGAACCGGCTGACGATACGCAGCTCGCGAGTCGCTTTCGGGCACTCCGCCAAAGCCTCGATCGCATTGCGAATCAGATTCAGCAGGATTTGCTGGATCTGAATTTTATCGAGCATGGCCGTCGGAACATCGGTGGCGAGCTCGCGTGATATTCGGATCTCGCCGTGCCGGATATCGCTCTGCAGAAAACTCAGAACTTCGGTGATGAGTTCGTTGATGTTTGCCGGTTCGAGACGAATCTCACGATTTTGTACGAGCGCCCGCAGACGGCGGATGATTTCGCCGGCCCGCAGGGCCTGCTGGCTGATTTGATTGAGCGCGAGCTGCAGGTCTTCATCGGTATCGGCGGTCATGCCCGCCGTCGCCGAGAGGCGTAGCGCTGCATTGGCATAGTTGGCGATGGCGGCGAGCGGTTGATTGAGCTCGTGGGCGATCCCGGCCGCCATTTCGCCCATAGTTGCAAGACGTCCCACCTGCGTGATGCGTTGCTGGGCGAGGGCGGCGTCTTCGGCATCGCGCCGGGCGTCGGTGACGTCCTCGCCTGAGGCAAAGAAACCGATCAGCTCGCCTTGTGCACTACGCATGGCGAGACAGCGCCAGGCGATGAGCCGGCGACGTCCCTCTGCGGCGAGCACCTCGTGCTCGAAATACCGTTCCTCGTTCATCGGGCGCTTTGCGAGCCGCTCGAGCTCGGCCAACACCAGTGCACGCTGGTCGTCCGGCACTGCGACCTCGATCCAATCGCGACCCAGCAGATCCATTTCACGTCGGCCTAAAATGTCACAGCCCTTTCGATTGACGAGCTGTACGCGCCGCTCGGACGAGAGCGCGAGCAAAAAGACCTGCGCGATCTCCAAATAGAGATTTGCGCGGTCGCGCTCGCGTCGGATGGCAGCCATCGCTTCGCGTCGCAATGTAATGTCGTGTAATAGGCCGACGAACCGTGGCGGATCGGATCCCTCGACCTGTCCCACCGACAAAAACACCGGGAAGGTCGAGCCATCCTTGCGTCGTGCTTCGACTTCACGTCCGATGCCGATGATGTGGGGGACGCCGCTACCCATGTACCGTTGCATGTAACTGTCGTGGGAGTCGCGATCGATTTCGGTCATCAACACGCTGACGTTACGGCCGATCACCTCGCGCTGCGAGTACCCGAAGAGCCGCTCACCTGCGCGATTAAAGCTTTCGATGTCTCCCTTGGCGTCGATGACCACGACGGCATCGACCGTCGCATCGAGCAGCGCCTGAAGATCGCGCTGAACAGAACTGTTTTCGGGGTTGAGCGTCATGGGTAGGGTTCAAAAGATACCGAAAAAAACCTCTACGGGCATACATAGGTACTTCCCGCGATGGTCGCGCTGATTCGGCCATGCCACCGTGCGGTCCAAATCCGTGCGGATCAAGGAGACCGCATATGTCCAACCACGTGGAGACGGTAAGGAAACGTCTGCTCGCCAAACGCGCCGAGTTGGCGAGGCGAGCGGAGCTCACGGAAGCCGATCTGCGACACGAGCGTATGCCGTTGTCTGCAGACTTTGCCGAACAAGTGACCGAGCGAGAGAACGAGGATGTCCTTCGGGGTATCGGTCTGTCCGCAAGAACGGTGCTGCAGAGCGTGAATTTCGCACTCGCGCGACTGGAGCGCGGTGAATATTTTGAGTGTGCCCGGTGTGGTCAATCCATCGAGCCGGGGCGTCTCGAGGCGCTGCCCGAAACAGCATTCTGTTCCCGCTGCGCTGAGTAACACGCCTTAAGTCCATGAACCTTCAGACTTCGCTGTTGGTGCTCGTCGATCGTGGCGGTGGCGCTCAGGCGGCGCTGCAAAAGGCGTCTGCGCTCGCCCGATACCTCGGTGCAGTCATCGAACTCTTTTCTTGCGACACCGAACACGCGGGCGCCGTTCAACGGTCGTCCGGGGACGTATCGGCCAAGCGAGTCATCGAGGAGTGCTTCGATGAGAGCGAGCGGTACCTCGATGCGCTCAGTGGCTCGGTGGCGGCTCGCGATCTTGATATTCGTCATTGCGTTGCCTGCGCTGCATCGGTCGCCGAGGGACTCGCGGCTCGCGTCGAGATGCTCGCGCCCTTACTCGTGATTCGCGGGCTCGTCGAGGAGGGCGGACGCGGATCGCGGCTCTCGTTACGGCCCGAGCTCGTTCAATTGGTGAAGCAGGTGACGGCTCCCATTCTGCTGACCCGGGGCAGCCCGTGGGCGCCGTCACCTCGCATCGTCGTCGCAGAAGCGTTCAACGCGCCAGACCGCGCAACCTACGATGAGGTCAGCGAGTTGTCTCAGCGGCTCGTCAGTCAGTGTCAGGGATGGTTCGCCGAGTCTGTGACGCTTTCAGAGATTGATCCGGACGCACTCTGCACTCAGCTCAAACGCCATCAGGCCGATATTCTGGTGGTGGCTGCGCCCGAGGCGTCCTCAAAAACCTCGACCCGAATGTCGAAATTCGAGGCGCTTCTGGCAGCGGTGACCTGCGACACGCTCATCGTGCCGCGGTCCCCGGTCGAGTCCTCACTCGTGGCGCGTTTCTCTTTCGCGTTCCGATCGAATCCTGCGCACCGTCAGCCATGAGAATCCGCCGAGAACGCTGAGCAGCGCCACCATGAGGGTGCCGAGCCACGCTCCCACCCGCCAGGCCTCCATCACGCCGAAGGCCAATCCGATTGGGGTACTGACGAGCAGTAGGGGTTTTGCGATACGCACGACCCATCCAGCTTAAACTGCGCGCCCCTCGAAAACCCAGGCGCCCGATCCGCGATATACTGTTGTAGTCGCATATAACACCCTGAACCAACCCCCCCTCGTATCGGAAGTGATCATGTCCCGTTTGTCGACGCTCAAAGATTCTTTATCCACCATGCCGCGAAGCATCCTTTGGACCCTTGCGGCACTGCTCTTGCTTGCGATCTTGGGGCTCAGTCGAACGTTCGTGTTTTCGGGGCGGGACGACGGCGCGACCAATCCTCCGCCGCTCGTGTCCGTGACCGTAGTCGAGGCGGTCGATTTGGCCGATGTGGTGACGTTCTCCGGTGCCATCGCAGCACGCGATGAAGCCGCGATCAGTGCCGAAGGCGAGGGCGGTCGCGTGTCTGCGCTGCTCGCAGAGGTCGGTGATCGTGTGAAAGCGGGACAAGTGCTCGCGCGTCTCGATACTTCGCTGGTGGCGCCCCAGGTCGCGAGTCTCGAGGCCTCGCTCCAGGAATCCAAAGCGAACGCCGCAGTGGCCGAGGCCGACTATCGACGGGCGCAGGCCGTCGCCAGCACGGGCGCCTTATCCGTCCAAGAAATCGAGCGTCGTGGTGCGGCGGCTGTCGCCGCCGGCGCAAAAGTCAAAGTGGTGTCGGCGCAGTTATCCGAAGCGCAGGCGAGATTGCGTCGTACCGAGGTCCGCGCACCCTTCGATGGCATCGTGCTCACGCGATCGGCCGAAGTGGGGCAGCTCGCGGGGCCGGGTGGTGCGCCGCTCTTTCGTGTTGGTCGCGCCGGCGGCATCGAGATGCGGGGTAACGTGGCGGAGCGCGATCTGCCGCGACTCGCCCCCGGACAAGCGGCGCGCGTACGCGTGACGGGCGTCGAGCAAGC
>JBMTZJ010000089.1:0-6047 GCA_049455515.1 Steroidobacteraceae bacterium
CGTAAAGTATTGCCATTCAATGCCTACGCCGAAGGATGGGCGCTGTACGCCGAGCGTATCGCCAAAACGGACATGGGTCTTTACGATCAAGATCCGCTCGGTGATCTCGGTCGATTGCAGGCCGAGATGTTTCGCGCCGTCCGATTGGTGGTCGATACCGGCATGCATGCGAAGCGTTGGTCGCGCGAGGAGTCGATCGAGTACATGGTCGCCAAGACCGGTATGACCGAAGCCGAGGTTACGCGCGAGATCGAACGGTACGTGGTGTGGCCGGGACAGGCGACCGGTTATAAGGTCGGACAGCTCGCCATTTTGCGAATGCGCGAGCGCGCCGAACGCGAGCTCGGCGCGGCCTTCGATATCAAGGGTTTCCACGACGTGCTACTCATGAACGGTGGCATGCCGCTCGAGATTCTGGACGAGGCGGTGAGCGACTGGATCGCACGCGCGAAGCCGGCCGCCTGAGTCTCGGACGCCGATCATCGGTACACTGTCGACCGTCATGGTCACTTGGCTGGTCGCTTTCACCAAGCCTCGCTCCGAGGTTCTGGCTCAGGAGCATCTCGAGCGGCAGGGCTTCGAGGTGCTCTGTCCGCTCATGCGCGTACAAAAAAAACACCGACTCAAGTGGACTTGGATCGAAGAGCCGTTGTTCCCGCGCTATGTCTTCGTCGGCGCGAAGCCTGAGCAATCTTGGGCGCCAGTTCGCAGCACCGTGGGTGTGGCATCACTCGTCAAGTTCGGCGGTACCTACGCCACGGTACCCGAATCTTTGATCGATCTATTGCGTTCGGGAGCCGAAGAGCCTCAGGTCCATCGTCCGCTCTTCACTCAGGGTCAGAAGCTGCGCATCATCGCTGGGCCCTTCGCGAGCCTCGAAGCGGTCTTCGAGATGCAAGAGGGCGCCGATCGGGCGATGGTGTTGCTCGATCTGCTCGGAAGACAAAGTCGCGTCTCGGTCGATATCAATCAACTGGTGGCTGGGGACTGACGGAGGGGAAGAATCATGCACCGTCGATTCCGATTTTGGTCGATTCTCGGGATGGTTTCCGGATGGCTTCTCGTGGGCGCAGCCGGTGCGACGGAAAGCGATCCACTGAGCGCTCGGGAGATCGTCGCGCGTGCACAGCAAGCAGCAGGCGGCGAGACTTGGATCCGCCCACGCTCCGCGTTGATGAAGGGTCATGCCGTGTTCTACACGCCGGGCGGCGTCGAGCGACACGAGCGGTACGACATGTGGCGCGTGTATCCCAGTCAAAAAGGTGTCGCGCATGCGGCGGACGGCAAGGTGCGCATCGAGTCCTGGTACAAGGGCCAGCGCGTCCGTCTGCTGACCTTCGATGGTGAGCGTTCATATACGGCCGCGGGTCCGCAGCCGCCTTCGGACGCCGACAAGCAATGGTCTGAGAATTTCGGCTTCGGTGTCATTCGTTTTGCGATCGACCCGGGCTTTCGCCAAGAGCGCTTGCCGGATGATTCGGTCGACGGCCGGGCGGTGTACGTCGTACGGATCATCGACCCGTCCCAGCAGGTCACGTTGTTTTCGATTGCCAAAGACGACTACGCCATCCTGCGCCTCGGTTTCGATACCACGCGCGGTTGGCACGAGCGTCTGTATTCCAACTTTTTCCGTAAGCCGGGCATCTCCTGGGTACAACCGGGGCTCGTTCGGCTTTATTACGACGGGGTGAAGCAGAACGAGATTATTTGGACGGATTTCGAACTCAATCAACCGATGTCGGACGACTTGTTCGTCGTCCGGGAGGGGGGCAAATGAACGGGCTCATGCAAGATCAGTCCTTGCTCATCTGGCGATTTCTCGAGCACGCCGCGCGTCATCACGGCAACGTGGAGATGGTCTCCCGTCGTGTCGAGGGTGATATTCACCGATACACCTATCGCGATGCGTTGTTGCGTTCAAAGAAACTGGCGCAGGCGCTGGATAAGCTCGGTCTCGCAAAGGGTGATCGGGTTGCTACGCTCGCCTGGAACGGCTATCGGCATTTCGAGCTTTACTACGGGGTGAGCGGTAGTGGCCGCGTGATCCACACGATCAACCCGCGCTTGAAGCCCGAGCAGGTGGCCTGGATCACCAACGATGCCGAGGACGTCGTCTTCTGCTTCGACATGACCTTTCTGCCCCTCGTCAAGGCGGTCGCCGCGCATTGCAAAACGGTTCGGCATTGGGTGGCGCTTTGCGAGTCCGATGCGCTGCCCAAAGATTCCGGGATACCGAATCTATCCAGTTACGAAGCATGGATCGGCGCTGAAAACGGCCGCTACGATTGGCCGGAGTTCGATGAGCGACTCGCCGCCGGTCTCTGTTACACGAGTGGCACGACGGGCGACCCGAAGGGTGTGCTCTATAGTCATCGCTCGACGACCTTGCACGCGTACGCAGGCGCCTTACCTGACTCCACCTTTCTCTCTGCGCGTGACTGCATCCTTCCCGTGGTGCCGATGTTTCACGTCAACGCCTGGGGCGTGCCCTACAGCGCGCCGATGATGGGTGCGAAAGTCGTATGGCCCGGTGCGGCGCTCGACGGTAAGTCGGTCTATGAATTGATGGAGTCCGAGCAGGTGACCTGCGCAGCGGGCGTGCCGACCGTTTGGCTCGCCTTGCTGAATCATCTTGCGGCAGAGGGCAAGACGTTCTCGAGTCTGCGACGGACGAGTGTCGGCGGATCGGCCTGTCCGCCGGCCATGATCGATGCGTTCCACAAACTCGGTGTGGACGTGTTGCACGGCTGGGGAATGACGGAGATGTCGCCGCTCGGCACGGTGGGTGCGCTGCGCGAAAAGCATACGGCGCTGTCGTGGGAAGAGAAGTTGCCCATCTTGGCAAAGCAGGGGCGTGCGGTCTTCGGGGTCGATATGAAGATCGTCGATCCGGACGGTCGAGAGTTGCCGTGGGATGGCAAGACCTCCGGCGATTTGTTGGTGAGAGGTCCGTGGATCATTTCAAAGTATTTCAAACGAGAGCACGAGGACCTGCTCATCGATGGCTGGTTCCACACCGGTGACGTGGCGACCATCGATGCCGATGGCTTCCTGCAGATCACCGATCGAAGCAAGGATGTCATCAAGTCGGGAGGCGAGTGGATCAGCTCCATCGATGTCGAAAATATCGCGATGGCACATCCGGCGATCGCGATGGCGGCGTGCATCGCGGTACCGCATCCGAAGTGGGATGAACGACCATTGCTCGTCGCCGTGAAAAAGCCGGGTGCGGAAGTCGATCGGGAGCAGCTGCTCGCATTCTTTGTCGGAAAGCTTGCTAAGTGGCAGGTGCCGGACGATGTCATATTCGTCGATGCCATTCCGCTCGGTGCGACCGGCAAAATGCAAAAGAGCCTCCTACGCGAGCGGTTCAAAGATCACGTTCTGCCTGCATGACCACCGACACGCCGCGCGACATCGATCCTGAAGAGACTGCCGAATGGTTGGAGGCGCTGCGTGCGGCGGTGGCCTCCGGAGGTCGTGATCGCGGACTGTTTTTGCTGACGCAGCTCGAGCAGCAAGCGCAGCAGCTGGGTGTCGTCGCGCACGTGATGCCGTATTCGGCTTACCAGAACACCCTTCCACTCGATGAGCAGGCGGTTCATCCTGGTGATGTCGCGATGGAGGAGCGATTGACCGCCATCATGCGCTGGAATGCATTGGCGATGGTCGTTCGTGCCAACAAGGCGTACGGCGAACTCGGTGGTCATGTGGCGACCTACGCTTCCGCTGCCGAAATCTTCGAGGTCGGCTTCAATCATTTCTTCAGAGGCCTCGAGTCATCGGGTGGTGGTGACCTCGTATTTTTTCAGCCTCATTCGGCGCCCGGAGTGTATGCGCGGGCGTTTCTGGAGGGCCGGCTCGACGAGTCGACGCTCGCGCGATATCGACAGGAGGTCGGAGGCGGCGGGCTCAGTTCCTACCCGCATCCCTGGCTCATGCCGGACTTCTGGCAGTTCCCGACCGGCTCGATGGGTATCGGACCGATCAATGCCATCTATCAAGCGCGCTTCTTGCGATATCTCGAGCACCGCGGCTTCACTCAACACTCGGACCGACGTGTCTACGGCATTTTCGGTGACGGCGAGATGGACGAGCCGGAGTCGATCGGTGCGCTCACGCTCGCAGCCCGCGAAAAACTCGACAACCTCACCTTCATCATCAACTGCAATCTGCAGCGTCTCGACGGGCCCGTTCGGGGAAATGGTCAGATCATTCAAGAACTCGAGGCGCTCTTCACCGGTGCGGGCTGGAACGTCATCAAGGTGCTGTGGGGTTCGGACTGGGACCCACTTTTCGCACGGGATCGCAACCATGCCTTACTGCGAGCGTTTTCGAAGACGGTCGATGGTCAGTACCAGACGCTCGGTGCGAACGATGGCGCGTACAACCAGGAACATTTCTTTGCGCTCGATCCCGAGTTGCGAGCGCTCGTTGCGCACATGTCGCTTGCCGAGATCGACGCGCTCAAGCGCGGCGGCCATGACTTCCGCAAGCTCTACGCCGCATTCTCCGCCGCCGCGTCGCATCGCGGTCAACCGACGGTGATTCTCGCCAAGACCAAAAAAGGTTACGGCATGGGCCGAGCGGGCGAGTCGCGTATGACAGCCCATCAAGAGAAGAAGCTCGATATCGACGCCTTGCTCGAGTTTCGCAACCGATTCAATTTGCCTTTGAGTGATGCGGAGGTGGCGGAGCTGCGCTTCTACAAGCCCGCCGAGGACAGTCCCGAGATGCGTTACCTGCGCGAGCGTCGGTCCGCGCTCGGCGGGCCGATGCCGCGTCGGCGTCGTGAGGGCGAGCGTATCGACGTACCGAAGATCGACAGTTATGCGGCGTTCGCCTTGGAGGCAGAGGGCAAAGAAATGTCCACCACCATGGCCATCGTGCGTATGGTGAGCAACCTGTTGCGCGACAAGACGCTCGGTCCGCGTCTCGTTCCGATCGTGGCGGACGAGGCGCGCACCTTTGGTATGGCGAGCCTGTTTCGACAGATCGGCATCTATTCGCCCGTGGGTCAGTTGTATCAGCCCGAGGATGCAGGGTCCTTGCTTTCCTATCGCGAGAGTCGCGACGGGCAGCTGCTCGAGGAAGGCATCACCGAAGCGGGCGCGCTGTCCTCTTGGGTCGCGGCGGCGACGTCATACAGTGTGCATGGTGTGACCGTGTTGCCGCTCTATATCTACTACTCGATTTTCGGTTTTCAGCGCGTGGGCGATCTTATTTGGGCGGCAGCAGATCAGCGCGCGCGAGGATTTTTGCTCGGAGCGACGGCGGGCCGCACCACGCTCGGCGGCGAGGGGTTGCAACATCAGGACGGCTCGAGTCATCTCGTTGCTGCCACCATCCCCAACTGCCGTGCTTACGACCCGGCCTTTGCAGGCGAGCTCGCGGTCATTTTTGATCATGGTGCGAGACGTATGCTCGAGGAGGGGCGGGACGAGTTCTACTACCTCACCGTGATGAACGAGAACTACGCGCAACCCTCGTTGTCGCCCGAGGCGAGAGAGGGCGTGATTCGCGGGATGTATCGCTACGCGACCTGCGGATCGAGCCCTGCGATTCGACTGCTGGGGTCCGGCGCCATTTTGCGCGAGGTGATTGCAGCGGCCGAGTGGCTCGAGCGCGAGATGGCGATCTCGAGCGAGATCTGGAGCGTCACGAGCTACAGCGAACTCGCGCGCGATGCGGGCGAGCGCGAACGCTCGCGACGGGTCACCCCATTGGCATCGCCGTCACCCTCGCATCTCGAGACCTGTCTTTCGGGCAATGCGCCGATCGTCGCCGCGTCCGACTACGTTCGTGCCGTACCGCAGATGCTCGCCAGCTATCTGCCCGGTCGTCGATACATCGTGCTCGGGACGGACGGATTCGGGCGCAGCGACACGAGAGCCGCGCTCCGACAATTTTTTGAGGTGGATCGTTCGAGCATCGCACTCGCGGCGATCCAGGCGCTCGTGGAGACCGATCGTCTGCCGCAGACGTCTCTCGCTGAGGCTGCCCTGCGTCTCGGTGTGTCGTCCTCTGAGCCGCCCTGGACGCGCTGA
>JBMTZJ010000090.1:0-5974 GCA_049455515.1 Steroidobacteraceae bacterium
ACTCGACACCCTGCGCCAAACACTGACGACGCTCGCTCGCACGCTCGATGCCGTGAGTCCGCTCGCGACACTCGATCGCGGATTTGCGCTCGTCACGCGAGTGAGCGACGGTGTATTGCTGCGCGATGCCAAGGCCGTGACCGCCGGTGATCTAATCGACGCGCGGCTCGCAAAGGGACGGGTTCGGGCTAAAGTCATCGATTCATCCTCGGGGGACAACGGGTGATCAAGAGACGCGTGATTTCTTTGTGGTGCACCGGCGTGCTAGTGGCGTTCGCCTCTCTTCATGCATCGGGCGTTAATACTCTGCCGACATCACTCGCGGTGCCTGGCGGTGTGGCCATCCTCGATGTGCCTGGAGATCCCGCGAAGCCGCCGGTCGTGACCTTCGAAGGCAATCGAGTGATGGTGGTGCCCAACGGGCAAGGCTGGCGCGCGATCGTCGGTATTCCGCTTGCGCGCGAGCCGGGCACCGCGAAAATCGAAATCCGCTCGGGCGTCTCGACGCTCACCCAAGGTTTCACGATCGAAGGGAAGGCCTATGCGACACAGCGCCTGAAGGTCGCTCCAAAGCACGTCGATCTTTCACCCGAGAACGCGGCGCGGGTCGCAGAAGAACAACCGCGGATTCGTGCAGCGGTTGGCACTTTCAGTGCTGCACTGCCCTCGACTCTGAAACTCGAAGTCCCGGTCCGCGGCCCCCGCTCCGCCTCATTCGGTTTGCGTCGCGTGTTCAATAATCAACCGCGTAATCCTCACTCGGGGATGGATATCGCAGCGCCCGTCGGTACGCCGATCTTTGCGCCCGCACCGGGAAAGGTCATCGAGACGGGCGATTTCTTTTTCAACGGAAAATCGGTGTTCATCGATCATGGTCAGGGTCTCGTGACCCTGTACTGCCATTTGAGCGAGATCGACGTCACGCCAGGCACTGACGTCAAAACCGGCGACAAGATCGGCGAAGTGGGTGCCACGGGTCGCGTGACGGGTCCCCATCTGCACTGGGGCGTCGCGCTCAACCGCGCTTTCGTGGACCCTGCGCTTTTCCTCGACTTGCCGAACGCCCCCGCTTCGACGGGTCGCGCTTCGGGCGCGCCTTGAGTCGCGCGTAGGGGTTGGCGTCGGTGCGGTACTCGACCGCGACCGGCGAGGCAAAGAGATCGAACTCCCGCCGAAAGACGTTGGCGAGGTAACGCGTGTAGGCCTCGGGGACGTGAACGGTCTGGTTGCCGTGCACGATGATCCTTGGCGGATTACGACCGCCCTGATGCGCGTATCGCAGTTTGATGCGACGTCCGCGAACGAGTGGCGGCTGGTGCTGCGCGATCGCCTTCTCGAGCGCCTTGGTGAGCCGAGGCGTCGGGATCTCCGTCATCGCCGCGTCGTACGCCTTGATGGTCGCGGCAACGAGCTCGCCCACACCCGTGCCGTGACGGGCCGAGATGAAATGCACGGGCGCATACGGCACGAAATCGAGTTTGAGTTCGAGCAGGCGACGAATCTCTTCGCGCTGCTCCATGGGAATGCCGTCCCATTTGTTGACGGCGATGATGAGCGCGCGCCCACGCTGCAACGCGAGGCCGAGCACGTTGGCGTCCTGCTCACCAATGCTATCGTGCGCATCGACCACAAAAATGACGACATGGGCGGTATCGATGGCCTGCAGCGTCTTAGCGACACTCGCCTTCTCGACCGCGTCCTCGACCTTGCCGCGACGTCGTACGCCCGCGGTATCGATCAGGGTGAACTCGCGATCATCGCGCGCGAAGGGCACGAAGATGCTGTCGCGCGTGGTGCCCGGCATATCGCTCGCGATAACCCGCTCTTCGCCGAGCAATCGGTTGACCAGCGTCGACTTACCGACGTTCGGGCGGCCGATGATGGCGATGCGGATGCGTCCATCGTCGGGCGACTGCTCCGCAGCGATTTTCTCGGCATCGAACTCCGACAGCACGACCGCCATGAGATCGCGGCAACCGTCGCCATGCGCTGCGGCGATCGCATGCGGTTCTCCCAAACCCAAAGAATGGAAGTCGGACGCGGCCGTCGCAGGGTCGAGTCCCTCTGCTTTGTTGACCGCGAGGACGACCTTCTTGCCGGAGCGTCGAAGCTCGCGTGCCACCCAGTGATCTTGCGGCGTGAGGCCACTGCGTGCATCGGCTAGGAAAACGAGTACGTCGGCTTCAGCGACGGCGCGCTCGGTTTGCAATCGCATCGGGGTTTCGATCCCGGAGGGCTGTTCGACGAGACCTCCCGTATCGACGACCACGTAGGGCACGGGACCTAAGCGACCGTAACCATACTGACGATCGCGCGTGACGCCGGGCATGTCGGCCACGAGTGCATCTCGCGTTCCGGTCAGGCGATTGAAGAGCGTGGATTTACCCACATTGGGACGACCGACGAGAACGACGACAGGAAGCATATGCAGGAGTGCTCTCGGTGGGACGTCGGGGCGCGATCGAGGCCGTCAGGCCTTCGGTCGCAGGGCCGTCACACGACCTTCGTCATCCTGAAAGATGACGACGTCGGCGACGACCACCGGTGAATTGCTGGTGCGGCCACCGATCTTGGTGCGCGCCACGAATGCGCCCGTATCACCGTCGAGCCAATGTACGTAACCCTCGAAGTCGGCGACCGCGACACGATTGCCGACAAGCGCTGGCGCCGACAAACGGCGCATACGCAGACCGTCCTGCCGCCAAAGATCGACGCCCGTGCGCCGACGCAGCGCGACAACCTCGCCCATCGCACCCGATACCACGACGCGATCCTCGTCGACTGCGAGTCCGCGATGACTCGAAATTTCGCGTGACCACCAAATCTGCCCCGTATCGGCCGCGAGCATGGCAACCCGCCCCTGGAAACTGGCGACGAACACGTCGGCTCCGAGTACTTTGACGGCTGAATCGATATCGACGAGTCGCTCGAGTTCCGTGCGACCGCGCGCAGGCGAGACCAGCTGATCCCACAACACCTCGCCGCGAGCGGTTTCGATCGAGATGACGCGCCCGTTATCGAAACCGCAAAAGGCGACGCTACCCGACACCACCGGCGCAGCCGTGCCACGCAAGGTGAGTCGCGGAATTTGTTGATCTTCACGCCATAGCTCGCGTCCGTTCTCGAGCGAGAGTCCGAGCAGACGTCCTGCAACGGTTCGCACGATCACGGCATCGGCACCGACGGCCGGCGCCGCAAGAACCTCACCGCCGACTTTGGCGGACCATCGACGCGTGCCGGTTACGGCATCGAGCGCGATGACCTCACCATCGGCACTGCCGACGACCACGAGCCCGCCACCGACACCCGGCCCACCCGACAAGGTCGAGCCCGTCTTGATGCGCCAGCTGACTTTTCCGGTGGCAAGCTGCAGCGCGACGACCTCGCCGCCACGACCCGCTGCAAACACCTGCTCATCCGACGCTGCAGGCGAGAGTCCGCCACGCATGACCTCGTCACCACCCCCGAGCGAGGTACTCCACAGCCGTTCGACGCTGAGAGATTCTTTGAAGTCGACGAGCTCGGCGGGCGGATCGATCTCTTTGTCCTTGTCGCATGCCGCGAGAGCTGCGAACACCAGCACTGCGGCGATGAGCCGCGGAAAGCGTAACGAGAGCGTGCGGCGCGACATAGCGGACTCCTTCAACGCGACCTTCAAGGCTTGGCAGGCGTCTTGACGCCGTCCGATTCGAGATCCCAGATCTTGAGGCGTAGACCCTCGAGGTCGACCGTGGCCGGCAGTTCGCCGCGATCGCCCGCAGCGGCTTCAGACTTACGCCACGCCGCGAGCGCACCCGCGCGGTCGCCCTTGGCGAGTAGCGCATCGCCCCGAACCTCATCGAAGCGCGCCGCGAAACCACCGGGCGTTGCACCGTCGAGCGTTTTCAATGCCGCATCCGCATTGTTCTGCGCGATCTGCACACGCGCCAGGCGGACGCGCGCCAACAACTGCAATTGCGGATCATCGGCATCGGTCATCACTCGCGTGAGCCGCTCCGCGGCCTTACCGAGCTCGTTCGTATCGACATGGACCCGCGCCCCGAGCAGATCGCCCTGATCGGCATACGCAGAAGAGCCATATTCCGCACGAAGCTCGTCGATGGCCTTGAGTGCCGCGACACGATCGCCTCGCTCGAGCGTCTGGAGGATCTCGCTGTAGGCCACGCTCGCCTCGACGTGACGTCGCTCGACATAACTCTCATACCAACGCCAGCCAGCAAGAGCCCCGAGGCCGATGACGACACCGGCGATGAGCCAAGGGCCGTTCTCGCGCAACCAACGCTTGACTCGCTCCCATTGCTCCTGCTCGTTGTAATAATCGTCGATCACGTTCGTCTCTCCTGCTCAGAATTCTTTGAACCATGGGTCGCCAACCACTGATCGACGACTGACACTACGGAATGAAGGTTGATTTCGGTGGGCTCGCCCGCCCCTTCGCGCAGCGGCTTCAGCTGTACGACGCCACGCGCGAGCTCATCTTCGCCGAGGACCAACGCGAGTGGTGCGCCGCTGCGGTCGGCACGACGGAACTGGGCTTTGAAGTTGCCGCCACCGAGGTTGAGCTCGACGCGACGGTTCGACGATGCGCCGCGCAGCTCGTCTGCCAGCCGCATCGCCACGCGAACGGAGGCGTCGCCCTGAACCACGAGATAAATGTCGGTCGTCGGTACTGTAGGGGCTGTGCCCGCTTGCTCGATCAAGGCCACGACGCGCTCCACACCCATCGCAAAACCGATGGCCGGTGTCGCCTCACCGCCGAGCTGTGTGATCAATCCATCGTAGCGACCACCCGAGCACACGGCATCCTGGGCGCCGAGGGCATCGGTGATCCACTCGAACACGGTGCGCGAGTAATAGTCGAGGCCACGCACGAGACGCGGATTCACCTCGTAGGGAATGCCGAGTGCCTCGAGCATGCTGCGAAGATCTTCAAAGTGCTGGCGACTCTCGGCATCGAGATACTCGGGAAGCAAGGGCGCACCGGCGATGATCGCCTGCATCTCGGGATTTTTGCTGTCGAGAATCCGTAGCGGGTTACCCGCCAAACGACGCTGGCTGTCCGCATCGAGCTTGGCGTGATGATCGCGGAAGTAACCCGTCAAGGCTTCGCGATAGGTGCGACGCGCCTCTGGCGTACCGAGCGAGTTGATCTGCAAACGCACTCGGTCGATACCGAGTCGTCGCCAAAACGCCGCCGACACCGCGATGAGCTCGGCGTCGATATCAGGGCCCGAAAAACCAACGGCTTCGACGTCGATCTGATGAAACTGCCGGAACCGACCCTTCTGCGGTTTTTCGTGACGAAACATCGGTCCGACGCACCACACCTTGTGTCGCGCGCCGCGCAGCATGCCGTTCGAGATCATCGCGCGCACGATACCGGCGGTGGCTTCCGGACGTAGGGTGAGACGCTCACCGCCTTTGTCCTCGAAGCTGTACATCTCTTTCTCGACGACGTCCGTGAACTCGCCGATGGCACGCTTGAAAAGATCAGTCTGCTCGACGACCGGGACGCGCATTTCTTCGAATGCATACGCGCTCAAAATTTCGCGGGCGACAGACTCGAGCCACTGCCATCGCGCAATCTCGCTCGGCAGAACGTCGTTCATGCCCTTGACGGGCTGCATGAGCGACGCAGTCATCGCGCAGTCTCCGTGACGGGCACCGTCGATTTCACGAACGGCTGCAGATTCGCTGCGGCATCGACCGTGAAATAGGCCGTCGAGTTACGAATAAAACTCGAAGGAATCGCGATCGCTCGACCACCGACCTGAAGCGAGGCCGCATCAGCGCGACCGAGCAACACACGCAATGGGCCGTCACCCGCTGCTCTGGCTTGCGCGCCTCGCGGCACGTTGTCGAAATACAATTTTTGACCGGCTGCGTCGTAGATCTCGACCCAGCAGTCGGCGCGAACGTCGATGGCGAGCACGACACGACCCGCCACCCGAGGCGTGGTCGGGGCGACCGGCGG
>JBMTZJ010000091.1:0-5938 GCA_049455515.1 Steroidobacteraceae bacterium
GAATACTGTATAAATAAACAGTATGTCAGGACGAGACCCCAATCCAGCCGATCTGCCGAGTTATGCCGAGCTGCACTGTCTGAGCAGCTTCAGTTTTCTGCGTGGGGCCTCCCAGCCGGAGGAATTGGCCGCACGGGCCGACGAATTGGGGTACACCGCGCTCGCGATCACCGACGAATGCTCAGTGGCCGGTGTCGTGCGCGCCCATGCCGCGCTCAAGGGGCGCGCGACGCAACTCATCGTCGGTGCCGAGTTCCGGCTCGACTGCGGCGTGCCGCTCGTCGTGCTTGCGGCAGATCGTCGGGGCTACGGCCAGTTGTGCCGTTTGATCACGCGCGGGCGCCGTGCCGCGCCGAAGGGTCGTTACCGGTTGACGCGTGACGATGTCGTCGAGCTCGTCTCGCCCGAGCACTGCCTCGTATTGTGGACACCGCGACCCGCCGATCGGCTTCCCGTGGGCGATACGGCAGCGCCGGACGCTGTCGCGGCGTGGTTGCAGAACCACTTTGCCGGATCGGTCTGGATCGCCGTCGAGCTGTTGCGCGATGGGACGGAGCGCGCGCATCTCGCGGCGCTCACGCGCCTCGCGGGCGCGACGGGATTACCACTCGTAGCGGCCGGCGGCGTCTGCATGCATCGGCGTGAACGTCGACGATTGCACGATGCGCTCACGGCAATCCGTCTCAACACCACGGTCGATGCAGCGGGTCTCGCGCTACTGCCGAGCGGCGAGCGGCATCTGCGTGAACGACGCCGTCTGGCACGGCTCTACCCGGCGGCGATGCTTGCCGAGACGCTCGTCATTGCCGCGCGCTGCCGTTTCTCGCTCGATGAGCTGCGTTACGAGTATCCCCGCGAGATCGTACCCGAGGGGTATACGCCTGCATCATGGCTGCGAACGCTCGTAGAGCGGGGCGCAGAGCGGCGCTGGGGCAGTACGCCCACACGAAATGCGATGCCTGCCTACGTGCGTACGCTCGTCGAGCACGAGCTCGCACTGATCAGTGAGCTCGCCTACGAGCCGTATTTTTTGACCGTACACGACATCGTCGATTTCGCGCGCAGCCGCGGAATTCTTTGTCAGGGCCGCGGCTCCGCCGCCAATTCGGCGGTGTGTTATTGCCTCGGCATCACGGAGGTCGACCCTTCGCGCATGTCGATGCTGTTCGAGCGATTCATCTCTCGCGAGCGTAACGAGCCACCCGATATCGACGTCGATTTCGAGCACGAGCGACGCGAGGAGGTCATTCAGTACGTTTATCAAAAATATGGGCGACATCGCGCTGCGCTCGCCGCGACGGTCATTTCCTATCGACCTCGCAGCGTATTACGCGATCTCGCGAAAGCATTGGGATTTCCTTTGGCTGCCGTCGAAAAAATCGCCTCGGCGGTCAGTCGTTGGGATCGCAGTCTCGGTCACGAAGCGGACCGGGCGCATGACAGGGCGCTTACGCCTTTCCTCGAAAGGCTCGGAGAAGCGGGCTTCGATATTCACGACGCGATACTTCGGCAACGGCTTTCCCTATTGCTCGAGCTCGCACCGCAGCTGCTCGGATTTCCTCGGCATCTTTCGCAGCACGTCGGAGGTTTCGTGATCGCCCGCGACCTATTAGAAGAACTCGTGCCGATCGAAAACGCGAGCATGGCAGATCGCACGGTCATTCAATGGGACAAGGACGATCTCGATGCGCTCGGTCTGCTCAAAGTCGACCTACTTGCGCTCGGCATGCTCACGGCGATCCGCCGCACGCTCGATCAAGTGTCGCAGTGGCGTACGGCGCGGGGTGGGGTGCCGATCACGCTCGCGTCGATCCCGCCTGAAGATCCGCGTGTATACGAGATGCTGTGTCGGGCCGACTCGGTCGGGGTGTTTCAGGTCGAGTCCCGTGCACAGATGGCGATGTTGCCGCGGCTGCAGCCCCGTAATTTCTATGATCTCGTGATCGAGGTGGCGATCGTGCGTCCGGGGCCGATTCAGGGGGATATGGTGCATCCCTATCTGCGTCGTCGCCGCGGCGAGGAACAGGTCACTTATCCGAGCGAGGCCGTCCAGGGCGTCTTGCAGCGTACGCTCGGTGTGCCGATCTTCCAGGAACAGGTGATGCAGGTGGCCATCGTCGCGGCAGGGTTCACGCCTGGCGAGGCGGACCAACTACGTCGTGCGATGGCGGCTTGGAAGCGGCACGGGGGTCTCGGTCACTTCGGCGAGCGTCTCATCTCCGGGATGCGCGAACGCGGTTACAGCGAGGCGTTCGCGGCACGTATCTTCGAGCAGATACAAGGCTTCGGGGAATATGGTTTTCCTGAATCGCACGCGGCGAGTTTCGCGTTGCTCGTATACGTATCGGCCTGGCTCAAATATCACGAGCCCGCCGCATTTACCGCAGCGCTCATCAACAGTCAGCCGATGGGGTTTTATTCCGTGTCTCAGTTGGTGCGTGATGCGCGTGAACATGATGTCGAAGTGAGGCCCGTCGATGTCTGTGTGAGCGATTGGGACTGCACACTCGAAACTTCCGAGCGATCGACCGATGAGCGTCCGGCGATTCGACTCGGTCTACGACTCGTCCGCAGTCTCTCAAGCGCCGCGGCCGAGCGTATCGTTGCCGCACGAACTGCGCGCATCGCAGATGAAGGTAGGGGCGTATTGCCGGTCTTCGTCGATCTGCAAGATCTCGCCATTGCGGCAGCGCTCGATCGCAGCGATCTCGAAGCGCTCGCGGCAGCCGGAGCTTGTGCGGCGCTCACGGGTAATCGGCATCGTGCGTTTTGGGCGGTGGCCGGTACCGAGCCGGCGTTGCCGCTCGCCCCGCCGGCTCGCGAAGAGGCGTTACCGCTGCTGAGCGCGCCGACCGAGGGCGAAAATCTCGTCGCCGATTATCGGCATCTCGGGCTCACGCTCGGGCGACATCCGCTCGCACTCCTGCGTTCGTCTTTCGAGCGACGTGGTGTCGTGCGGGCGACCGAGCTTGCGCATCTTGACGATGGGACGCGTGTGGCCGTCGCCGGGCTCGTCACCACGAGGCAAAAGCCGTCGACGGCGAGCGGTGTCACGTTCGTCACGCTCGAGGATGATTCGGGTCACGTCAACTTGATCGTCTGGAAAAACGTCGGCGCGATGCACCGACGGGCCTTGTTCGAGGCGCGGCTGATGGAGGTCGAGGGCAGATTGCAGCGCGAGGGCCTCGTGACCCACGTCATCGTGGAGCGACTCTACGATCGCAGCCGTTGGCTCGGACGACTCGTGACGCGCTCGCGGGACTTCCGCTGAGCGCGCTCGTCAGTGGCGTCCGGGACGCTTGCCGCGCACCGGCTTGGACTCGCCGTCGCCGATGTCGTAGTCGTCGAAATCGCTAATGAGATCAGCTGTGCGCTTCTCTTCGCGCAGTTGTTCGAGACGCCGCCACGCCGGGTCGCCGCTACCCTTGGGCGGGCTGCGTCGGCGTGACTGGTCGAAGTCTCGAATCACCTGATCCACGTCTTCGCCCGAGTCGAGCTCGATCTCGTCTTCGAAGTCGTCTTGCTCCGGTCTTTCGCTCATGGTCGTGAACCCCCAGACGCGCGAAATTTATTTCGTGTCGATCGATCTTGCAACGGGGGGAGGGGGCGGCCGGTGCGTCAACGCACCAGGGTGTTCATTTCAAAGATCGGCATCAACATGGCGAATACGATGACGAGGACGATGAGCCCCATACCGACGATGAGTAGCGGACCGAGCAGGCTGACGAGTCCGGTGAGCATACCGTCGAGCTCTCGTTCCTGATTGTCGGCGGCCCGCGAGAGCATGTCCTCGAGCCGGCCGCTGGATTCGCCGCTCGAGATAAGGTGCACGGTCATGGGTGGGAAGAGACGACTTGCGGCGAGCGAACGACCAATCGGTGCACCCTCGCGTACCCGCTCGGCGGCCGCAGCCACGGCCTCGCGCATGGGCAGGTTGGAAATGACGCCGGCCGCAATACGCAGGGTTTCGAGCACCGGCACGGCGCTGCCGGTGAGGATACTGAGCGTGCGCGTGAAGCGCGCGGAATTGAAGCCGCGGATGAGTCGCCCGGCCAAAGGCAAGCGCAACATCCAACCATCGACCCGATATCTCGCCGCAGGCGCACGCGTCCAGCGCAGGAAGAGCACTGTCCCCAAGGCGAGTGCCAAGAGGATCCAGGGGCCGGCGACGCGCAGGGCCTCGCTCGTTGCGATCAATATTTGAGTCAGCATGGGCAACTCGGCGTTACCCGATTCGAACACCGTGACGACCTTGGGCACCACGAAGCTGAGCAGACCCGCGATCACGGCGATGCACATCACGGTGAGCACGATGGGGTAGAGCAAAGCACCGAGGATGCGCTGCCGCAATTGATCGCGACTCTCCGTGTAGTCCGCCAGACGTTCGAGCACGGTATCGAGTTTTCCCGACTGTTCTCCGGCCGCGATCGTCGCTCTAAAAATCTCCGGGAAGGTGAGGGGAAAGCCGCGCAAGGCCTCGGCGAGCGACTCACCCTCGACGACTCGGGCACGAACGGCCGCGACGACGCGTCGCACGGCGGGTTTTTCGCTTTGCTCGGAGACGGCGAGCAGAGCTTCCTCGAGCGGTAGCGCTGCACGTACCAGGGTCGCGAGTTGGCGCGTGAGCAAGGCGACGTCGGCCGATCGGATGCGGTCACGGAATCTCGGCCCTGTTCGTTTGGCGCTCTCGCGGACGGGCTCGACGCTCACGGGCAGTAGCGCACGTTCGCGCAGGGTCTGGCGGACCTGTCTCGCGCTGTCGCCCTCGAGGACGCCCCGTTGTTCGCGGCCCGACGCGTCGAGTGCGACGTAATCCCAGGCGGCCACGTGTTCAGTCCTCGCGCGTCACGCGCAGCACTTCTTCGAGCGAAGTCACGCCGCGCAATACTTTGGCGAGACCGTCATCCCGAATCGAGGGGGTCGATTGCCGCGCGTATCGTTCGAGATCGATCTCGGGAGCGCCGTCGTGAATCAGTGTGCGCAGGTGGTCGTCCACCTGCACGAGCTCGTAAATGCCCGTGCGACCGCGGTACCCCTGAGCGCTCGATGCGGAGCGGTAAAGCGTGGGTGCCGGCGCGCCCATCGGGAGGCCGAGTTGACGACGTTCGAGTTCTCCAGCGGTGTACGACTCGCGCGAGGCGGGATCGAGCGTCCGAACGAGACGTTGCGCCACGATGCCGATCAGACTCGAGGCCAGCAGGAAAGGCTCGATGCCCATATCGCGCAACCGCGTGACGGCACCGACGGCCGTATTGGTGTGCAGCGTCGAGAGCACGAGATGTCCCGTCAGCGAGGCTTGGACGGCGATCTGCGCGGTTTCGAGGTCGCGTATCTCACCCACCATCACGATATCGGGATCCTGGCGCAGAATCGCCCGCAGACCGCGCGCGAAGCTCATGTCGACCTTGGTGTTCACCTGCGTCTGGCCGATGCCATCGAGGTCGTACTCGATCGGATCTTCGACCGTCATGATGTTGCGCGTCGCATCGTTGAGCCGAGAAAGCGCTGCGTAGAGCGTCGTCGTCTTACCCGAGCCCGTCGGTCCGGTTACGAGCAAGATCCCGTTCGGTTTGTGGATGATGCGATCGAGCAGGGCTTCGATCGGCGGCTCCATACCGAGTTCGCCGAGGTCGAGTCGACCCGCCTGTTTGTAGAGCAGCCGGAGCACCACGCGCTCACCGTGACCCGATGGGATCGTCGATACGCGAACGTCGATTGCGCGTCCGCCGACCCGCAGACTGATTCGACCGTCTTGAGGCAAGCGCTTCTCGGCGATGTCGAGCTTCGACATGACCTTGATACGCGAGACAACGGCGCCAGCGACTGCGCGACGCGTTTGCAACGCCTCGCGTAAGACGCCATCGACGCGTAATCGAACCACCAGTCGATTCTCGTACGGCTCGATATGGATATCCGAGGCGTTATCTTTGATCGCCTG
>JBMTZJ010000092.1:0-5775 GCA_049455515.1 Steroidobacteraceae bacterium
GCGGCAGCCTTACTCGCCGAGCGTCACGCTGACTTTCTAGACTGTCCCGTCAGTGGCGGAGTCGAAGGCGCACAGAAGGCGACGCTCGCCATCATGTGCGGCGGATATCCCAAAGATTTCGAGCGAGCACGCCCGGTGCTCGAGGCGATGGGCAAGACCATCAGCCTTTTTGGTCCGCACGGTGCAGGCCAAGCGACCAAGGCGACGAATCAAATTCTTTGCGCAGGGATTATTAGAACTACGGCAGAGGCCATGGCCTTTGCACGTGCGCAAAAATTACCCCTCGAGCTGGTTGTTGATACCTTGGGTCGTGGTGCGGGTAGCGCTTGGTATTTCGTCAATCGTGCGCCCAACATGATTCGCGGGACGTTCCCCGCGGGCTTTCGTGTCCGCTTGCACGAAAAAGATCTGCGTATCTGTCGTGACATGGCCGCTGCCAGCGGTGTCTCCCTGCCTGTGGTGGATGACATGCTTCGGGAGTACGCCGAGTTGATTCGGCGCGGCTACGGTGATGAGGACATCTCTGCGGTCTATCGACTCAAATGGGAGCTCTTCGAAAACGCGCCTTTTCGTAACCCCCCTGACGACGAAATCGCGGCCCTGCTACATCGAACTCGAACGATCGCGATCGTCGGTCTGAGTGCCGATCGCGGACGACCGAGCCATGGCGTCGCACGATCCTTGCAGCAATTCGGTTACCGCATCATTCCTGTGACGCCCTCAGCGACCGAGATTCTCGGTGAGCGCTGCGTGCCCTCGCTCGATCGGCTCGGCGATGTGCTCGCACCCGATGAAACCGTCGACCTCGTCGATGTGTTCCGTCGGCCGGAGCATGTCGCCGCCATCGTCGAAGACTGCATTCGATTGAAGCTGCCTGCGTTGTGGCTTCAGGACGGCGTCATCGACGAAGCAGCGGCTCGACGTGCACGGAATGCCGGTATCGTCACCGTGATGGATCGTTGCATCTTCCGCGATCGTGCGGCGATGGGCTGATCGCACGACACCCCAATGATGCGACGCTTCACGAAAATGCATGGTCTCGGTAACGACTTCGTCGTCATCGAGTCTCGGCAGGACGAACCTTTACCTACCGCGACGGCCTGGCGCGCCATGGCCGATCGCCATACCGGGATCGGATTCGATCAAGCGCTCGTCATTCTGCCGCCGCGCGAGTCCGGCTCTGTCGCGTCCTACCGAATCTTCAACGCGGACGGCGGCGAAGTCGAACAATGCGGCAACGGTGCGCGATGTGTCGCTGAATGGTTGAGACTTTCGGGACGCGTTTCGTCGTCTTCAGAGAGCGTCATCCAACTCGATAGTCTCGGCGGGCGTGTGGAAGCACGATTCGGTCAGCCGGGAACCGTCTCGGTCAATATGGGTGCCCCACTGTTTCCGACGACTGCATCCACCACGCTCTTGCTCGGAGACCAAGAGGTGACATTCACCGAAGTGTCCATGGGTAACCCTCATATCGTTCTTCGAGTCGATAACGTGGAGAAGGCCCTCGTCGACATTCTCGGGCCGGCTCTCGAGTCCCATCCGAGATTTCCGAAGCGCACAAATGTCGGGTTTTTAGAGGTGGTCGATCGCGCCCACGCACGGCTGCGCGTCTTCGAGCGCGGTGTTGGCGAAACACTCGCGTGTGGCACGGGTGCGTGCGCTGCGGTAGCGGCGGGCATACGATCAGGCTGGTTTGCAGAGGACGTCGAGGTTCGTCTGCCGGGCGGATCACTACAGATCAGTTGGGCAGGCGGGCGCTCAGCCTGTTGGATGACCGGACCCGCGGTAGTCGCATTTCGAGGCGAAATCGATATTCTTTGAGGAGCATACGGATATGAGTAGTGCGGACGACGTTGCAAACTACCTGAAAAACCACCCCGACTTTTTCGACTCACATCCGGAGTTGCTCGAACATCTGCACGTTCCGCACGGTGGTAATGGAACCGTGTCACTTGTCGAGCGACAACTCAAAGTTCTTCGCGAGCGACAAGCCGCAAGCCGCGAACGCCTTGCCGAGCTCGTACGCGTCGCCCGAAACAACGATCAACTGGCCGAGCGTATCCACAAGCTGACGCTGCGCTTGCTCCACACAAAAACCACCTCGGAAGTTCGAGCTCAAGTGGAAACCTCGATGCGGGAGGACTTCGACGTCACGCCTGCTCAGCTTGTTCTCGATAACGACAAACGCGCGCTGCTCGAATCGCTACTTTCGTCTGGCAAGCCCCGTTGCGGACACTTTTCCGAAACCCAACGTAAGAGTTTGCTGGGGGAGACTGGAGAGCGCATCGCCTCGATGGCACTGGTCCCCATCGGACCCGGAGCCACCCGTGGTGCACTGATACTGGGTAGCGCCGATGCCGATCGTTTCAATCCGGCCGTGAGTACGGATTTCTTGGTTCGTATCGGTGAGATGATCAGCGCGGCTCTCGCCCGCTGCGACGGTGGACTCAGCGTGTGAAGTCTGACGCGCGACAGTGGCGCGATCGGTTCGGCACTCATCTCGGTTCCGAGCGACGTCTCTCGCCACATACCGCCGCAAACTATCTTCGAGAAGTCGATGCACTGATCGATTGGTGCGAAGCCAATAGCGTCAAAACTTGGAAGTCGCTCGATACGCAGCACTTGCGCCTATTCGCGGCACGCTCGCACGCAGGAGGCCTGTCGCCACGAAGTGTTCAGCGTCGATTATCGGCGGTGCGTACGTTCCTACGATTTCTTCAACGAGAGCGCGTCATCACGCAAAATCCGGCCGCGGACGTTCGGGCGCCGAAGGCCACGCGACGCTTACCCGAAACACTCGATGTCGATCAAATGAGTCGACTGCTCGATATTCAGGGTGACGACCCGCTCGCGCTCCGCGATCGAGCCATCATGGAACTCTTTTATTCGTCGGGTCTTCGACTCGCGGAACTCATCGCGCTCGATCTAGGAGCGATCGATTTTGCAGATCGTACCGTCCGTGTGACGGGTAAAGGCAACAAGTCACGAATTCTGCCGGTAGGCCGAAAGGCCGTCGATGCGCTGCAGGCCTGGCTCAAAGTTCGGGGCGACCATGCAGGAGCCGGTGAGACAGCCCTCTTTACCGGTCGCGGTGGACGCCGTGTGGGGCAGCGCACCATTCAAGCCAGAATTGCACGTTGGGCGCGGTTGCAGGGACTCCCCGTCCACGTACACCCTCACTTATTCCGGCATTCCTTCGCCTCGCACCTGCTGGAGTCCAGTCAGGATCTGCGCGGAGTCCAGGAACTGCTCGGGCACGCAGACATCGCGACGACGCAGGTATATACCCATCTTGATTTCCAACATCTCGCCCGCATTTACGATAAGGCCCATCCGCGGGCCAGGAAGAAAACATGAGTGAAGGATTCAATCCGCACGGCACCACGATCCTCGGCGTGCGTCGTAACGGCGTCGTAGCGATCGGCGGCGATGGACAAGTCACGCTGGGCAGTACCGTCATGAAGGGAAATGCCCGAAAGGTTCGCCCACTCGGACAAGGCAAGGTACTCGGTGGGTTTGCCGGCGGCACAGCCGACGCCTTCACCCTCTTCGAGCGCTTCGAAGGAAAACTCGACAAGTTCGGTAACCTCACCCGGGCGGCGATCGAGCTCGCCAAGGACTGGCGATCGGACCGATACCTTCGTCGACTCGAAGCGTTATTGCTGGTTGGCGATCCTCACAAGTTGTTCGTTATTTCCGGCAACGGCGACGTCATCGAGCCGGAGCATGATCTCGTGGCGATCGGCTCGGGAGGTCCCTTTGCGCAGGCTGCGGCCCGCGCCCTGCTTGAGAACACCGATTTGTCAGCACGCGACATCGTCGAACGCGCGCTCAACATTGCAGCCGATATCTGTGTCTATACCAATCGCAACTTGGTTATCGAGGAATTGTCGTCGTGACCGACGTGACAACCGATCTACGCCCTCGACAAATCGTCGGCGAGCTCGACAAACATATCGTGGGACAGGATGCTGCTAAGCGTGCGGTATCGATCGCGCTACGAAACCGCTGGCGACGAATGCAGGTCGACGAGCGTCTACGCCCTGAGATCACACCGAAGAACATATTGATGATCGGACCGACAGGCTGCGGCAAAACCGAAATCGCACGCCGCCTGGCTCGTCTCGCCCATGCGCCGTTCGTCAAGGTCGAAGCCACCAAATTCACCGAGGTGGGTTACGTCGGTCGTGATGTCGACTCCATCGTGAAAGAACTCGCAGATGTCGCCGTCAAGATGACGCGCGAGGCGGAAATGGCGAGAGTGCGTGATCGTGCAGCCGATGCGGCCGAGGAAAGAGTTCTCGACGCGCTGCTCCCGAAACCCAAGCTCATGGGTTTTTCGACCGATGAGCCTGCTGCTCCGCGGGACGCCGAGACCCGTCAAAAGTTCCGCAAGATGTTACGCGAAGGCGCACTGGACGAGCGCGAAATCGAAATCGAGTTGCGCGGCGTAGGGCCCGGTATGGAGATTCTGGCGCCTCCGGGCATGGAGGAAATGCAGCAACAGCTTCAGGCCATGTTTCAGAACCTCGGCGCCGGGAAGAGTCGCGCAAAAAAAATGAAAGTGCGTGAGGCGACGAAAATTCTGGTCGAGGAAGAAGCCTCGAAGATGCTCAACGAGGAAGAGCTACGTGCCAAGGCGGTTCGCAACGCGGAGCAGAACGGGATCGTATTCATTGATGAAATCGACAAGGTCTGTCGTCGACAAGACACCTACGGCGCCGACGTGTCCCGGGAGGGCGTACAACGAGACCTTCTGCCGCTCGTCGAGGGCTGTACGGTCAACACGAAATACGGACCGATCAAGACGGACCACGTATTGTTCATCGCATCGGGTGCATTCCACGTCGCAAAGCCTTCCGATCTGATTCCCGAGCTCCAAGGACGTTTTCCGATTCGGGTGGAACTCGAGCCGCTGAAAGTGGAAGACTTCGTGCGAATCTTGACCGAGCCGGACGCGTCTTTGACGACGCAGTACGCCGCCCTACTCCGTACCGAAGGCGTCGAGGTGGAGTTCACTGCCGAAGGTGTTCGCAGACTTGCGGAGATCGCTGCGCACGTCAACGAGCGTACCGAGAACATCGGCGCGCGACGCTTGCATACGGTCATGGAACGACTGCTCGAAAGTCTCTCCTATGATGCCAGCGATCGTGCGGGCAGTGTCATTCGGATCGACGCCGAGTACGTCGATAGTCATCTCGGGAAGCTCGCTCAAGACGAGGACCTGAGTCGGTTCATTCTTTGAGCGATTTCGCACTCGGCATCGTCGTCTTTATTTTCGTTGCCGTACCGGCGTCGTTACTGCTGCTTGCGCTTGCCGACGTGATCCGGCTCGAGGGCGAAGGACGGCGGAAACGATGGATCCGAAATTGCTTGTGGGCACTTGCTGTACCGGCAAGCGTACCAATCGGCATGGCCGCATGGGGATGGGCGGGTGCCGCACACCTTCAACCTCTCTGCCAGGCGTACGCCTCGCCGGAATTTCGCAGTGATCGTGCCGTGGCTGCAACCCGACTCGTCGTCGTGGGCAGCGACTTTCTGGAGGACGCGCCTCCCGCTTGGTTACGATCGATCGAGGAGCAGCTGCGCATGCCGCCTGGGCCGCTCGAGACGGTCGTCATCGAGAGATCGTCGAAGAATGATTCGCGAGGTAGAACTTCGTCACCAGGTCAAACGCTTCGCCTCGAAGTCAATCGGCTCGTCCATCATGAAAATATTTGGTTCCGCGTCGAGATGGATCGCTTTCGACTCGCCGATGATTTCGATGGTATGACG
>JBMTZJ010000093.1:0-5750 GCA_049455515.1 Steroidobacteraceae bacterium
TACGAGGGGGGTCTCGTCATGGCGCGACTCATGAGTCGCATGCGACAGCCGGCATAACGAGAATCCAAGAAGAATCAGAGGGGAGAGAGAGATGGACAACACCAAGAGTTTTTTCGGTCATCCGCGTGGACTCGCCACGCTGTTTTTCACTGAGATGTGGGAGCGCTTCAGCTACTACGGCATGCGCGCCCTGCTCGTGCTGTTCCTCGTCGACGCCATCGCACGCGGAGGCTTGGGGCTCGACGACAAGACGGCGACCGCGATCTACGGTCTTTATACCGCTGCAGTGTATGTCGTAGCCCTGCCCGGCGGATGGGTGGCTGATCGCCTCATCGGCGCACAGAAAGCCGTGTTGTATGGAGGCATCCTGATCTCGCTCGGCAGCTTCGGTCTGTGGTTGTCGCAGACGGCGCAGATGTTCTACCTCGGGCTCATCGTGATCATCCTCGGCGTCGGACTGCTGAAGCCGAACATCTCCGCTCTCGTTGCGGAACTCTACCCGGAGGGCGGTGGCCGACGTGATGCGGGATTCACCATCTTCTACATGGGCATCAATATCGGTGCGTTCATCGGCCCGCTGATCACCGCTTGGCTCGCGCAGGTTTATGGTTGGCGCGTCGGTTTCATGGCCGCCGGCGTCGGTATGGCACTCGGCGTACTGCAGTTCATCATCACGCGTCATCATCTCGGTGGTGCAGGTGCGCGTCCGCACGTCGCAGCCGATACGAACTCGACCGTTGCATGGCGCAGTCTGTGGATCGGCTCGGCGATCACGGCGACGCTCATCGCTCTACCGCTCCTCGGCGTCGTGCAAGTCTCACCGATTCAGCTCTCGGACTACGGGATCGTGGTCATCATTTCGATGGCCGTGTTGTTCTTTCTCTATCTGCTTTTCGTGGCCGGTCTCGATGTCATCGAAAAGAAGCGTGTGCTGGTTCTCATCGTGCTCTTCATGGCAAGCGCGCTCTTCTGGTCGGGTTTCGAACAAGCCGGCTCATCTCTGAATCTGTTTGCCGAGCGCTACACCGATCGCGTCGTCGGGACCTTCACGATTCCTGCGGGTTGGTTCCAGTCGCTCAATGCAATTTTCATCGTGGTGTTCGCGCCGGTGTTCTCGGCAATGTGGGTATCGCTCGCCCGTCGGAACCTCGACCCTTCGACTCCAGTGAAATTCGCGCTGGGTCTGATCGGCATGGCGCTCGGGTTCCTCGCGATGTTCGTGGCCGCACGGATCGTGACCGAAGGCCTTCCCGCAGCGGCGTATTGGCTCGTGCTCACGTACTTGCTGCACACCTTCGGTGAACTTTGTCTTTCACCGGTCGGACTCTCGTCAGTGACCAAGCTCGTCCCTCAGCGCTTCGTCGGGCAAAGCCTCGGCATCTGGTTTCTCGCGGCATCGCTCGGCAATCTCATCGCCGGCCGTATTGCCGGTGAGTTCGATGCCGAGAACGTCGCGGCGATGCCGGGTCAGTATCTCGACATCTTCTGGTTCGGCATGGTGGTGGCCATCGTACTGCTGCTCATCAGTCCGATCGTGAGGCGTTGGATGGGCGGCGTTTCGTGAGTCCTTCCGATCACGCGCTGCCACCGCAGCTGACGCTGCGAGCGGTGGTCCTCGCGATCGTACTCGCGATGATCCTCGCCGCGGCGAACACCTACCTCGGTCTGTTTGCCGGGATGACCATCGCTTCGGCGATCCCCGCGGCGGTGGTCTCGATGGCCGTGCTCCGCCTCTTCGGAGGCGGCGGCATTCTCGAGAACAATATCGTGCAGACCGGCGCTTCCGCAGGATCGTCTATCGCTTCGGGCGTGATCTTCACGATTCCGGCGCTCGTCATCCTCGGGTTTTGGCAGGACTTCAAATACTCGTGGGTGCTCGCGATCGCCGGGCTCGGCGGCATACTCGGCGTTCTCTTCTCGGTGCCCCTGCGTCGCGCACTGATCGTCGAGCAGAAACTCGCCTTTCCCGAAGGCCAAGCTGCCGCCGAAGTGCTCAAGGCCGGAGAGAATCCCTCGCAAGGCATCCGAATCCTCGGTGTTGCAGCGCTCGGCGGTGCGTTTGCAAAACTCGCGGCGGGTAGCGGTTTGAAGCTGATTCCCGATACAGCCGCGAGCGCGGGGTTCTTCGGAAAGTATCTCGGATTCGTCGGCACGAATCTCTCGCCCGCCCTGCTCGCCGTCGGCTACATCGTCGGCCTTAATGTCGGCGTCGTCGCACTCGCGGGCGCGATGATTTCTTGGAATATCGCGATTCCTTACTACGTCGCCTACGTGCTGCCGAGCAACGTCGAGCTTGCACAAGCCGCTGCGGGACTGCCGGCAGAAGATCTCGCCGGATTCATCTGGTCAAAACAGATTCGTTACCTCGGTGTGGGTGCGATGTTGGTCGGCGGCGTATGGGCGCTGATTTCACTGCGTCATTCGCTCGTGTCGGGCGTGCGCAGTGGTCTCGCTGCCGCACGCGCCAGTGCAGCGGGTCAGGTCATCGCACACACCGAGCAAGATTTGCCGATGAAATCGGTGTTGATCGGTATTTTGCTGTTCACGCTGCCGCTCTGGGCGCTCTACGAAACCATCGTCGGTGCTCTCGGTGTCAGCTTGCCGATGACGATCATCATGATCGTCACAGGCTTTCTGTTTTGCTCGGTGTCCGCCTACATGGCGGGCCTCGTAGGGTCGTCCAACAATCCGGTGTCCGGTATCACCATTGCGACCATTTTGTTTTCGGCGGTCGTCTTGCTGATGCTCATGGGGCCCGAGAGTTCGATCGGCCCCGTGGCCGCCATCATGATCGGCGCCGTCGTGTGCTGCGCAGCCTGTATCGCCGGTGACAACCTTCAGGACTTGAAGTGCGGCTACATCGTTGGTGCGACCCCGTGGCGACAGCAGGTCATGCTGGCCATCGGCGCCGTCAGTAGCGCGCTCGTCATGGCGCCGGTGCTCAACCTGCTCGCGCAGGCCTACGGTATCGGTGTGCCCACAGCCGAACATCCGAACCCGCTGCTCGCACCGCAAGCCACATTAATGGCATCGGTCTCCAAGGGACTTTTCGGCGGTCAGTTACCGTGGGGGATGATCGGCATCGGCGCGGTCATCGGTATCGGTATCATCGTGATCGACGAAATCCTCAAAGCGCGTGGCTCCACGTTCCGTACGCCCGTACTCGCCGTCGCAGTCGGCATCTACCTTCCGATCGAGTTGATGACACCGATCTTCCTCGGTGGCCTGATCGGTCATTTCGCGAATCGTAGCCTGCGTAAATCAGGTTGCAGCGAGACGGATCTCGAGCGTCGTGGACGAAAAGGCTTGCTGTTCGCCGCCGGCATGATCACCGGCGAAGCGCTGATGGGCATCGCGATCGCAGTGCCGATCGTCACCTCGGGTAGTGCAGACGTACTCGCGCTGCCTGCAGCGTTGCACTTCGGCGAATGGCTGGGGCTGATCGTGCTCGCGATACTCGGCTGGATGATGTACCGAACCGCGATTCGCGCAGACGCCCAAACCGCGTGACGGAACATCTCGCGAGCTCGCGGAAGACGAAGGTTCTCGTCTCGTTCGCGATCGTCTACCTCGTTTGGGGGTCGACGTATGTCGTGACCAAGATCGGCGTCGATCGTTTGCCGCCGTTCTCGTTCGCTGCCGTCCGTTTTTTGATTGGCGGCGCGCTGCTGTGCCTGGTTGCGCGACTACTCGCCCGCAGTCGCGGGCTGCCACTGATGCCCGTGATTCCGCGACCGGAGTGGCGCAGCTTGATCGTCGTCGGATTCTTTGCAGTGTTTGTATCGAACGGCGCGGCAGTCTGGGGGTTGCAGTACATCCCATCCAACCTCGCGGCCCTGCTCAATGTCACATCTTCTTTCTGGATTCCGATCCTCGGCATGTTCGGCGCACGCGCGCAATCCATCAGCGCTCGCGTGGCGCTCGGTCTCGTCACGGGATTCGCAGGAACCGTATTGGTCGCATGGCCTGGCGGGGAATCCGCAGCGGCGGCGCTCGCGTGGCCGACGCTCATCGTGCTCATCGGATGCTTCGGGTGGTCGCTCGGTACGTTTTACATCCGTAACTCCGGCACGTCTTTGGATCTCATGACCTTCACCGCGCTGCAAATGCTCTGTGGAGGCGTCATGTTGACGGTACCGGCGATCATGGCCGGCGAATTGAACCAGTGGACTTGGAACAGCGAGGGTCTGCTGGCGCTCGCCTACATGACGATCGTCAGTTCCTGCGTGACGTACACCGCGTACGCGTGGCTATCGGTCAATGTGACACCGGCGCAGTTATCGACCTATGCGTTCGTGAATCCGTCCATCGCCTTGTTACTCGGATGGTGGGTGCTCGACGAAGGGCTGGGGCCGTTACAGATCGCCGGCACCATCATCATTTTGGGCGGCACGATGCTCGTGAACTGGCCTCGTCGTTCACCGGTCGAGGAATCGCGGCTCAGCAGCGCGGAACGAGAGGCTCCGCCCGGAGCTTGACGAAGTCGCTCGGGGTGCCGCTGCGGCGATCACGCGACGGAAACTCGATGGTCGCCACGAGGTTGCGGCCATCCTCACCCCGAATGTTGGTCAGCCCTTCATATCGTTTGAGCAGACGATCGCTCTTGCGATAAGTCACCTCGATGTACGGCAGAAACCAACCGAAGACGCCGGACAGATTCAGACGAATCACACTTGCAGTCGCACCCTCTATCTTCGTCTCGCCATACTTTTTGACTTTGAAGGTGAGGTAGTCGAGCCGGCTCGGAATGAGAAACGGAAATCTCACGGTTTTTCCGGCTTCGAGGGCTGCCCAATGTTTGCGTACGAACTCGTCGAAGCCGGCGTCTGAAACCAACGCGGCGTCCGTCGGTGCCTTGGCTTCACGACGCGGACTCTTCGGGCCGTCCTGCTGAAACACACGCGGTCCCTCAGCGGTCCGGCGTAGTCCCTCGACGTAACCACTACGCGCATCGGTAAACGTAAATTCCGGCGTCTCCCGCGATGCGCCGTACGTAAGTTCTTTGCGTGCGAACGCCGGGCCGTCGGCAGAACATCGATACATCACGATTCGTGTTTCGCCAACCTCGCCGGCCCGCCGCACGTGGTGAGACTCAACGTACAGCAGTTTTCCGTCGGCACGGGAGCGCGCGTACCCCGTGAATTGCTGATCGGCAGCTACGGTCGCCGTCGAGAGCATTGCGACAACGATCATGAACGTCGCGCCAAGTGCGGATCGAGTCTGGGACGTTTTCATCGGCGCCTCATGAGGTCGAGGCCGCGCGATCCGATGAACCAAGAGCCGATCCATCCCGTTAGGCTCACAATAAAGCCGCCCCACAGCGCGCTCCAGAAGCCTGTAACGTCAAAACCGGGCACGATCACCGCGACGAGTGCGAGCATTCCTGCGTTGATCACCAGGAGAAAAAATCCGAGCGTCACCACGCTGATGGGAAGCGTCAGCACAATGATGATGGGTCGCACGATGGCGTTGACGAGCCCGAGCACCACGGCCGCGATCAGCAGTGTTCCCGGTCCGTCGACGACGATACCGTCAACCCACAGTGTCGCGAACCACAACCCGAAGGCGGCGATCACCGCTCGCAGTAAAAATCCGATCATGTGCTGATCTCCTCACCGCGCATTCTGCCACCGCGCTATGCTTGACACTCGTTCTATCCAGGGGGTTCCCATGTCCGCCGACTATGTTCCGGTCTTTTTGGTCATGCTCATCGCACTCGTCGAATATTTCGGCTTCGCTGCGGCCGTCGG
>JBMTZJ010000094.1:0-5745 GCA_049455515.1 Steroidobacteraceae bacterium
CCAAGGCGACCGACGTCGTGGTGCTGGTGGTCGCTGCCGACGATGGCGTGATGCCACAGACGATCGAGGCCATCCAGCATGCCCGTGCGGCGGGCGTGCCGATCGTCGTCGCCGTCAACAAGATCGACAAAAACACCGCCGATCCGGATCGCGTGCGCACCGAACTCTCCAAGCAGGAAGTCATTCCCGAGGAGTGGGGTGGCGACACGATGTTCATCAACGTGTCCGCGTACACCGGACAAGGCATCGATCAACTGCTCGACGCGATTCTGCTGCAGGCGGAGGTACTGGAGCTCAAGGCGCCGGTGACCGGGCTTGCGGGCGGCATCATCGTCGAGGCCAGTGTCGAGAAGGGTCGTGGTGCGGTGGCGACGGTGCTCGTCAAGAAAGGCACCCTCAAGCTCGGCGATCCGATCATTGCGGGTCAGGAATTCGGTCGCGTGCGCGCGATGTTCGATGAGACCGGTAAGAGTGTCGATGAGGCCAAGCCCTCGATGCCCGTTCTGGTTCTCGGTCTCTCGGGTGCGCCCAACGCCGGTGACGAAATGCTCGCCGTCGAGAGCGAGCGCAAGGCGCGCGAGGTTGCGCTCTACCGCCAAGGCAAGTTCCGCGACGTCAAATTGGCGAAGCAGGCCGCGACGGTGGGCGATGTGTTCTCGCAGATGGGCGAGGAAAAGGCCGGGGTCATCAGCGTCGTCATCAAGGCGGACGTGCAGGGCAGTGCCGAGGCCTTGCGCGATTCTTTGACCAAGCTCTCCACCGACGAAGTGCAGGTGAAGGTCGTCGCGAGCGGCGTCGGCGGTATTACGGCCTCGGACGTCCAGCTGGCAGCGGCCTCCAAGGCCATGGTGCTCGGCTTCAATGTTCGAGCCGACTCGGGTGCGCGCGAGGCCGTCAAAGAAACCGGTATCGACATCCGCTACTTCTCGATCATTTACGAAGCCATCGATGACATCAAGCAGCGCATGAGCGGCTTGCTGGCGCCGGAAATCAAGGAGCAGATCGTGGGTACGGCACAGGTTCGCGACGTGTTCCGCTCCAGCAAGTTCGGCGTCGTGGCGGGCTGTCTCGTCGTCGAGGGTTCCGTCAAGCGCAACAACCCCATTCGTGTGCTACGCGACAACGTGGTCATTTTCGAGGGGGCGCTCGAGTCGCTCCGTCGCTTCAAGGACGATGTCGGTGAGGTTCGCGCAGGAACCGAGTGCGGTATCGGCGTGAAGAACTACCAAGATGTGCGCGTCGGCGACCAGATCGAGTGCTACGCAAGGGTTGAGGTCGCGCGGGCGATCGCTTGATCGGTCGTGTAGGCATCGAGCGGCTGTCGTGACGAGTAAGGCCCGCCAGCAGCGCGTCGAGTCCGAGTTGCAGCGGGTGGTTGCCGAGCTCATCTCTCGGGAGGTCAAAGATCCGAGAGTGGGGATGGTCACCATCACTGCGGTTCAAGTGGCGCCCGACATGGGCTCTGCGCGCGTACTCTTCGTCCCGTTTGGTGATCGTCATGCGCCCGATGAGGTCGCTGAGGGCTTGCGGCGTGCTGCGGGTTTTCTGCGCGGCGAAGTCGGGCGTCGACTCGGCTTGCGTCACGCTCCGCGACTCGATTTCGAGTACGACGCGAGCATCGAGCGCGCCGATCGACTCACCAAGCTGATCGATGAGGCGGTTCGCCACGAGCAGGAGAGTCCTGCAACGAACGATCCTTCAAAGATTGACCCCTCGACGGACGGTCCCACCCGTTGACCGACGGGATCCTGCTTCTCGACAAACCGCTCGGGCTGTCCTCGACGGCAGCCGGTCTTCGTGTTCGACGATTACTCGGCGCCCGCAAAGCCGGCCATGTCGGCAGTCTCGATCCGCTCGCGACAGGGATGTTGCCGATTTGTATCGGCGAGGCGACCAAGCTCGCCGGTGAAATCCTCGAAGGCGACAAGGTGTATCGGTTTCGGATTGCGCTCGGTCAGCGCACCTCCACGGGTGATGTCGAGGGCGAGGTGGTCGAAGAGCGGCCGGTCCCGGTGCTCGATCGAGACACCGTCGAAAAGATTCTCTCGCGCTTCGTTGGCGAGACCTCACAAATTCCCCCGATGTATTCGGCCATCAAACAAGGTGGCGTTCCGCTTTATCGCCGTGCGCGAGCGGGAGAGGTCGTTGAACGCCCGCCCCGCACCATTCGCATCGAGACGCTCGACCTGCTCGGTATCATTGACCACCACCTCGATTGTCGAGTCGTTTGCGGTAAGGGCACCTACGTTCGAGTGCTGGCCGAGGACATCGCGACGGCGCTTGGTACGGTCGGCCATGTGGCCGAGCTCCGCCGGGAGAGCGTGAAGCCCTTCACGGCCGACCGGCTGGTCACGCTCCCACAAATCGAGGCGAGCGGTGGCGTCGGTCTACCGTGGGTGTCGTTGGACGAAGCCGTCGGTCATCTGAGGGTCGTCAACCTCGGGCCGGAGGCGGCCCGTCGGATGGCCCAAGGCCAGGTCGTCGAGGCGCCGGAGGCCCTCAGATATGCGCTGGGGGAGACCGTGAGGATCCACGGGCCCGGGGCGAACTTCATGGGTCTCGGCCGGGTGGCGGCTCCCGGGCGACTCGCCCCGAAGCGACTTGTGGCCGAAAAGGCCAGCGAGTACAATCCGCGGCCTTCAACACGACCGTAACTATCAAGATTTAAAAGGGTTTTTCAGAATGCCTCTTAGTACAGAGAAAAAGAGCGGAGTCGTTTCCCAGTTCCGCCGGGATCCCAAGGACACGGGTTCTCCTGAAGTTCAGATCGCGTTGCTCTCCGAGCGTATTTCCGGTCTCGGGCAGCACTTTTCCGCGCACGCTTCGGACCACTCGTCCCGTCGCGGACTCGTGAAGATGGTCAACCAGCGCCGCAAGCTCCTCGATTACCTCAAGGCCAGCCAGCCGCAGAAGTATCAGGAAGTTGTCGAGCGTCTCGGGCTGCGCCGTTAAGCAGACCCTCCGCAAAGGCCGCGCCTCTCACTGAGCGCGGCCTTTTCGCTTACTGCATTTATTCACGAGGTTTCCCGTGCCGGTATTCAAGAAGTCGTTTCAATATGGTCCCCACACGCTGACGCTCGAGACGGGCGAAATGGCCCGCCAAGCTGACGCCGCCGTCGTCGCATCGCTCGGCGATACCGTCGTCCTGTGTACGGCGGTTGCCGCAAAGAAGGCGGCCCCGGGTCGTGATTTCTTCCCGCTCACTGTCAACTATCAAGAGAAGTTCTACGCCGCGGGCCGTATCCCGGGCGGCTTCTTCAAGCGTGAGGGTCGTCCCACGGAGAAGGAGACGCTGACCTCGCGCCTCATCGACCGTCCGGTCCGTCCGCTTTTCCCGGATGGCTTCTACAACGAAGTGCAGGTGGTGACGACGGTGATCTCGATCGATCCCGAAATCGACGCCGACATTCCGGCGATGGTGGGTGCCTCTGCGGCGCTCGCGCTTTCGGGCGTGCCGTTCAACGGGCCGATCGGTGCGGCTCGAGTGGGATACAAGGATGGCCAATACCTCCTCAACCCGACGGCCAAAGATATCAAGACCTCCGCGCTGAACCTCGTCGTGGCCGGCACCAAAGACGGCGTGATGATGGTCGAGTCGGAAGCCAACTGTCTGACCGAAGAGGTCATGCTCGGGTCGGTCGTGTTCGGTCACGAGCAGATGCAAGTGGCCATCAAGGCCATCAACGAACTCGTCGCCGAGTGCGGCAAGCCGCGCTGGGATTGGAAGCCGAACGCGGCGACCGCCGAGCTCGAAGCCGCCGTGCGTGCAGCGGCTCATGGTTCGTTGTCCGAGGCCTATCGCATCACTGAGAAGCAGGCGCGATACACCCGTGTCGGCGAGATCAAAAAAGCAGTCATTGAGCAGCTGACCTCTGGCGATGCACCGGCGTATACGGCGGAGCACGTCGATGACCAGCTGTTCCGTCTCGAGAGCAGTATCGTCCGCGAGCGCATCCTGAACGGAGAGCCGCGTATCGACGGTCGCGACTCCGTCACCGTTCGCCCCATCACCATCAAGGTGGGTGTGACGCCGCGTACCCATGGTTCAGCACTCTTCACGCGTGGCGAGACGCAGGCCCTCGTGGTCACGACGCTCGGCACCGGACGCGACTCGCAGATCATCGATGCGCCCGAAGGCGAGCATCGCGAGCCGTTCATGCTGCACTACAACTTCCCGCCGTTCTCGGTGGGTGAGACGGGCATGATGTCGGGACCGAAGCGTCGTGAGATCGGTCACGGCAACCTTGCGCGTCGTGGTGTCGCGGCCGTGATGCCGGACATGGAGAAGTTCCCGTACGTCATTCGTGTGGTGTCCGAGATTCTCGAGTCCAACGGCTCCTCGTCGATGGCCTCGGTGTGCGGCGCATCGCTCGCCATGATGGACGCGGGTGTTCCGCTCAAGTCGCCGGTCGCGGGCGTTGCCATGGGGCTCGTGCTCGAAGGCAAGCGCTACAAAGTGCTCACCGACATCCTGGGTGACGAAGATCACCTGGGCGACATGGATTTCAAAGTGGCCGGAACGAAAGACGGCGTCACGACACTGCAGATGGACATCAAGGTCGAGGGCATCACGCCCGAGATCATGAAGGTCGCGCTCGAGCAGGCGAAGGCGGGTCGTCTGCATATCCTCGGCGAAATGAGCAAGGTCATTTCGAAGCCGCGCGAAACGATGTCCGAATGGGCGCCCTCGATCATCACCCTCAAGATCGATCCGGAGAAAATCCGCGATGTCATCGGCAAGGGTGGTGCGGTCATTCGTCAGATCACCGAAGAGACGGGCACCACGATCGACATCGAAAACGACGGCACGGTCAAAATCGCTTCGGTCAACGGAACAGCGGGTCGCGAGGCGCAGCGTCGCATCGAGCTGATCACCGCGGACGTCGAAGTGGGCCGAGTTTACGAGGGTCGAGTCGCGCGCCTAATGGACTTTGGGGCGTTCGTCACGATTCTTCCGGGCCGCGATGGTCTCGTGCACATCTCGCAGATTTCCAACGAGCGTGTGGAGCGTGTCTCCGACAAGCTCAAAGAAGGCGACGTGGTGCAGGTGAAGGTGCTCGAGGTCGACCGTCAGGGTCGCGTGCGCCTCTCCATGAAGGACGTCGAGCCGCGCTAACCGGCGCGGTCACGTATCGACCGAAACGTATTCGGACCCGGCAAATCGCGCCGGGTCCCATTTCTTTGCCATCCAGGCCAGAAGATCCTCCGCCGATCTCAACTCGGGCGGGGGCGACTCTTGTTTCAGCCACGCGAACACCTTTCGGAGCTGCGCAGCCATTTCGTCGTGACCGAGCGGCGCAGACCGCCGCGATTTCGCGAGCTTGCTACCGTCGGGTTCAGTCACGACCGGCAAGTGCAGGTAGCGCGGTGGCGAAAGGCCAAGGGCTTGGTGCAGCGCGAGCTGCCAGGCCGTACTCGGCAAGAGATCGGCTCCGCGAACGACATCCGTGACGCCGAGGTCGGCATCATCAATCACCGTCGCGAGGTGATAGGCATGTGTCCCGTCACGACGGCGTACGATCACATCGCGATGTTTCTGCGGTTGAAAGCGCACCTCGCCAAGACTTCGATCGACCACGGACACTCCAGGGAGCACCGACAAGTCGGCCCGCAAGGAAGACGTTGAGGGATCGCAGCGCCGTCGCCGACAGTCCTTGACGCAACAGGGTTCACCCTCGGTCGCGAGCTCGCGACGTGTGCAGTCGCAGTGGAATAGCGGGATTTTTTCGCCAAGACGGATCAGCG
>JBMTZJ010000095.1:0-5684 GCA_049455515.1 Steroidobacteraceae bacterium
AGAAAACGCGCGTTGAGTACGAGCACGGCGGCAAGATAGATCAGACCGCTCATGCCCGAAATCCAGGGCATCAATGTCACCAGTACCAGCAACACGGTGTAGAGCAAGACCTGCAAACGCGTGTAGGGAATTCCGTGGGTGACCGGAAGCATCGGGATGCCCGCGTTGGCATATTCGTCGCGCCGAGCGATCGCGAGCGCCCAAAAGTGCGGCGGCGTCCAAATGAAGATAATGAGAAACAGCAAGAGTGCGTTGGGTTCGATGGAGTTGGTGACGGCCGCCCAACCGAGGACGGGTGGGGCAGCCCCCGCTGCACCACCGATCACGATGTTTTGCGACGTCGCTCGTTTGAGAAAGACCGTGTAGATCACGGCGTAACCGATGAGTGAGGCGAAAGTCAGCACCGCGGTGAGTGGATTCACGAGGAACCACAGGATGACCATCGAGAGTGCACCGAGTACGAATGCAAAGCTCAGTGCCTGGGAGGTTTTCAGCGTGCCTCGCGGCAGCGGTCTACCCCGTGTTCGCGACATCTGCTCGTCAATTTTTTGATCGAGGACCTGATTGATGGCGGCTGCACAGGCTGACGCGAGTGCGATACCGAGATTGCCCCAGATCAGCGCATCGAGGGGCGGCATTCCGGGGCTGGAGAGGAGCGTGCCGACGATCGCGGTGAACACGATGAGCGCCACGACCTTGGGTTTGGTGAGCTCGAAATAGAGCTTCCACACCGGACGCGCGGCTACAGTTGAGGCGGAAGTTGACATGATCAGGCTTCTCTTAGGCGCCGATTGAGCAGAATAAGCGACATCATGAGCAATGCCGCTCCGGCGTTATGGCCCGCTGCGAGCGACAAGGGGAACGCCTTGAGAATCATCAGGAATGCGACGAGTAACTGAATACCGAGCGCACCGATGGCCCAGTATCCGGCTCGACGCACGAGATCGGTGGGTGCTCGAGTTATCGCGAGCCAGGCAGCAAACAGCACGGCGAGAGAGGCGACGATCGCGCCGAGACGATGCGTGAAATGGATAGCCACCCGCGCCGGATGCTCAAGTACACCGCCGGTGTAGTTGATATCGAGCCCTCGCCAGAGGACGAACGCTTCGCTGAAATCCATTCCCTCGGGCCACCATTGCTGCTGGCACTTCGGTAAATCGGGACAAGCGACAGCGGCGTAGTTACTGCTGGTCCATCCGCCGAGCATGATCTGGAAAGCCACGATGACGGTGGCGATGACCGCCATACGCCGCGCGCCGTCGAGCGTTGCGCTACGTGTCGCACCGGGCACAGCCTCGACAAGCCGCGTTGTGCGACGCATGTTGAGCCACATCCAAAACAGAAGCGACAGTGTCGTGAGACCGCCAATGAGGTGCAACACGACAACGAGCGGTTTGACCAACCACCACACCGTGAAAGCACCCAGCGTACCTTGCAGCACGACGACGACGAGCAAAGAAACCGCGAGCGGAATACTGACGGGGCGCTCGCGTCGGTAAGCAATTGCGATCGCTGTGATCAGTACGATGATGAAACCCAAAGCGGTTGCCGCGTAGCGATGGATCATCTCGCGCCACGCTTTTCCGGAGTCGTATTCCCAGCCCGGTGAGTACGACTCGATTTTTCCCTCGTTGCGCTCGGCGCCTGCAGGCGTGACGTGTCCGTAGCAGCCCGGCCAATCGGGACAGCCGAGACCCGCATCCGTCAGTCTCACCCACGCACCGAGCACGATGACAACGAGACATAGCGCAACGCCGAGCAGCGCCAGTCGTCGAATAGTGACAGCGCCCTGAGGAATGGAGGTCGATATGGACATGGATGATCAGCCGATGTGTGAAAGCTTGAGGAGTTTTTCGAGATCCTCCAGTAACCCTTTCGGATTCTGGGTCGAGTCGAAGCGCATCATGAGGTTACCGAGCGGATCGACAACGAAAATATAGGACGTCTTCCCAGACGCATCACGCGGGAATTGATCGAGCCATGCTCGTGCGGCTTCATCGGCCGGCTGTAGCGTTTCGAGTCCTGAATGCTCGGCGTTGAGGAACGCCGTATCACAACAATTACGCTCGGCAACGAACACGCGTTGGACACGGTCCATATCCTCGGCAAGCAGCAGACGGGTTTGACGGATAGTCCAAAGGGCTTGGCGACACGTCGTGTCACATGCGCCATCGTCGATGTACAGCAGCGTCCATTTGCTTCTGAACAATTCTTCGGATGTTGCAGAGCCGTCGATATTGACTAGAGGGCTCGCTGCGAGCGGTCTCGCGGGTGAAATCAGTTCGCCATGATTGGTGCTTCCCGCGGGCCGCCACCCTCCGGCGTAGTACAGCCAGAATGCACCCAAGAGCGGAAGAAAGAAAAGCGCAGCAAGGCCGATCAGCGCACCCCGACCCGAGTTTGGTGAATGAACATTTTTAGTGTCAGTCGTCATTCCGTATCTCGTTTCTTCAAATTCATGATCACGAACAACACCAGCAGCAGTACGGCAAAACTCCACCATTGAATCGCATAGGACCAGTTTTGCTCAGGGCCCTTCGCGTAGGGCTTCCAGTCGCGCCGGTAGCCATCGGGTGCTGAAGCATCGAGCAACAAGACCCGTGACTCAAGACGCTTAGAGTCGACTCCCAGCGACCGAGCGAGTTCCGCAGGCTGCGGATACGCAGTCACTCGTGGCCAGTTGCCCGAGAGCGCAGGCGCGGCACGCCCACCCGCGAGACCGGCGACAGGCAGCTCGTCCAGCAGACCCGAGACTCGCACCGTCTCCTCCGTCGACGTCAAGCGAACCTCGGGCAACCGATCGCGATAGCCTTCGAACGGAACCCAACCTCGATTCACCATCAGCCAACGCCCATCTGCGAGCTGCAGCGGCGTCAGTACTTCGTATCCGGCTCGACCATCGCGCGTCCGATTGTCGAGCAAAAATTGTCGCGAGCCGTCCCATTTTCCACCAACGTCGATTCGCGTGTAGCGCGGCAAAGCGCTCGTCGCGCTCGCGCCTAACGTTACGATGCGATCCGAGCTCGCGGCGAACTCTGCTCCGAGCTGCTGCTTGAACTCCGCCCGCCCCCATTGCCATCTGCCGAGGCTGATGAAGAGCACGAGCAGCAACAAGGTGATGACGGTCATCAGCCACGACGGAGAAAAAACCCTGCGGCCAACGGCGATTCGGAGCGGCACGGCTCTATAATAACGGTTGTGGAACTCTTTCGGCTTTTTGTCGGCATCGTCTTGCTGGGCATCGTCTTCAGCCTGGGCTCGGCGCTGTTTCACCTCATGACCGACAAAGGCGATTCCAAGAAAATGGTCCGCGCGCTCACGGTCCGAGTCGCCCTGTCCGTCGGTCTTTTTTTGCTGCTGATGGCGGCGTGGGCACTAGGACTCATTCAACCCCTCGGCATGAGTCGCTAAAAGCAAACGGGCCGGTTTCCCGGCCCGTCGCAACATCGAAGCGTGGCGGAGCCGCCACGGTGATCGTCAGACCCAGTAGACGAACACGAACAATCCGAGCCACACCACGTCGACGAAGTGCCAATACCAGGCCACTGCTTCGAAGCCGAAGTGTCGCTGTGGCGTGAAGTGTCCCTTCATCGTCCGGAACCAGATCACGAGCAACATGATGGCGCCGAGCGTCACGTGCACGCCGTGGAAGCCGGTGAGCATGAAGAACGTCGAGCCGTAAATACCCGTCGACAGCGTGAGTCCGAGCTCCGTGTAGGCGTGGACGTATTCGTACGCCTGAAGTCCCACGAACAGGAAGCCGAGCAGGAAGGTCGCTGCCAAGAAAATATTGAGGATCTTTCGATTCCCTTCTTTCAGTGCGTGGTGAGCGATGGTGATCGTCACGCCCGAGAGCAGCAGGATGGCCGTGTTGATCGCCGGTAATCCGAAGGCCGGAATGGTTTCGAACGAACCGTCTTCACGCGTACCGAGGGCCGCCGGGCCGTTGGTTGGCCACGTGGCGTTATAATCCTGGAACAAGAGCAATTTGTTGAAGATTTTCACGCCTTCGCCGCCGATCCAGGGCACCGAGAGCTGTCGAGCGTAGAAAAGCGCCCCGAAGAATGCTGCGAAGAACATGACCTCGGAGAAGATGAACCACAACATGCCCATGCGGAACGACTTGTCGACCTGCAGGTTGTACATGCCGCGCTGATGTTCGTTGATGACGACGGCAAACCAGCCGACGAACAACGCGATAAGCATGACGATGCCGATGGCGAAGACCCAAGGGCCGTACCAATGATTGAGCCATCCGCACAGGCCGATCATGAACACGAACAGCGTCAGTGATCCGAAAATCGGCCACGGGCTCTCGTGAGGAACGTAATACTTGTCGGCAGCGTGTTCGGCAGCGTTGGCCATGATGATTTTCCTAGTTCAGCGCGGCGACCCGCGTCGAGTTATCGTAAAAAACGTAAGACAAAGTCACTCGATCGATGCTCTTCGGCAGGTTGGGATCGATCACGAAACGCACCGGCATCACGCGCTCTTCGTCTTTCGAAAAATTCTGCGGGACAAAACAGAAGCACTCGGTCTTGCGAAAGAACGCCGTGGCTTTGCCCGGCGCGACATTGGGAATGGCCTGAGCGACGGTGTCTCGTCCGGTCAGGTTACGAGCGACGTAATCGATTTCGTAGAGCCGCCCCGGATTCACTTTCATTTCGGCGACGACCGGACGGAACTCCCAGCTGCCGACCGTCGGCAAGTCCGCTACGAACTCGACGGTTACCAGACGCGACTCATCGTGCTCGATCGCCTGCACGTTGGAGGCGCGCAGTAGATCTTTGGGATTGCCCACCCCCGTGATGTCGCAGATGACGTCGTACAGCGGGACTAGGGCAAACCCGAAAGCAAAAGCACCCGCGGCAAAGCCGAGCAATCGCAAGGTTAGACGACGATTATTTTGTTCGCGCGACTCGTTCATTGCCGGAAGCCCAACACGGACATCAGGATGAATGCCAGGTAGAAGCCGAAGGCGACGAGCCCCAGCACGATCGCCGAGCGTTTGACTCGGCGACTACGTTCGGCTTCGGGCGAATCGGCATCCATGAGACGACGTCCTCAGCGAGTGCTCAGTGCATCGCGCCCTGAGAGATGACCGCGCGCGACGGCGGGGTTTCCCAGCTGTGGTACGGCGCCGGCGTCGGCAGCTCCCACTCGAGGCCAGGCGCCCCTCCCCACGGTCGAGCGGCCGCTTTTTCGCCCGCGCGCACACCACTCCAGATCACGTACACAAAGAGCAGCTGAGAGAAGCCGAAGATGAACGCGCCGATGGACGACACCATGTTCCAGTCGGCGAACTGGGTCGAGTAGTCGGGGATGCGTCGCGGCATACCGGCGAGACCCAAGAAGTGTTGCGGGAAGAACAGCACGTTCACACCGATGGTCGACAGCCAGAAGTGCACCTTGCCGACTTTCTCGTTGTACATCCGACCGGCCCACTTCGGCAGCCAGTAGTACACGCCCGCCATGATGGCGAAGACGGCGCCCGGCACGAGCACGTAGTGGAAGTGAGCGACTACGAAATAACTGTCGTGATACTGGAAGTCCGCGGGAACGATGGCGAGCATCAAGCCCGAGAAACCGCCGAGCGTGAACAGGAATAAAAAGGCCAACGCGAAGAGCATCGGCGTCTCGAAGCTGATCGACCCTTTCCACATGGTCGCGCACCAGTTGAAGAC
>JBMTZJ010000096.1:0-5678 GCA_049455515.1 Steroidobacteraceae bacterium
CGCGTCGCTCAGGAGGCGCGGGTGTCAACGACCCGGCGGCACGTACACACAACCCTGACCCGCCGCGGCAAGCACTCGGCACACTTCCCGCGCCCGCTCTTCGCTGACGACACTCGCCTGAAGTCGGTAGATATCGACCTGCCCATTCGAGCCGACGATCACTTGTGACACGAGACCTTGCAGCTCCGTGTGTCGAGTCCGTGCTTCCCGCCAAGCCTCGAGCGCTAAGTCCCGACTTGAAAATGCACCGAGCTGGATGCGATGGGTTACGGGCGCAGGCTCGACCAACGTCGTCGGTACGGGCTCCGCCACCTCTGTCGTGACGGGCTCCTCCGGCAACATCGCAGGCGGTGGCTCGGCGGGCTCGATCGCCGCAGGACCGAGAACACCTGGCGTGTTCAAAAAATTCTGCAGGCGAACTCGCGCCTCGCGTGTCCATCGACCTTTGGGATGCGTATTGATGAACGCACGATAACCGGCGGCCGTATCCGATTCGGTGGCGATCAGCCAGTCGCGCTGCTCGACGAGATCGGCCAAGCGTCGCTGAGCGACCGGGACGTATTGGCTCTGTGGATAGCGATCGACGAAAGATTCGTACGCCTCGAGCGTGTCGGCTCGCTGCGTACTGCGCCAATCCTGAAGCTCGCCACAACTTCCGACCGCAACGAGGACGACGAGAGCGAGGAAAATGGATAACCGGCGGATCATGGGCCGATTCTAGGTCAAGCGGCGGCCGCCTGCTGCAACTCGCGCAAGATCAATCGGTCGGCCCAGCCCGGACCCGACAGAGAATCGAAAAATCCGCAGTGCCCACCGGTCTGCGTAGCGATCACGCGCAGCGCCGTCGGTCTTGCGAGCCGCGAGAGATCGGCCGCAGGGATGATGGGGTCATCGAGTGCGGTGATGAGGGTGGATGGCACCACGAGCGCGGCGAGTCGATCTTCGGTGATGGCGTACCCCCGGAAGTAATCCTCGACATCGTCGTAGCCAGCGTGTCGCAAGACCAATTCACGGGTCATTTGTCTTAAGTTTCGGGACGTGACGAGCTCGTCGAACTCGAATTGACCCGGCCATGCTTGCTGCTTCAGACGAAGCGACCGAAGCCACTTCCGAACAAAATAATCATGATAAAGCGACCATCCGCGCTCCATGGCATCGAGGCAGTTTGCCGGGTCGAGCACCGGCGACACGCCGACGGCATGCGCGATCTCGATACCGGCCTTGGGCGCCTCCGCAGCGACGCGCAACATGAAATTTCCACCCAAAGAAAATCCGGCAAGCGTCATCCGGTGAGAGGGAAACAGGAACTGCAGTCGGCGTACCGCCCCGACCACCTCCGGCAGTCGACAGGAGTGGAACAGCTCTTTGTTGAGGTGGTGGGTCGCACCGTGATCACGAAGATTGAGACGTACTACGTCAAAGCCGTGCTCGTGCAGCGTCTGCGCCAAAGAAAGCACGTACAACGACTGCGCGCTGCCCTCCCAACCATGTAGCAGCACTGCGAGCATCCGCTGATACTGCTGCGACGCCGGTGCTGGCGAGAAGAATGCCTGCAATCGCACTCCGTCGCCGCAATCGAGGATCAACTCCCGGCTCGAGGCGAGCAGCGGCCTCGCGCGTCGCTCGACGAGTGCCCGTCGCAAAGGGAGGCTCGGCAGGATCGACTGCAGATGGGCGCCGCGCAACCAGCGCGGCGGAGTGAAGTCCTCGTACACGATCATCCGCCCATGTTTTCTGCGGTCAGTCGCGCAGACCTGTGCCGCGCCGCATCAACCAAAGCGCGATCAGAAAAAGCACCACTGCAGAGAGCGTCATGATGGCGAAGGCGAGCCCTACGTGCACGTCGGAGCGGCCGAGGAAACCGTACCGGAAGGCATTGACCATGTGGAGCACCGGATTGGAGAACGACAGCGTTCTCGCCCACTCCGGTAACAGGTTGATGGAATAGAACACGCCACCGAAATAGGTGAGCGGTGTGAGAATGAACGTCGGTATCCAGTTTACCTGGTCGAAATTCTTGGCAAATACACCATTGATGAAGCCCGCGAGCGAGAAAATCACTGCGGTCAGCAGAACGGCCGCCAAAATCAGAAAGAGATGATGAACGGGTAAGTGAGTGAAGACGAGAGAGATGACCGTGACGGCCAGCCCGACGAGCAGACCTCGCAGCACTCCGCCGCCGACATAGCCTGCGATGATCACCCAATCGGGTTGGGGCGAAACACTGATTTCTTCGAGGTAGCGCTGAAACTTCGCGCCAAAGAAAGATGAGGACACATTGGCATAGGCATTCGTGATCACCGCCATCATGATGAGTCCGGGCGCGATGTACTGCATGTAGTCGACGCCGTCCATCTGTCCGATACGGCGACCGATGAGGCTGCCGAAAATCACGAAATAAAGCGCTGCGGTCACCGCAGAGGGGACGATGGTCTGCCCCCAAATTCGCAGGATGCGCCCGAACTCACGCATCACGATGGTCTGGAAACCGATCCAGCGCGCGCTCGCGAAACTCGCGCTCATGCTGCAGCCCCCGACTTGTCGACGAGCCGCATGAAAATTTCTTCGAGTCGGTTGACCTTGTTACGCAGGCTTATCACGTGAACACCATCAGCCGATAACCTTGTAAACAGATCGTTGAGGTCGCGATCTTTGCTCACTTCCACTTCGAGCGTATTCGCATCGACCAGACGAATGTCGTAGCCCGGCACGGACGGCGCGACCGATATCGCCTCACGCAGGCTGAGCACGAAAGACTCCGTGTGCAGTCTGCGAAGCAGTCGGTCCATTCGATCGGCTTCGGCGATGCGGCCACGATCGATGATCGCGATGTTGCGGCAAAGACTCTCGGCTTCCTCGAGATAGTGCGTGGTCAAAATAATGGTCGTTCCTGCTTCATTGAGCTCTCGCAGGAACTCCCACATCGATCGCCGGATCTCGATATCGACGCCGGCGGTGGGCTCGTCGAGAATCAGCAAGCGCGGTTCGTGTACGAGTGCGCGCGCGATCATCAATCTGCGCTTCATGCCGCCCGAGAGCGTGCGCGTCATCTTGTTGCGTTTATCCCAGAGCGATAACTTGGTGAGATATTTTTCGGCGCGCTCGCGCGCGACCCGTCGCGGAATTCCGTAAAACCCCGCTTGATTGACGACGATGGTCTCGGGAGTTTCGAATTGATTGAGGTTGAGCTCCTGCGGCACCACGCCGATACAAGATTTCGCCGCCTCAAGATCGGTGTCGAGATCGTGCCCGAAAACGCGGACTGACCCTTCCGTCTTGGTGACGAGGGACGTACAGATGCCGATGAGTGTGCTTTTGCCGGCTCCGTTCGGGCCGAGTAGCGCGAAGAAATCGCCCTCGTGAACGTCGAGGTCGATGCCCCTCAGGGCTTCCACCCCATTTTTGTATCGCTTGACGAGACCACGAACCGAAAGCGCTTCCATGAGGCGGCGAAAGATAGCATGGCCACCGAGGCGTCAGCCGCTCGGCCCGACACCTTGTCTCCGTATTGCGGTCTTCGCACTGCGGATGAACCGCCTTTAAGGCGTGCTGCGCGATACCGCAGCGAGACGTTGAACACCCGATAAGGTGGTATCCCAAAGCGCCGCGCGGTCGCCCGCCTTGGCAGCCTGAATTCGGCGGCGCCAGAAGAGGACGTCTTCGCCCCAACGCAGACCGACACAGGGCCCCGCCGTCTCCGCCAACTCGTCGATTTGTGGCAACTCGAGTGCGCGTAACGCGGCGCAACCCGCGGGCGACAGCCCGAGCAATAAGGAGGCGGCCGCCGGTCGCGACTGGGCTGTTTGCCATGCGAAGTAACACACGATACGCGCGAACCCCTGGCCCGCTTGGCCTTCACACAAACCGGGCTGCAGACGTGGCAGGTTGACCCCGGCCTGAACACGCCGCCACAGCGCAAAGGCGGTATCGGTGGAGAGATCGAAAAGGAGATACGGGCAGTCGGCGACCGAGGCGAGCACGCCATCGTCGAGACCCAACCACTCTTCGCGGAGCATGGACGCCGCCGAGGGCAGAACGATCTTTGAGCCCTCGAGAGCGTCTCGCAGGATCCGCAAGCCACGCAGGTTCATGCCGCCGACCTGGCGGATGATCTCGCGATCGACGCTGCGCGCGAAGTCGGTCTCGGTCGTGGCCAGGGCACTGGGGTCGGGCGTCGGGGGTTTTTTGTCGTTAGCCATGCATTCCTCCGTTTTTTCAACCGAAATGGTCACCCAAACCAACTTGGAACGCAGCGTTTGTTTTGGGATATTTTCCATCGAAATACATTCTTTGACAGGCTCACCCCCATGCACGTCACCGATGAGCGCTATAAGCGCGATCGTCTTCGCCTCGAGCTCGCTCTTCGACTCATTCGGCACGAGGCGCGCACCCATACCATTCGCCACTGGACGGGACTCAGCGACGACCGTGTACGAAAACTCTATCGGTCATACATCAAGCCCGGCGCCGGTGTGCGCAGGCATCGCGGCAAATCGCCCGGCCAAGTCAGCTACTTCCTACGCGCCACCAGCTTGGGTGCGGAGGCTCACGCTCTGGCCTCGATCCTGCTGCTCTTCGGGGCCATCTCCGACAAGCCCGATCCCGCCTCACTCAAGAAAATTCCGACGATCGCGAGGGGTCGCCTCCTCTGCGATGCCTACGAGGCTTATCGGCGCGTCTCGCCTCGCCCGCGCATCGACTTCGAGCACGCAGCCTTCCTCGTCAAGGCGCTCACTGCCGGTGACGAAATTCGCCTGCGTTTTTGCACGGCCTGTCAGGCCCTCAACATCGTAGAGAGCGTCTCATTACGCGATCCCGCCTGCCGAGCGTGTGACGCCCCCATGCCGGAGAAGCCTGCGGGTAACCGCGGCTCAGCCAAAGCCTCCGGCAGCTCGCGCACCTAGCCAGACTGCTAGAATTCGTCTGGTCCGCTGGCGCGTACCCTGCGAGTACGCGCCTCACGCGGCGCCTAAATTCATGCCGTCATCCTCAGAACGCTCCGCCACCAATTTTCTCGCCGGCCCCTACCTCGACCGGCGCGCTGAGCTGCGCGAGGATCCGCGCTGGCTCGAGTCGGCGCGAGCTGACGCCCAAACGCTCTTTCTCCCGGCGCGCGGCACTGCGCTCGGCGTCACGGGAGACCCACCGACCGCGGCGTTCGTCGATCGTTCTCATACCCTCGTTCAGTCGAGTCCGGACGAGTCCCTGGTTCTGCTCGGATGGTTTCGTGATCGCCGCTGCGTCCTCGTACAGACCGATGAAAATCAGACTCCGGACAGCGATCGTGACGAGGCGCTCCGTTTCGAAGAGCTCAGGCCGCTCGCCGGAACGCTCGGCGCCGAGGAAGCGGGTTTGCTCGCGTATGCCAGAGCGCTCGCGTTCTGGCAGCGACGACACCGGCACTGCGGGGTCTGCGGCTCACCGACGCGCCCCACGCGTGCCGGTCACGTCATGACGTGCAGCGACCCGGCCTGTGCCACCGATTTTTTCCCGCGGATCGATCCCGCGATCATCGTGCTCGTCAGCGACGGCGAGCGTGCCCTGCTCGGTCGTCAGAGTGCTTGGCCGTCAGGTCGCTATTCGACGATCGCAGGCTTCGTCGAGCCTGGCGAAAGTCTCGAAGATGCCGTCGCCCGAGAGGTATTCGAGGAAACCGGGGTGCGGGTTTTTGCCAGTGA
>JBMTZJ010000097.1:0-5657 GCA_049455515.1 Steroidobacteraceae bacterium
GTCGAGGAATTCCCGAAAACGAGATCACCGTGGACGGCGATCGATGGTTTTCGACTCGTCGGTACCGCGAAGCGACGGGTCACCCTCGAGTTCCGCGAAGAGCGACGTGAGGTACTCGTCGAGTACCTCGCGCAGGGCTGGCGAATCACCTTCGACTCGGCAGACGTTCATGAGCTGCGGGCATGTCGGGGCGCGGATCATCGCCTCGCCATGTGGATCGACGGCGCATCGCACTACGCGCATGCGATGTTGCACGAGGGACTCGCTCACGTGCTGATCGAGGGCGAGCAAGCGTCGATACGGATCGTCGACCCCCGCGTCGCTGACACGACGCGCGAGATCCCGAATGGCGGATTACGCTCGCCCATGCCAGGAAAAGTCGTCGCCGTGCACGTCAAGGCGGGCGATCGCGTCAAGCGAGGGGCGGCGCTACTCGCGATCGAGGCCATGAAGATGGAGCACGTGCTCACGGCGCCGACCGATGGAACCATCGAGCGCCTCCACGTCACCGAGGGCGCGCAGGTCGCCGAGGCCGTCGCGCTCGTGGACTTCAAAGCCGACTGATACGCGCGACAGCGCGTCAGCCAAAGATTTGCGACGGTGCTTCGAGCTGGGTCTTGAGCGCCTGAATCATGGCGGCGGCATCGAAACCGTCGACGAAGCGGTGATCGAACGACGACGAGACGTTCATCATTCGTCGGATCACCATTTTTCCGTCCACCACGACGACCCGCTCGACCGCCTTGTTGATCCCGATGATCGCCACCTCCGGCAGATTGAGGATCGGCGTCGAAACGATGCCGCCCAATTTGCCGAGGCTCGTGACGGTGATGGTGGAGCCCGACAGCTCATCGCGACGGGCACGACCCGATTTCGCCGCCTCGCTGGTCCGTCGAATTTCGGCAGCGAGCCCCTCGAGGCCGTGCGACATCACGTCTCGGACTACAGGGACCTTGAGCCCGTCGGGCGTCTGCGTCGCGATCCCTGCGTGCACGGCGGCATGACGCACGAGGACGTTGCGCTTTTCGTCGTACAGCGCATTGCATTGCGGGAAATCTTTGAGGACGTTTGCGAGTGCACGGACGATGAACGGTAGGTATGTGAGTGAGGCGGCTCCCGGAGCGCGACTCGCGTTGAGCGACGTACGCAGGGCCTCGAGCTCGGTGACGTCGATCTCCTCGACGTACGCAAAATGCGGCGCAACCCGTTTCGCCTCGGCCATGCGCTGCGCGATGAGTCGGCGAACGCCGATGACGGGAATTTCGGTGATACCCGGACCACCACTGCGCGCACGCTCGACATCGAGCGCGAGGATGCGACCTTGCGGACCCGAACCCGACACGGTCGACAAATCGATACCGGCCTCGAACGCGCGGCGGCGGGTCGCTGGCGAGGCCATGACGCGGCCCGACGAGGCGACGGGGCTCGAAGGCGTCGATTTCGCCGCACTGGCGGCTGCCGAGGTCGAGGCGGCCTTGCCCGAAGGCGCTGCAGCGATCGACCCGACTTGCGGCGACGCCGCCACGGTCGGCGCACTGACGGCCGCCTTGGCATCGGCCTTCGCCTCGATTTCGAATACGGCGAGCTCCGCGCCGACGGCAATCACGTCGCCAGGATTGCCCGTGATGGAAACCACCTGACCACTGACCGGCGACGGCACTTCGACCACGGCCTTGTCGGTCGACATTTCGACGAGCGGTGCGTCCTCGCGCACCCGATCGCCCGGCTTCACCTTCCAGGCGATGACTTCGGCCGACACCGTGCCCTCACCGAGATCGGGCAATCGCATCACGTGTCGCGTCATACCGTCTCTCCCACGAGTCGACGCAGGGCATTCATCACGCGGCGCTTGCCGGGGAAGTACTCCCACTCGAAGGCATGCGGATACGGTGTGTCCCAACCCGCCACGCGCATGATCGGCGCCTCGAGATTCCAGAAGCAATGCTCCTGAATGGACGCCGAGAGTTCCGCACCGAAGCCCGCAAAACGCGTGGCTTCGTGAACGATGAGGCAGCGGCCCGTCTTGCTCACAGAGGCCGCGATAGTCTCGATATCGAGCGGCACCATGCTGCGAATGTCGATGACCTCGGCGTCGATCCCGAGCGCCTCGGCAGCGGCGAGACTGACATGCACCATGGTGCCGTAGGTGACGATCGTGAGCGCACTGCCCGAACGGGTGACGGCAGCCTGCCCAAGCGGCACGGTGTAATAGCCCTCGGGTACTTCGGCGAGGGGATGCCCCGCCCAGGACTGCGCCGGTTTATCGGGTTCACCGTCGAACGGACCGTTGTAGACCCGCTTCGGCTCAAAGAATATGACCGGATCATCATCTTCGATGGCCGCGATCAACATACCTTTCGCATCGTACGGATTCGACGGCATCACGGTTTTGATGCCACTCACGTGCGCGAAGACGGCCTCGGGGCTCTGCGAGTGCGTTTGACCACCACGGATACCGCCACCGCACGGCGTTCGGATCGTGAGCGGCGCGGTGAATGCCGCTGCGCTGCGGTATCGCAGGCGAGCGACTTCACTCACGATCTGGTCGTAGGCCGGGTAAATGTAATCGGCGAACTGGATCTCGGCGACGGGTCGCAACCCGTTGGCGCACATACCGACTGCGGCGCCGACAATGCCGCCTTCGGCAATCGGCGTGTCGAGCACCCGATGGGCGCCGTGCTTTTTCTGCAAACTCTCGGTGACACGGAATACACCGCCGAAGTACCCGACGTCTTCGCCGAGCACGACGACGTTCGGGTCGCGCGTGAGCATGACGTCCATCGCCGAGTTGAGCGCCTGAACCATGGTCATCGTGGGCATGGCCTTACTCCCCCCGCTCCGCGAGCTCCGCCATGAGTTCGTCCCGCTGGGCTTGTAGGTGTGGCGGTAATTCTTTGAAGACATCCTCGAAAAGCAGCGACGGATCGAGACGCGGCCCTTCGTTGAGCGTTCCGTACGATACCGCCTCATGCCAGGCCGCCGTGACGATTTCCTCGAGTTCCGTGATGAGCGCCTGATGGCGCGCGTCGTCCCATTCGCCGAGCGATACGAGATGCGCCTTCAAGCGCTCGACCGGATCACCGAGCGGCCAGGCGTCGAATTCGTCTTTGGGGCGGTAACGTGCGGGATCGTCGCTCGTGGAATGTGCGCCGGCACGATACGTCACGTGCTCGATCAAGGTGGCACCGTGACCGGCGCGCGCACGCTCGGCCGCCCAGGCCGTCGCCGCATAGACGGCGAGGAAGTCGTTGCCGTCGACGCGTAGACCCGCGATCCCCATACCGGGACCGCGCGCGGCGAACGAGCGTTGCTCGCCACCCGCGTAGCCCTGAAAAGTGGAGATCGCCCACTGGTTGTTGACCACATTGAGAATCGCGGGCGCTTTGTACACCTTGGCAAAGGTCAGGGCGTGATGGAAATCCGCCTCGGCCGTGCTGCCCTCGCCAAGCCATGCGGCGGCGACATGGGTCTCTCCCTTGATGGCCGCAGCCATCGCCCAGCCGACGGCCTGGGGAAACTGGGTCGCAAGATTTCCCGAGATCGAAAAAATACGCCGCTCAGCCGAGTGATACATCACCGGGAGCTGGCGACCTTTGCACATGTCTCGCGAATTCGACAGCAACTGGGACATCAACTCGACGAGCGTGAGTCCACGCGAGAGGAACAAGCCTTGATTACGGTAGGACGGAAAAAGCATGTCACCCTCGCGAAGCGCGAGCGCGGCGGCCGCGGAGACCGCCTCCTCGCCTAGCGAGCGCATGTAGAAGGTGATTCGTCCCTGACGCTGAGCGCGTTGCATGCGATCGTCGAACGTACGCGTCAGCATCATGGTGCGCAGACCCCGTCGAAGCGTCTCGGCATCGAGTCGAGGCGCCCACGGACCGACAGCCCGATGCGACTCGTCGAGCACGCGCACCAAATCTTCGGCGAGCGGCGCGGTACCCAGCACCGGCACATCGATCGGCGGCCGCGGCACGTCGCCTGCGGCGGCCAGTTTCACGTAACTGAAATCCGGCTGTTCGCCGGGCCTGGCGGGAACCGCTGGGACGTGTAGGCGGGATGTCATGAACGCCGAGAGTAAAACAGCCCGAGTCGGTCGTAGTAACTTTATTGATTTGCCGACTAGCGCTTTTGAGAATAGATTATCCAATATCCATATAAATCAGGGGGACGATATCCATGAAGCTCGATAAATACGACGTCGCCATCCTGAATGAGGTTCAGCGTGATGCCACGCGCTCAACCGCCGACATCGCCCAAGAAGTGGGCCTGTCACAGTCTCCTTGCTGGCGCCGAATCAACCTGCTCGAGCAAGCCGGCGTCATCAAGCGTCGCGTCGCCCTACTCTCGCGCGAGAAAGTCGGGCTCGACGTTCTGGTGTTCGTGAATGTGAAACTCGCCAGTCACGGCTGGCAATCGCTGCCCAAGTTCAAGAACAAGGTCGTGAGTTTTCCGGAAGTGTTGCAGTGCTACGTTCTGATGGGCGACATCGATTTCATCTTGCTGGTCGCCACCCGCACCATCGAGGACTTCAACAATTTCTTGCAGGGCAAACTCGCGCAGATTCCGGGCGTGCAGTCGATCGAGTCGCGCATGGTGATCGAAGAGACGAAGAACACCACCGAGCTGCCGCTCGGGCTCATCTGAGCGCGAATCTAACCGCCGAGATCCCCACCGACGCCGAGCAACACGAGCACACCCAGCACCAGGAAAATCGTCGCAGCGACGCCGTGCACGAGTCGCATCGGTAATTTCTTTGCTGCGACCTCACCGAGCAGAACGGCCGGAACGTTCGCAAGCATCATGCCGAGTGTCGTTCCGCCGACGACCGCCCAGAGCGAAGCGTATTTCGCCGCGAGCGCTACGGTGGCGATCTGGGTCTTGTCGCCGATTTCTACGATGAAAAAGGCGATGAAGGTGGTCAGAAACACGCCATAGCGCGCCGGCTTGGCGCTCTCCTCGTCGTCCAATTTGTCCGGTACGAGCATCCAGGCCGCCATGGCGATGAACGAAAGGCCGAGAATCCACCGCATGAGATCGGCACCGATGGCCGCTGCGACCCACGCACCGACATAGCCTGCCACCGCATGGTTCACCAACGTCGCAACGAGAATGCCGAGGATGATCGGCACGGGCTTGCGGTACTTCGCCGCGAGCACGAGTGCGAGCAGTTGGGTTTTATCGCCGATTTCGGCGAGCGCCACGATACCGGTGGAGACGAGGAAGGCTTCCATGGCGAAGCGGCGTCAGACGTTGAACCGGAAGTGCATCACATCGCCTTCTTTGACCAAGTACTCCTTGCCCTCGAGGCGCAGCTTGCCGGCTTCCTTGGCGCCCTGCTCACCCTTCAGCGCCACGTAGTCGTCGAACGCGATGACTTCGGCGCGAATGAATCCGCGCTCGAAATCGGTATGGATGACGCCGGCCGCCTGCGGCGCCGTCGCACCTTTCTTGACGGTCCACGCGCGCACCTCCTTCGGGCCGGCGGTGAAATACGTCTGCAAGCCGAGCAGCGCGTAGCCGGCACGGATCACGCGATTGAGACCCGGCTCTTCGAGCCCGAGATCCTTCAAAAACTCGGCACGGTCGGCGTCTTCGAGCTGCGCAATCTCCGCTTCGATGGCGGCGCAGACCGCAACCACCTCGGAACCCTCCGA
>JBMTZJ010000098.1:0-5574 GCA_049455515.1 Steroidobacteraceae bacterium
TCATGACTTTGATGGCCGAGACCTTGTCGCCCATCATGCGGATCGTCTCGGCCTTGGGGCCGACGAACGTGAAACCACTTTGTTCGACACGCTCGGCGAAGTCGGCGTTCTCCGAAAGAAACCCGTAGCCCGGATGGATCGCCGCCGCATCGGTGAGTTCGGCGGCGGCGATGATCGAGGGCATGTTGAGATAACTTTTGGCCGAAGCGGGCGGACCGATACACACGGATTCGTCTGCAAGCAGCACGTGCTTGAGGTTGGCATCCGCCGTGGAATGCACGGCGACGGTCTTGATGCCGAGCTCGCGGCAGGCGCGCAACACGCGTAATGCGATTTCGCCCCGATTTGCGATGACGATTTTGTCGATCACGGGATGCGCGGGATTACTGGATCGAGAACAGCGGCTGACCGAACTCGACTGGATCACCATTCTGAACCAGTACGGAGGTGATCTTGCCGGCTCGATCCGACTCGATCTGATTCATCATCTTCATGGCTTCGATGATGCAAAGTACTTGACCGACTTTGACCTCGTCACCGATTTGCACGAACGGCTTCGCGCCCGGAGCCGGCGCGGAGTAATACGTACCCACCATCGGCGCGGGTACGACATGATCGACCGAGACGGGGGCCGACGCTGCCGGAGCGGCGGCTGGCGCAGCGGCTACCGCCGCAGCAACCGCGGCCGGCATCGGTGGAGGCGCGTAGACGGCAGGCGGCGCGGCGATTGCACCGCTCGACATGCGACTGATGCGCACGGATTCTTCGCCTTCTTTGATTTCGATTTCGGCGATGCCCGATTCCTCGAGCAACTCGATGAGTTTTTTGACCTTGCGAATGTCCATGGGACCTCCGTGGGAGCGGAAAATGTACCCTATTTACCGTCAGCCTGCGGATTTCGCGGTCCGCAGCGCATCGAGCCGTTTGATTTCGTCGCGAATCATGACGCGCGCCTGCTCCACCGGCAGGCTACCGGCGTTGATGCGCTCGACTTGATCGAGAATGTAATTGGCTTCATCACCATGCAGCTCGCCGATTTTCACGGCGACGATACGCCGCTGCCCATCGGCGAAAATGGTGAATGGAAACGCCGTGCTGACGCCGAAGAGGTCGGCGGCCGCAACACCATCCTCTTCGCCGATCAAGAGCGGGTAGTCGAGCCCGATGTCGTCCGCGTATTTGATGACGTCCTCGCGAAAATCTACCGCTACGCCGACGACCTCGACGCCGCGAGCGCCGCGATCCGTGCGCAGCTGACGCAGCAAGGGGATTTCCCGACGGCAGGGCGCGCACCAAGTCGCCCAAAAATTTACGATCAGCGACGGATGATCGAAGCTCGACAGCGTGCGGGGCGGCCCCTCACGCGTGGCCAGCGTGAAGTCGGGGAGCACCTCGGGAATTTTACGAGCGACCGATGCTGGCGCATCGACATTGCCCGTGGCGGCACCCGGCATCGGCGCGATTTCCGTGGTGCTCGGAGCCGGTGTTTTGGGCCCGAGGAAGCTGCGGATGGCGACGGCGGCAATGACACCAGACAGGGCCGCGACGACGATGAAGACAACGGTCGATTTTTTCATGAGTGGTACAGGTCTGAAAAATTGATGGGGACTCGCCAGTGTTGCGGTTCTGAATTACGGAGCCGATACGACGGGTGCGGTCGCTTCACTCGCGATACGAGAAAATTCCTCGGCCTTCATGAACCCGACGACACGATAGTTCTTGCGTTCGATACCATCTGGCCCCCAGAAAGCGATCGTCGGCGGACCAAAGATTTCGAAGCGTTTCAAAAGCGCCTGATCCGCTTCGTCGTTGGCCGTGACATCGGCTTTGAGTAGCACCGTGCCCTCGAGCGCAGCTTGAACGCCGGCGTCGGTGAAGGTGTAGCGCTCCATTTCTTTGCACGAGACGCACCAGTCTGCATAGAAGTCGAGCATGACCGGACGGCCCGTTGCCGTGGCGGCGGCAACCGCGCGATCGAGATCCTCGACGGTCTTGATGCGCGTGAACTGCAATGTTTTCTGCTGCGCTGCAAACTGCGGAATCGGCGCGAGCGGATCACGTCCGCCCAAAAACGCGCCGACGATCAGTGCGAGGGCGTAAACGCCAAGAACCACGCCGAGACCTCGCATGATCCATCCGAAGATCGAGCGCGTTTTGATTTCGCGGATAAGTAACCAAGCACCGACGAGCGCGGGTGCTGCCCACAGCAGCAACGCCCAGCGATCTTCGACGATACGACTCAGCATCCAGGCGGCTACGGCGAGCATCAGTACGCCGAAGAATTTCTTGACGGTATCCATCCAGCCGCCGGCCTTGGGTAATAGCCGGCCTGCCGAGGTGCCGATGACGAGTAGCGGTACGCCCATTCCGAGCGACATCACGAAGAGCGCACTGCCGCCGCGCACCATATCGCCGGTTTGCGCGATCACGGCGAGCGCGGCAAAAAGAGGCGGTGCAACGCAGGCCGAGACGATCAATGCGGAGAGGGCGCCCATCACGGCGACGCCGCCGAAGGTTCCGGCGCGTTGGCGATTGCTGACGTCACTCAGGCGAGTCTGGAGCGACGCAGGGATTTGTATGGTGAAGAGCCCGAACATCGACAGCGCAAGCGCTACGAAGATCAAAGAAAAGAGAATGATGATCCACGCCTGCTGAAAGAGCGCCTGGATCTGCTGGCCGGCCGCTGCCGCGGCAACACCGGCGAGCGTGTTCATCACTGCCATGCCGAGCACGTAAGAGAGCGAGAGCGCGAACGCGCGACTCGTGGTGACGGAACTGCCTTGGCCCGCGATGATTCCGGAGAGGATCGGGACCATGGGCAGCACGCAGGGCGTGAACGCGAGCAGCAAGCCGAGTCCGAAGAAGGTGGCGAGGACGAGCGCGAGATTGCCCGTGCGAATGAGCTCGGCGAGGCGGTCTTGCTCAGAGACGAACCTCGAAGTTGAATCTCCGGCACCCGTTGATCCGTCGATCGAGCGCAGGAGGTCAGGGCGAGCAGCGGCGTCAGTCGCCGGCAACGACACCGTGAATCGTCGTTTCTCGGGCGGGTAGCAGAGGCCTTTCTCTGCGCAACCTTGCAGTCCGACCACGATCGGAAGTTCGAGGGCCTCTCCGGGTGGACGCGAGACCGGGATCGAGACGCTTACCGCCTCGAGGAAGACTTGCTGCCGTCCGAAGAATTCGTCTTCCTTCCACTCGCCCTCGGGGATATTCGGGGAGCCGAGCGTGGCCGTGGGCGTGGCGGCTGCGGTGTCGAGACCGAAAGTGAAGCGATGTCGATAGAGGTAATAGCCCGGGGTCACCAGAAAATCGACCCGGATCATGTCGGCGCCTTGCGCCACGGCTTCGACTCGAAAGGCCTGATCTGGGGGTAGAAACTCCGACTCACCGAGTTGGGACGAGGCGGATCCGGCGAACATTCCTGCGAATAAGGCCAGGAAAGAGAGTAATAAATTCTTAAATTTCATTGGGTTAGAGACGATCTACCGGTTCTAAAGCCACCCCGTGCGCGGCGAAACAGGATAGCCGGGTCCACCCTTGAAATGGAACTTTCCGTCGCTATCATTAGCAGCCACAAGGGGAGAGTGCTAACACGCTTCCCGAGTCCCTTTTAGTCAACAGTAGTTTTCAGGAGCGAAACATGAAAATTCGTCCGCTTCATGACCGCGTGATCGTGAAGCGCCTGGAGGAGGAACGCACCTCCCCGGGCGGTATCGTCATCCCCGACTCGGCCGCCGAGAAGCCCTCGCAGGGCAAGGTCGTTGCGATCGGCAAAGGCAAGATTCTCGAAGACGGCTCGGTCCGCGCCCTCGACGTCAAGGTCGGCGACAAGATCCTCTTCGGCAAGTACAGCGGTACCGAAGTGAAGGTCGATGGCGAAGACCTCCTCGTCATGCGCGAGGAAGACATCATGGCCATCATCGAAGGCAAGTAAGCCTAACTATTTCACCTAAGGAACAATCAAATGGCTGCTAAAGAAGTTCGTTTCAGTGATGACGCTCGCCAGCGCATGGTGCGCGGCGTCAACGTCCTCGCCAACGCCGTCAAGGCCACCCTCGGCCCGAAGGGCCGCAACGCCGTGCTCGAGAAGAGCTTCGGTGCCCCGACCGTCACCAAGGACGGCGTCTCGGTCGCCAAGGAAATCGAGCTGAAGGACAAGTTCGAGAACATGGGCGCCCAGATGGTCAAGGAAGTCGCCTCGAACACCTCCGACGAGGCCGGTGACGGCACGACCACGGCCACGGTGCTCGCTCAGGCGATCATCCGTGAGGGTCTGAAGGCGGTGGCCTCGGGTCGTAACCCGATGGACATCAAGCGCGGTATCGACAAGGCCGTCATCGTCGCCACCGAAGAGATCAAGAAGCTCGCCAAGCCCTGCAAGGACAACAAGGCGATCGCTCAGGTCGGCACGATCAGCGCCAACAGCGACGAGTCGATCGGCAAGACCATCGCCCAGGCGATGGAGAAGGTCGGCAAGGAAGGCGTGATCACCGTTGAAGAAGGTTCGGGTCTGCAGAACGAGCTCGACGTCGTCGAGGGTATGCAGTTCGATCGCGGCTATCTCTCGCCGTACTTCATCAACCAGCAGGCCAACCAGACGGTCGAGCTCGAGAAGCCGTTCATCCTCCTCGTCGACAAGAAGATCTCGAACATCCGCGAGATGCTCCCGGTGCTCGAGGGTGTTGCGAAGGCGGGTCGTCCGCTGCTCGTGATCGCTGAGGACGTCGAGGGCGAGGCGCTCGCGACGCTCGTCGTCAACAATATCCGCGGCATTCTGAAGGTCGCTGCCGTTAAGGCGCCGGGCTTCGGTGATCGTCGCAAGGCGATGCTGCAGGACATCGCGGTCCTCACGGGCGGCACCGTGATCTCCGACGAAGTCGGTCTGCAGCTCGAGAAGGCGACGCTGAACGATCTCGGCGAGGCGAAGAAGGTCGTCGTCGAGAAAGAGAACAGCACCATCATCGATGGCGCGGGCAAGGCCGGTGACATCAAGGCGCGCATCGAGTCGATCCGTCAGCAGGTCGAAGAAGCGACCAGCGACTACGACAAAGAAAAGCTGCAGGAGCGTGTCGCCAAGCTCTCCGGCGGTGTCGCGGTGATCAAGGTCGGCGCAGCCACCGAGATCGAAATGAAAGAGAAGAAGGCGCGCGTCGAAGACGCCCTGCACGCCACGCGTGCGGCGGTGGAAGAAGGCGTGGTGCCGGGCGGTGGTGTGGCGCTCATCCGCGCGACCAAGGCCCTCGAGAAGCTCGAAGGTGCGAACGAAGACCAGACGGTCGGCATTCGTATCCTCGCTCGCTCGATCGAAGAGCCGCTTCGCCAGATCGTCGAGAACGCGGGCGAAGACGCCGCCGTGGTTCTCAATCAGGTGAAGGCCGGTAAGGGCGCCTATGGTTACAACGCCGCCACGGGCGAGTATGGCGACATGCTCGACTTCGGCATCCTCGATCCGGCCAAGGTCACGCGCCTCGCGCTGCAGAACGCAGCGTCGGTGTCGGGCCTGCTGCTCACGACCGAGGTGATGATTGCCGAGGCTCCGAAGGACGAGCACGACCACGTGCATCCGGCCCCGGG
>JBMTZJ010000099.1:0-5560 GCA_049455515.1 Steroidobacteraceae bacterium
AGCTCTTCGGTGTCTTCACTGCCCGAGCCTGCAGCCGCTTTGATGAGCCGAGTCGCCTCGGCCGGTTTGTAACCGAGCGCGACGAGCGCCGAGAACGCCTCGCCCTCGGCACCACCCCCCGACGCTTCGGGCGCACTCGATACACCGAGCACGTCGGTCGAGAGACGATCGCGCATTTCGATGACGAGTCGCTCGGCCGTCTTCCGTCCGACGCCCGGAATCTTTGTGAGTGCCGTCACATCGTTGGATGTCACGCAGCTCGCAAAACCCTCGGCGGTCGTGCCTGACAAAATTGCGAGCGCGATCTTTGGACCGACACCCGATACTTTGAGCAAGTTCCGAAACAAGTGACGCTCAGCCGCAGTGGCAAAGCCATACAAAATCTGCGCGTCCTCTCGTACGACCAGATGCGTCAGCAAACGAACCTCTTCGCCGACGGCGGGCAGCCCATAGAAGGTCGACATCGGCGCCTCGAGCTCGTAACCCACTCCGCCCACCTCGATGAGCAATTGCGGCGGCGATTTGACCGCGATACGACCTCTCAATGACCCGATCATCCCGCCACCCCACGATGTGCCGCAACGAGACTCGCGAGTTTCCGCTGCTGCGCATGGCACAGCGCGACGGCAAGTGCATCGGCCGCATCGGAAGTTAAACGCCCTTCGACTTTGAGCAAGGTGCGCATCATGTGTGCCACCTGAAGTTTGTCGGCGCCACCGAAGCCCACGGTCGCAAGCTTGATGGCACGGGGTGCGTACTCGGCAATGTCAAACTCACCGAGCGCCGACAACGCCGCGCCGCGCGCTTGGCCGAGCTTGAGAGCGCTATCGATGTTGCGATTGACGAACACCTTTTCGATGGCGACTTCTCCGGGCGAGTGTTCGAGCACCAACGCGCGTACACCCTCATGGATTCGGGCGAGCCGCGCGGCCATCGGCAATCCGTCGACCTCAATGCGTCCATGCGCGACACAGCGACACTCGGGTCCGGTCACATCGATGATGCCGTAGCCGAGCCGACGCGAACCCGGATCGATACCGAGGATGCGACAGTTCTGCGAAACCCTTGCCGTCGGGATCTCGACCGAGCCGGAGGACTCCGGATCGTAGTGACGCCAGGACTTGGACCGATATCGCGCCATGCGCTCGCAACCCCGAGGATGCGCTGAAAAGCGACCGGCCTATGATAGCTGGAAACCCTCAGCGATTCGGCATGTCGATGGCACGCTTGTCGGCTGCGAGTGCCGCCTCATGCAACGCCTCGGACAAGGTCGGGTGCGCGTGGATGGTTCGCTGCAGGTCTTCGGCACTCGCCGAATACTCCATGGCGAGCACGGCCTCGGCGATCAACTCGCCCGCCATCGGACCGATGATGTGCACGCCCAGGATTTGGTCATCGTCCTTGGCAGCGATCAGCTTGGCGAAGCCCTGACTCGACTCCATCGCCCGCGCACGACCACTGGCCAAGAACGGAAAACTGCCGACCTTGTACGCCCGACCGCTCGCCTTGACCTGTTCTTCGGTCTGACCAACCCATGCGATCTCGGGAGCCGAATAGATCACCGAGGGGATGACCTGGTAGTTCACGTGGGAATAGAGCCCCGCGATGCGGTCGGCGACTGCAACGCCTTCTTCTTTTGCCTTGTGCGCCAGCATCGGACCGCGTACGCAGTCCCCGACAGCCCACACATTCTCGACGCCGGTGTGGCAGTGATCATCCACTTTGATGAACCCGCGCTCATCAACGACGACGCCCGTCCCCTCCCCGAGCAAATGGGTCGTATACGGACGACGGCCGATGCAGACGACAAGCTTGTCGACGACCACCGAGTGCGATGCACCGGCCTCATCGGCATACGTCACCTGCACTTCGCCCTTCGTCACCGAGGCGCCCGAAACCTTCGCACCGAGCCGGATATCGAGACCCTGCTTCTTGAAATGCTTCATGGCCTCCTTCGCGAGCTGCTGATCCGCCATCGCGAGGAAGCTCGGCATAGCCTCGAGCACCACCACATCGGCGCCCAGACGTCGCCAGACGCTGCCGAGCTCGAGACCGATCACACCCGCACCAATCACGCCGAGACGCTTGGGTACCGCATCGAATTCGAGCGCACCCCAACTGTCGACGATATGTTTGCCATCGAACGCCGCCGTCTTGAGCGGCATCGGTTGAGAACCGCTCGCCAACACGACGTGCTTGGCCGTAAACGTCTTCACGCTCCCGTCATGAGCTGTGAACTCCACTTTGCGACCCGCCAGTAGTTTGCCGTGGCCCTGCAGCGCCGTGACACCGGCCGCCTTGAGCAATTGCACGATGCCACCGGTCATATTTTTCACGATACCGGCTTTGCGCTTTTGCATCGCGGCGATATCCATCGCGACCGGCCCAGTCTTGATGCCGTGCGCAGCAAACTCCGCCTGCGCACGGTGAAAGAGCTCCGAGGACTCGAGCAAGGCTTTGGAGGGAATACAGCCGGCATTGAGGCAAGTGCCTCCGAAGGTGGCGCTTCCATCGTAGTTTTTCCACTCGTCGATGCAGGCGACCTTCAGGCCGTTCTGCCCCGCACGAATGGCTGCCGGATAACCGGCGGGTCCGCCGCCGATAACAATGACGTCGTAATCACTCATGATGTTTTCCGCTGATATCAGAGACCGAGCAGGATACGGCCCGGATCTTCGAGATTTTCTTTGATCGCCACGAGGAACTGCACGGCCTCGCGACCGTCGATGATGCGATGGTCGTAGCTCACCGCGAGATACATCATCGGCCGAATGGCCACCTGGCCGTTAACCACGATCGGACGATCTTGGATCTTGTGCATGCCGAGAATCGCGCTCTGCGGAGCGTTCACGATCGGCGTCGAGAGCAGCGAACCGAAGACGCCACCGTTCGTCACGGTGAACGTACCGCCCTGCAATTCCTCGATCGACAACGACCCCGAACGCGCGCGCGCGCCGAAATCGGCGATCTGCCGCTCGATCTCGGCGAAGCCAAGATTCTCGGCATTCCGCAAGACCGGCACGACAAGACCCCGATCCGTCGAGACGGCAACGCCGATGTCGTAGTACTCGTGATAGATGATGTCATTGCCATCGACCGCTGCATTCATGACCGGCACTTTGCGCAGCGCTTCGATGCTCGCCTTCACGAAGAACGACATGAAACCGAGCTTCACGCCGTGCTGTTTCTCGAAACGATCTTTGTGACGCGCGCGAAGCTCGTTGATGGCGGTCAGATCGACTTCGTTAAAGGTCGTCAGCAAAGCCGCCGTGTGCTGCGCCTGAACGAGACGCTCAGCGATACGCGCCCGCAAGCGCGTCATCGGCACGCGCTGTTCTGCGCGTGGGCCGGACGGTGCAACAGCACCCGTCGAGGAAGTCTTCGACGGCGCCGGCGGCGGCGCAGCCTGTTTGGCGACATGCGCCACCACGTCCGCTTTGGTCACGCGACCATCGCGACCGGTACCGCTGACCGCAGTCGCTTCGACGCCCGTCTCCTCGAGGACACGGCGCGCGGCAGGACCGAGCTTAGCGCCAGAGGCTCCCTTGGCAGAGGCCGACTCAGCCTTCGCAGCCGCTTCGGTCTTACCCGTCGACTTCGGCGCAGCCGCTGCAGCACCCGGCTCGAAGATCGCGAGCAGATCGCCGCTCTTTACGGTCGCGCCCTGCTGCACCTTAAATTCTTTGATCACTCCCGCCGCGGGCGCCGGAACTTCGAGCACCACTTTATCGGTTTCGAGATCGGCCAAATTTTCGTCGCGATTAGCGGCCTCACCGGGCTGTTTGCGCCAGGCGACGAGCGTCGCATCGGCTACGGATTCGGGAAGTTGAGGAACGCGAATTTCGATGGTCATGATGTCGATATTTCCTGATCAATGCTTACCGGTGCCCGTCGCCGAGCGCACGGGCTGGAGGTTTTCTTCGGTCAGTCGACGCGTGACGCGCGTATCTCCCTCGCGGGCGACCGACTGCAGCGCCGCTTTGACGAGACCGGACTGCTCCGAATCGTGGATCTTGCCGATGCCGGTGGCAGGGGCTGCCGCGGGCGCCCGACCTGCATACAACAACGCGCGCTTGCCTGCGATCGGGCGTTCTAGACGATGACGAATCTGGTACCAAGCGCCTTGGTTTTGCGGCTCCTCCTGACACCAGACGATTTCTTGGGCATTAGGGTAGCGCTCAATCGTCGCCGCGTACTCCTCGGCCGGGAAGGGGTAAATCTGCTCGAGGCGAACGAGCGCCACGTCATTCTGGCCGGATGCTCGACGAGCTTTGAGCAAATCGAAGTACACCTTGCCACTCGAGAATACGACCCGTCTCACTTTAGCGCGGTCAATCGCATCGATTTCATCGATGATATTTTTGAAAGAGTCGCCCTCGAGATCGGCGAGCGTCGAAACCGACAGGTCGTGACGCAGCAAGCTCTTCGGCGTCATTACGATCAGCGGCTTGCGGAATTCGCGCAGCATCTGCCGACGCAGCATGTGGAACATCTGCGCGGGCGTCGAAGGCACGCACACCGACATATTGAGTTCGGCGCAAAGCTGCAAGAACCTCTCGAGGCGCGCCGAGGAGTGCTCGGGCCCCTGCCCCTCGTAGCCATGTGGCAGGAACAGCGTGAGCCCGCAGTAACGACCCCACTTCGCCTCGCCCGAGCTGATGAACTGATCGATGATCACCTGAGCACCGTTGGCGAAGTCGCCAAACTGCGCTTCCCAGACGACGAGCACGCCCGGATCGGTTTGCGAATAACCGTACTCGAACGCGAGCACTGCTTCTTCCGACAGCACCGAGTCGATGACCTCGAATCGCGGCTGGCGCTCAGCGATATGCTTAAGCGGCACATAGGCAGCGCCAGTGTTCTGATCGTGCAGCACTGCATGACGATGGAAGAACGTCCCGCGTCCGGAGTCTTGTCCCGAGATTCGGACGGCGTAACCGTCCTCGAGCAGGCTCGCGTACGCGAGCGACTCGGCGCACCCCCAATCGAGCGGCAGCTCTCCGGCGATCATCTTGGCGCGATTGGTGATGACTTGTTGAACACGCGGGTGCATCGTGTGCCCATCGGGCGTCGCGACCAATCGCGCGCCGAGCGCCTTGAGACGCTTCATCTCCACACCGGAGCGAACCGTCGCGGTCCAGTCGATATTGCGCATGTAAGCGCTCCAGTCGACCGTGTACTTGTTACCGATCATGCCGAGCGAGGCTTTGGCTTGAGGTCGTCCCTCATCGAGACCCGCGCGGTACTGCTCGATCAAGCCGTCTGCATCGAACTGCGTCATCACGCCCTCGGCAACGAGGCGATCGGCGTAGAGCTTGCGAGTCGTCGGATGCTTGCGGATGACGTTGTACATCACCGGTTGAGTGGCCGCCGGCTCATCCGCCTCGTTGTGACCGAGTCGTCGGTAGCAGACGAGATCGATGACGACATCCTTATGGAAACGCTGGCGGTACTTCATCGCGAGGCGCGTGACGAAGACCACCGCCTCCGGATCGTCTCCGTTCACATGGAAAATCGGTGCCTCGAGCATCTTGGCCACATCGGAGCAATACATCGTCGA
>JBMTZJ010000100.1:0-5502 GCA_049455515.1 Steroidobacteraceae bacterium
GCCGACTCGCGACGCGTCGGCTCCAGCAGCGGATCCACTTGGCTGAGCTCGTTGGTCGCAGCGGCGCGATCTTGGCCGAGCGGGCCACGAAGATGAGTCGAATCGGCCTTGGCAGCCTTACGACGCTGAATCACTTCCCACAACACGATGACGAGCACCAAAACGCCGCCCACCACGAGCAACGCGGTTCTGAGGTCGGTGGTCAGTGCCTGCAGGATGTCCTCCATGACGTCAGCTCGCCGCAAGCCGTACGGCTTCGTCGACGTCGACTGCGACGAGTCGCGAAACACCGGGCTCGTTCATCGTGACGCCGAGCAACTGCGAGGCCAACTCCATCGTCACTTTGTTGTGCGTGATGAAAATAAATTGAACGCGTCCCGCCATGTCACGGACGATATCGCAGAACCGGCCGACGTTGTTTTCGTCGAGCGGCGCGTCGACTTCGTCGAGCAAGCAAAACGGCGCAGGGTTCAGATCAAAAATCGAGAAGACCAAGGCGACAGCCGTCAGGGCTTTCTCGCCGCCCGACAGCTGCGAAATGGTGACATTACGCTTGCCCGGCGGACGCGCCATGATGGCGACACCGGCCGTGAGCGGATCGTCGCCGGCGAGCTCGAGGTAGGCATGCCCACCTCCGAACAAGCGCGGAAACTTTTCTTGCAAGCCGGCATTGATGCGATTGAACGTGTCATCGAAGCGCGATCGCGTTTCGCCATCGATCTTGCGCATCGCCTCCTCGAGGGTCGACAACGCAGAGGTCAGATCTGCGAACTGCCGGTCGAGATATTCTTTGCGCTCGCTGTTTTCCTTGAGCTCGTCGATCGCCGCGAGGTTGACCTGCCCGAGCTTCTCGATATCGGCGCGCGTCTCGAGGAGCGAGTTTTCCCAGCTCGGCACTTCGGCGCTTTCGGGCAGTCCGGCGCGAATGTCCGCAAGATCGAACTGCGTCGCCGCAAACTGCTCGGCGATCGTTTCTCGACGTACGCGGGTTTCTTGGGCGGCCAAGCGCGCCGCCTCCATCGCCCCACGTGCCTCGTTGACCCGCAACTCGGCCGACTGACGCTTCTCTTCGAGCGCTCGCAACGCCGCATCTGCTTCATCGAGTGCACGGCGAGATTGCGTCAGCTCGGCCTCAACTTCGAGGCGTCGCGACAGCAGTCCTTCCAACGCGGACTCGAGCTCCATGATGGGCGCCTCGCCCCCGGCGAGCTCACCCTCCAAATTAGCTGAGGTCTCGAGCAACAACGTGCGTTGCTCTGCAGCGCGTCCCATGGCGAGTTCCACGCCCGCCGATGCCGTACGACGGCCCTCGGCGCGAACCAGCAAGTCTCGCGCAGCCAACTGCGCCGATTGCGCCGACGTGCGCGCCTCAGCGAGCGCCTCTCGCGTCGCATCACGCGAGGCCTCGAGAGACGGGCGCTTGATATCGAGCTCCTGCAGCCGTCCGAGACCCCGCTCGAGCTCGATGGCTGCGCGCGCCGCAGCATCCTCGGTCACGCCAATTTCGCGCGCGACATCGGCCGCTTCCAACTCGAGCCGTTCCCGTCGGAGCGTGGATTCTTGAACGCGGGCTCGAGACGCCTCGAGCTGACCGAGCAAATCGGCATGCTCGCGATGCGCCGCCTGAATGAGGCCTTGAATATCGTGCAGCGCGACTTCCGCGACACCGAGCGCGGTGCGCGTCGACTGGAGCGACGACTCACAGGCTTTGACGCGATCTTCGCCCGCCTCGAAGCTCGAGCGTAACGACTTGAGGCGATGCTCGCGTTCGAGTACGCCTGCTCGCTCATCGGCACTTCGGGCAATTCGCAGCCATCCACGACCCACCCACTCACCCGAGGTCGTGATCACCGATTCACCCGGCGCCAGGGATCGCCTGACCGATAGCGCCTCGGAGAGGCTACCCGCGACGCGAACCGGATTGAGCGCCTCCAACACTGCAGAGGGCCCGCGAACCTTGGACGACAGTCGATCGGCCGTCGCGATGATCGCTTCGCCCGTCGACTCGATCAGCGCGAGGCTCGAATCTCCCGCGCGTGCGAGCGCGTCTGCGAGCGAATCGAGGCCCTCGACACAGACCGCTTCGAGGTAATCGCCGAGCACCATTTCGACGGCACGCTCGTAGCCGCGCTCGACGCTGAGCGTCTCCGCCACACGCTTCTGCGAGGCAATACCCGCGGAGGCGAACCACTCCGTCGCCTTCGCATCGGCTTGCCCTAGCGCGGCCCGCTGCAGGGCTTCGACCGACATCATCTCCGCGCGCGATCGTTCACGCTCGCCGCGCGCCCGCTCCAATTGCTCTTCAGCGGATAACTGCGCGGCCCGCAATCGCTGGACCTCATCCAACGCGGCCGTCAAGTTGCGCGCGAGACTATCCGAGGCGGCTCGAGCCTGAGACTCGCGCTCGCCAAGTTCGAAAAGCTGTCCTTGGACTTCCTGACGACGAAGCTCGTCGAGCTCATTCGAGAGACGATCGCGCTGGGCGCGAAGTCGACGCAATTGATTGTCCAATTGTTCGATACGGGCGCGCTCGACCTGTACGGTTTGATTGGCCGTACCGAGCTCCTGATTAAACGTCTCCCACTGACGCTGCCAGTCCGCTTGCGTTTTTTCCGCGGATTCGAGCGTTGCAGCCGCCCCGCGCTCGGTGTTCTGCGCCCGCTCGATTTCCGGCGCGAGCCGGGTCAGCTCCTCGCGAATCGTCAAAAGTTCACGTTCGTCACGCGCGATCTGCACGGCGAGCGCCTCGAGTGTCGTCCTCGACTGATCGAGTTCTCGGCGTTTGCGCTCACGAGTCTCCCGAGCGAACTGGATCTGTTGTTCGGTACGCGAGATATCGGCGCCCACGGCGTAGAACCGCGCTTGAACCTGCGAGGCCGCATCGGTTTGCTCGGTATGGAAGGCGCGCTGGGTTTCGATGGCCGCCTCGGCCGATCGTAGATCCGCAAGCGACGCCTGCATCGAGAGTTCTTTCTCTCGGACCGCCGAGTCGTGTACCTCGGCCCCGCTGTCGAGATCGCGCAGGCGTAGGGCGAGCAACTCCGCCGTCAGCTTCCGCTCGCGCTCCTTGAGCTCTTGGTACTTGCGAGCGGTGGTCGCTTGTCTTTGCAAATGACGAATCTGCTTGTCGATTTCATCGCGCAGATCTTGCAGACGTTCGAGGTTCTCGCGCGTATCGGCGATACGGCTCTCGGTCTCTTTCCGGCGCTCCTTGTACTTCGAGATTCCCGCCGCTTCCTCGATGAACGCGCGCATGTCGTCGGCTTTCGCCTCGATGACGCGCGAGATCATTCCTTGCTCGATGATCGCGTAACTGCGGGACCCCAAACCGGTGCCGAGAAAGAGCTGCGTGATGTCTTTACGCCGACAACGCGCGCCGTTGATGAAGTAACTACTGGCCCCTTCGCGCGTCACTTCGCGCCGCAGCGAGACCTCATTGAAGGCGGCATACGCCCCACCGATCTTGCCGTCGGCGTTGTCGAACACCAACTCGACCGAAGCCTTGCCGACGGGCTTACGGGAACTCGAGCCATTGAAGACGACGTCGGCCATGGAATCGCCGCGCAAATGTTTTGCCGACAGTTCACCCATCACCCAGCGGACGGCGTCGATGACATTGGACTTGCCGCAACCATTGGGACCGACGACGCCGGTAAGATTGCTCGGGAAGGACACACTGGTCGGATCGACGAAGGATTTGAAGCCGGCCAGTTTGATTTTGGTGAGACGCATCGCTTGTAAAAATCTCCACGGCGAGTGAACGCCGAATGGTCGCGTAGTGTAAATTAATCCTCTGTTCCACGCCCTCCCACGATACCCATGCCTTCACAACCTTCGACCCAACTCGACACCTTCCCGAACCCCAAGCCCGAGATCGACTACACGATCCGGATGTCCATCCCGGAGTTCACCTGTCTCTGCCCGAAGACGGGTCAGCCCGATTTCGCCACGCTGGAGCTCGAATACGTTCCCGATCGAGCCTGCGTCGAGCTCAAATCGCTCAAGTCGTACATTTGGGCCTTTCGCGATCGAGGGGCATTTCACGAGGCCGTGACGAACGAAATCGCCGATGCCTTGGCGGCCGTCACGGCGCCGCGTTACATGAAGCTCACGGCACGCTTTAACGTCCGAGGCGGTATCTACACCACCGTGGTGGCGACGCGACGACAACCCGGCTGGACACCCGAATCGGCCGTCGTTCTCCCCTGAGCGATTCGCCCTTCCCTGACGGGTTTTTTGCCGGTATTCTCGCGCGTCCTGCAGAGCGCCTATGAGGCTAAGGAGCGCCTGATGCCGGCAAAAAAACCCGTAGTGAAGACTACGAAGTCCACCAAGTCCGCACCCACCGCGAAGGGGGTCGTGACCAAGGCCAGCGCACCGAAGGCGCCCGCCAAAGCTCCCGCGCGAAAGCCGGAACCCCCTGTCGTCAAAGCCAGCAAAAAGGTGTCGACCAAGCCGGAAACACCCAAGACGGTGCCGTCTAAGGCGACGGCCGTCGAAAAACCCGTCGTCGCGAAACCTGCTCCGGCTAAACCCGCGCCCGCCAAGGTCGACGGTGCAAAGCAGCCGCCTCGAAAGAAAGAAGTGGTCGCAACCTTCGTGCAGCGCAATCCGCGACCGATCGTAGCGCCGACCGAGGGCGAAGACGGCGACGAAACACTGCTGTCGGGGCCGCGCAATGTTCAGCCGTACATCGTCAAGCGCGGCGAGCAGTACATGAGCCGCGAACAACTCGAGCACTTTCGCACCATACTCGAGAGTTGGAAACACGATCTCATGCGCGAGGTCGACCGTACGGTGTCGCACATGAAAGACGAGGCGGCGAACTTCCCCGATCCGAACGATCGCGCCACCCAAGAAGAAGAATTCAGCCTCGAGCTGCGAACGCGTGACCGTGAGCGCAAGCTGATCCGCAAGATCGAAGAGGCGCTGGAGCGCATCGAAGACGGCTCCTATGGCTATTGCCTCGAGACCGGTGAAGAAATCGGCATCAAGCGGCTCGAGGCGCGGCCGGTCGCCACGCTCAGCCTCGAGGCGCAAGAGCGGCGTGAACGCCGCGAAAAGCAATACGGCGATCGCGACGACCGATACCGCTGAGTTTGTCCCCGCCCTACATCGGGCGTTTCGCCCCAACGCCATCCGGTCCGTTGCATCTCGGCTCGCTGCTCGCGGCCGTCGGGAGCGCGCTCGATGCACGCAACGGAACGTGTTTTCTTCGTATCGATGATCTCGATCCGGATCGTTGTCGCATCGAGCACGAGCGGTCGATTCTGTCGACACTCGATCGATTCGGGCTTCGCTATCCGACACCGATTCAGCGACAGAGCGAACGAACCGACGTTTATGCGGCCACGCTGATCCGTCTTGGAGAAAAAATCCCGCTATTCCACTGCGACTGCACCCGTCGCGAGCTCACGACCGAGGGTGAACCCTGTTGCGTCAAGGACTGTCGGCGACGGCGCTGCGACCCTTCGACGTCTTCCCTGCGGGCCGACTTGTCGG
>JBMTZJ010000101.1:0-5466 GCA_049455515.1 Steroidobacteraceae bacterium
AGTTCGAGGCCGAGTCGCAGGCGATGTGCCCCGGAAACTCGTGCACATTTTTGACGAGCACGGTCTCGCGGCGCGCCGCGGCGGTGCCGCAGACGCCACGACCCATCGCGATCCGTACGCACGCAGGCTTTCCTTGAAACGGACCGAGCACGAGCTCGTTCGAACCGGGCGCGAGCAAATAAAACCCCGCCCAGTTGAGTTGAGGTAGTGCGAGGTAGAGCAGCGCCGCGGCGTTGGCGAGATTGGCGATCGCATCGGTCTCACCCGCGAGCAGTGCGCGCATCGACGCCTCGAGCTCTTCGTAGCCTCGCGCTTTGCTTGCGGCGTCATGTCCAAAATCCGGGGTATCGAAAGCGTTACTCATGCCGATCTCTCATGCGTTCTCAATCGGAAAAGCGATGACCTCATCGATCTGCCGCGCACCGACCGCCACCATCACCGCTCGATCAAAACCGAGCGCGACGCCCGAACACGCAGGCAATCCAGACTCGAGCGCGGCGAGCAGTCGTTCGTCGATCGGCATCGGCGGCAAGCCCTGCGCACGCCGCGCGGCATTATCGGCCATAAACCGTGCCCGTTGCTCGTGCGCATCGGCGAGCTCCTGAAAACCGTTGGCGAGTTCGATGCCGTCGGCATAGATCTCAAATCGTAGCGCCACGCGGGGATCGACCGGATCGAGTTGCGCCAACGCAGCTTGCGAAGCGGGGTAGTGGGTGAGGGCGAGCCACTCGCCTTGGCCTAGGGTCGGCCCGATCACGGTACCCATCAAAAAATCGAGTAGCCCGTCACGATCGAGCGTTCGCGCGGTGTCGCTCGCGAGACCGCGTTCGACAGCAACCTGAACGAGTGATCCTGTTGGTGTCTCGAGCGGATCGATCTGCAGCGTCAACTGGAACGCCTCGCGATACGACAGCATTCGGAGCGTACGACGTGCACCGCCGACGCGGCTGGCGAGCGCATCGAGGAGCGCGGCGACTTCCTCGATGAGTCTGACCATGTCGAACCCGACCCGATACCACTCGAGCATCGTGAACTCAGGATTGTGCAGATGGCTGCGTTCATCGCCGCGCACGACGCGACATAGCTGATACACGTCACCCACGCCTGCAGCGAGCAGTCGCTTCATCGCGTACTCGGGCGAGGTCTGCAGGAACATCGGTCGGCCGTTGAGAGCAACCTCGACCGGTCGCAGGTTCACATCCGTGACCGCCGCATTGACGAGTATCGGTGTCTCGACCTCGAGTACGGCACGCTCCTCAAAGAATGTCCGTAACGTGGAAAGAAGCGCCGCACGTTGGGCGAGGCGTTCGCGAGCGGCAGACGGTTGCCAGCGAGACATCGTTGGTTCAGCGCTCCGCCGTCAACTCAGCCGCCCAAGCGACGGCCGATCGTCTCGCCCATCCGCACGATGCGACCGGAGACCATCTCGGGCGCCCACTCGATCGTGTTTTTGGGGAAGAGCAGGATCACGGTCGAGCCCATGTTGAAGCGGCCCATTTCTTCGCCCCGCGCAGCACTAAATGTTTGACCTCCACGCTCGATCTCGAGGCGCGTGAGACGTCGCGGACGGCGCGGCGCGACCTCGCCATGCCACACGGTTTCCATGCTGCCGACATTGAGCGCACCGATGAGCAACAACGCGTGCGCGAGGCCTTCGCCCTCAAAGAAACACGCGATACGTTCATTGCGCGCAAAGAGATTGGCGACGCCATCAGCCGTGACCCGATTGACGCTGAATAGTCGCCCCGGCACGTACCACGCGTCGCGCAGCGTGCCAGCCATCGCCATGTGGATACGGTGATAGTTGTACGGCGCAAGATAAATCGTCGCAAAGTGGCCGCCCCGAAACCGCTCGACCCACTCGCCACGCGATGCGAGCAGCGCATCGAGCGTGTAATGACGCCCCTTCGCTTGCAGCAGTCGATCCTCATCGATGCGGCCGATTTCACTGATCGTGCCATCGACGGGGCAGGCGAGGGCGAGCGGATCCGCAGGCAGAGGGCGCGCATCGGGCTTCAGCGCACGCGTGAAGAATGCGTTGAAGGATTCGAACGCGAGCGGATCGCCGATGAGCGCATCGCTCAAGTCCGGTTTGAACCCCTTGATGAAGTTCGTGATCAGAAGGTTCTTGAACCACGGCGTTTGGCTGCGCGCGGCGGCATGGATGAGCCGCGAAATACCGTGTTGCGGTATGACGTGTTGCAGCGCGATGAACGCCCGGGTGGCGGCGGATGGCACAATGTCTGTCATGCGCAAAGTATCCCACAGGCCCCGCCGTCCCCGACCCCCTACCGTCCTCGAGGCGCTACGTCGCGGAGCGCAGGCGCTCGATCGGGCCGGGGTGTTCTTTGGTCATGGTGCCGACAACCCCGACGACGATGCCGCGGCGCTGCTCTTTCATGTGCTGGGTTTAACCTCGGCACCGACCGCCGCGACCTACCGTCGTCGACTCACGATGCGCCAACGCGTCGCCTTCGAGGCCTTGCTGGAACTTCGCATCTCGATGCGATGGCCTGCGGTCTACCTCACCGGGCGGACCTGGTTTGCGGGTCTACCGATGCGCACCGATGCCCGAGCGCTCATTCCGCGCTCGCCGATCGCCGAACTCATCGAGCAGCAGTTTCGACCGTGGATCGACCCCGCGCGCGTGAAGCGCGTACTCGATCTCTGCACGGGCGGCGGTTGCATCGCGCTCGCCTGTGCGCACTACCTGCCGAAGGCGCGCGTCGAGGGGACGGATATTTCTGATGCGGCACTCGAGCTCGCCAAGGAAAACGCACGAGATTTGCGTCTCACGCGGCGTGTCCGCTTCTTGAAATCGGATCATTTCGCGGCCCTCAAAGGCCGTCGGTACGATATTATCGTCTCGAATCCACCCTACGTCGGGGAGCGCGAGATGCGTTCGCTGCCTCCCGAGTACGAACACGAACCGCGCCTCGCGTTGGCAGCGGGCAAGCAGGGTCTCGATTCGGTGCGCGTCATTCTCAAAGAATCGGCGCAACACCTCACGCCGGGAGGGCTCCTGGTCGTCGAGGTGGGCAACACCGAGACGCAGGTCCGACGCCAGTGGCCACGCGTGCCGTTCACCTGGCTCGAGTTCGAGCGTGGCGGTGGCGGCGTTTTTTTGTTGACCCGCGAGCAGCTGCAACGTCATGTCCGGTAACACCATCGGTCGCCTGTTTCAGGTGACGACCTTCGGCGAGAGCCACGGGCCTGCGCTCGGTTGCATCATCGACGGCTGTCCGCCGGGTCTCGAGCTCTCCGAAGCCGACTTCACGCGCGACGTCGATCGTCGGCGCACCGGCACCTCCAAGTTCGTTAGCCAAAGAAAAGAAGAAGACGCCGTGCGTATCCTCTCGGGTGTCTTCGAAGGCCGTACCACCGGCACCTCGATCGGGTTGCTCGTCGAAAACACCGACGCCCGTTCGCGCGACTACGACAAGATCAAAGATCGCTTTCGTCCGGGGCACGCGGACTACACGTATCAACAAAAATACGGTTTCCGCGACTACCGCGGCGGGGGACGATCCTCCGCGCGTGAGACGGTCATGCGCGTGGCCGCCGGTGCGATCGCGCGCAAGTATCTCGCCACGCGTCTCGGCATCGAGATCCACGGTTATCTCAGCGAGATCGGCTCGCTCGTGCTCGAGCCCGTAGCGCCGGAGACGGCCTACGACAACCCGTTCTTCTGCCCCGATCCCTCACGCGTCAAAGAATTGGAAGATCTCATCTGGAAGCTACGCGAAGAGGGTGACTCCATCGGCGCGCGGGTCACCGTCATCGCGAAGGGTGTGCCGCCGGGGCTCGGTGAGCCCGTCTTCGACCGACTCGATGCCGATCTCGCGTACGCCATGATGGGGATCAATGCCGTCAAAGCCGTCGAGGTGGGCGCGGGCGTTCGCGTCGTCGCGCAGCGCGGTAGCGAACATCGCGACGAACTCACTCCGACGGGCTTCACGAGCAACAACGCGGGCGGTGTCCTCGGCGGTATCTCGAGCGGCCAGGACATCATCGTTCACGCCTCGCTCAAGCCCACCTCGAGCATTCAGGTGCCGGGTCGCACCATCACGGTCGATGGCACACCCACCGAGATCATCACCACGGGTCGCCACGACCCCTGCGTCGGTATTCGGGCGACGCCCATCGCCGAGGCGATGATGGCGATCGTGCTCATGGATCACTGGTTGCGCCATCGCGCTCAAAACGGGGACGTCCAATCGACGACCCCCGTCATCACGCAGACGGAGAAGAAGCGATGAGTCGTCAATGGAATGTCGCAGTCCTCGGTGCCACGGGCCTCGTCGGCGACACCATGATCAAAATTCTCGAGGAACGAAAATTCCCGGTGGGTGAGTTGTACCCGCTCGCGAGCAATCGTTCGCTCGGCAAGAGCGTCGAGTTCAACGGCAAGACGTACCCCGTGATCGACGTTGACACCTTCGACTTCTCCAAAGCCGACATCGGCCTCTTTTCGGCAGGCGGTGACGTCTCACGAATTTACGCACCCAAAGCTGCGGCGGCGGGCTGCGTCGTCATCGATAACACCTCCGAGTTTCGGTACGACGATGACATTCCGCTCGTCGTTCCTGAGGTCAACCCGCAGGCGCTCGAGCAATTCAAAAAGCGTCGCATCATCGCGAACCCCAACTGCTCGACCATCCAGATGCTGGTCGCGCTCAAACCCATTCACGACGCGGTCGGCATCGAGCGCATCAATGTCGCGACCTATCAGTCGGTCTCGGGCGCGGGCAAAGAGGCCGTCGAAGAGCTGGCCGAACAAACCGTCGCGCTCGTGAGCGGCAAGGGCCCGGTGAAGCCGAAGGTCGTTGCCGCACAGATCGCCTTCAACGTCGTGCCGCAAATCGACAAGTTTCAGGACAACGGCTACACCAAAGAAGAAATGAAAATGGTGTGGGAAACCCAGAAAATCTTTGGTGATCCGAGCATCAAGGTCAACGCGACCACGGTGCGCGTGCCCGTATTCTTTGGGCACTCCGAGGTCGTCAACGTCGAGACTCGAAAAAAGATCTCCGTTCCCGAGGTGCGCAAGCTTCTCGATAAGGCACCCGGCGTCAAAGTGATCGACACGCGCGAGCCCGGCGGCTATCCGACCCCCGCCGTGCAGGCGGCGAACGATGATCGCGTATTTGTCGGCCGTATCCGTGAAGATATTTCGCACGAGCGGGGAATCAATCTTTGGGTCGTGTCCGACAACATCCGCAAGGGTGCGGCCACCAACAGCGTGCAGATTGCGGAAATCCTCATTCGCGATCATCTTTGAGCGCTCAGGCTTGAGGGGGGTGGCATCGTGAAGCAGTACAAAAGGTTCGGTTTGACGTCCTCTCGCGCCGCCGTGGTGGCGTCCCTTGCGCTCGGTCTCAGCGGTGCGCTCGCCGCCGCGCTCGAGCTCGGCAGTGCCCGCCTCGTGTCGGCGCCGGGTGCAGCGCTCGAGATCGACGTGGCGCT
>JBMTZJ010000102.1:0-5416 GCA_049455515.1 Steroidobacteraceae bacterium
GCGAACTGCAACCGGTGAAGTTGCGCATACATGCCCTGATGCGCAATCAGCTCGGCATGTGTGCCGGACTCGACGACCCGACCCTCGTGCAGCACGACGATGAGATCGGCCTGCTCGATGGTCGAGAGCCGATGCGCGATGACGAGTGTCGTGCGCCCGCGCCGCAAGGTCGTGAGCGCGGCTTGAATCCGTCGCTCGGATTCGTTGTCGAGCGCGCTCGTCGCCTCATCGAGTACCAACACCGGGGCATTCTTGAGCAGCGCACGCGCGATCGACACGCGCTGTCGTTGACCACCCGAGAGTTGCGAGCCCCGTTCGCCGACGGGCGTATCGAGGCCCTGCGGTAACTCTGCCGCGAAATCCATCACGTACGCGGCGGTCGCAACGTCCTCGATGGCAGCGGAGGCCGGGTCTGCAATATTGAACGCGATATTGCCGCGGATACTGTCATCGAAGAGCACGACTTCTTGACTCACGACGCTCACCTGCTCGCGCAGATCAGCCCTGACGTACTCACGCAGATCGACACCATCGAGAAGCACACTGCCCGCCTCCGGATCGATGAAGCGGGGTAACAGATTGGCGAGCGTGCTCTTACCGCTGCCGGACTTGCCGACGAGTGCCACGGTCTGGCCGGGCTGAACTTTGAAGCTCACGTTCGAGAGCACCTCGCCCTGCGCACTCGAGTAACTGAAACTCACGTTTCGGAACTCGATCTCGCCGCGTGCGCGCTCGAGTTTGCGCGGACCTCCGGCATCCTCGACGGGCGTATCGAGTACTTCGAATACGCTCGCGCCGGCAGCGATGCCCTGCTGCAGCGGGCCGAACACCTGCACGAGTCGCCTCAGCGGCGCGATCAGCAACAAGAGCGCAGCCAAGAAGGCCATGAACTCATCGACTCGCAACTGCTCATTGAAGACTTGTCGAATCGCGACGAAGAGGACACCCGCGAGGCCGAGCGAGGCGGTGATCTGCACGGAAGGGTTGGCGAGTGCGCGGGCGCCGATCAGCCGCATATTGCTATGCCGATTGCGCTCGTTCGCATCAGCAAAGATCGCCTCCTCGTAACGCTCGGCGTTGAAACTTTTGATGACTTTTTGGCCATCGAGCGCTTCTTTGGCGACCCGCGTGACATCGCCCATCGAGGCCTGGATACGCGCGCTGTAGCGACGGAACGAGCGATTGATGTACTGGATCAACCAAGACATCGGCGGCGCCAAAACGAGTACCAGCGTCGCGAGTTGCCAGTTGTACCAAAGCAGCATCGCCACGAGTCCGATGATGGTGAGCGTATCGCGGATCAACACCGTGACCGCATTCGTCGTCGCCTCGGCCACGAGCTCGATGTTGTAGGTCAGTCGCGAGAGCAGACCCCCGGAGGTCGCCGCCTCGAAATGCCGCGTCGGCAAGCGCAAGTAATGGGAGAACAACTCGGCGCGGAGCGATTTGATGATCTGCCGCCCCACCCAGCCCGGAAAGTAATTCGACACGTAGTCGCCGACCCCGCGCACCATGAAGAGAAGGATGGCGCCGAGCGGAATCGCCCAGATGATGCGCGGATCGGGTTCGACGAACGCGCCGCCCAAGAACCGCTGAATGAGGTACGCGAGCGCTGCATCGGTGGAGGCGAACAGCGCCATGCCGAGCACGCCGATGAGAAACATGCCGAGATGGGGACGCGCGTACCCGAGCAATCTGCGGTACACCTTGGAGGAATCGGCGATTTCGACCGGCCGTTGGCTCAAGGGCGATGCGTGTCCTGCATGACGTCGGCGGTTCCCGACCTGACTGGCCGGGGATGATACCGCCACAGGGGGGTCCCCTGCAGGGCTGCGTGGGAGACCCACCGCGGCGGGAGCCCTCGGCGCAGGTGTAGCGTGACGGCGCCCTGCGCCGCCGTGGCGATCACTCTCGAAGCATCGACTCGCCAATGCAGCGCCACCCGCGCGAGCCGCTCGGCATCGCCCTTGCCACCCGGGATCATGACCCACTGCGCATCGACCGCCTCGACGAATGACGTGGTCACTGCGGCGAGCGAACCGCGACGCGGCGTGACGATCACGGTCGACGTCAACGTGCGCTCGCCCTCGGCAGCCTGCTCGACGAGTTGGACCGATTCGGCCGCATCGAGGCGGTCGGCAATGAGGAACGACGGGCTCCCCCCAAAATCGACGCGCAGCGCACACGACCCGTTGGGCGATCCGAAGGATGCGAACTGGACCTGGTTCCAGCGCCAGGTCATCGCTCGCGAGCAGGCGTGGATATTGCGATGGGCGCCGTCCACTCACCCCCGCCGATCACCCGATCGACGGGGAACGCCGCCATCAGTCGTGCCGCCCCGGCCGCGCGTTGGGCGTGCGAGCCGCTCAAAACGAGGACGTCGACTTTGGAGATCCCGAGCGCCCGAAGCGCCGGGATGACGAGGCGCTCCGCCGCGCGTCCTTCGCTCGAGTAATGCTCGCCGGTATCGTAGACGAGCGCGTGATCGCGGGTGCGCACGATGAGTGCCGTCCCCTCACCTGCATCGAGCAGCGTCATCATGGCCTCGTTCTCCGCGAGACGCTCGACCCCGGAGAGCGGCATCCATGCAGCCGGTGTCACGTCGATCGCCGCATACGGCTGTGCAGCAACGGCCACGAGCAGCGGCCAGAGCAGTTCGTGCACCCGCTCGCCGATCCACCAGAGCGGCTTGTCGAGAGGCGCTGCAACGCTGCCGAGCAATCCACCGAGTAGCGCGATCGGCACCAGTACCAAAGAAAAAACAGGTATCGCTGCAAAGTTCACGAGTAGGCCCGCCAAAGAAAAACTCGAGAACCAGATGACCGTGATCGGCAACAAGGCGAGACTGACGCGCCACTGCGTGCGTAAGGTCTCCATGAACCAGGCACGCAAGCCCCGACCCTCTGAATCCCCGGCGGCGATGAGTGTCGCCATCGCAACGAACGACAGCCAAAAACCCGACGAGAGCGGTGCGAACGGATCGATCACGAGCACTGCGATGGCCGCAAGACCGAGCACATCGAACCCCGAGTGCACGCGACCCGACAGCTTGAGCACCCACCACACGGAGAGCATCACGACGGTACGCTGCGCCGGAATACCGAACCCGGCGAGCGCGGCATAGGCGGCGGCCGCCGGCACACCGAGCGAGGCCGCGAACGTCTCGCGATCGATCCGTAGCGCCAGTCGCGGCGCTCTCGACCAACCCCGTCGTGCCATAGCCGCGACGACCCAACAAAAGAGCGTCACGTGCATTCCCGAAATGGCGACGAGATGCGTGGTCCCGGTGTCGCTAAACACCCGCCACTGTTCGCGACTCACCTCGCCCGTCGCGCCCACGGCGAGACCCGAAAAGAGCGCTGACGCATCGCGATCGACGACGACGTCACGAATGCGCCGAACGATCCGTTCGCGAATCGCAAGCAGCCCGAGCACTGGCTCGGCGATCGGTCGATTACCGACGAACGACAAGACCATTGCCCGAACATGGACACGATCACGAAAAAATTCGCGTTGCTCGTCAAAGCCGCCAGGGTTGGTATTGGCACGCGGTACATTGAGCTGGAGTAACAGTCGCCAACGCTCCGTCGCGCGGGGCAGCGGCGATGGCGGCCCGTGCCAGCTCACTCGCGCGCGCATCGTTCTTTGTAATCTCGAGGGAGATTCGATGGCGAGGTCGGCATCGAATTCGATGCCGGTGCTCGTGCGTCGCACGAGCGAGTCGATCTTCACTTCGGCAATCACACGCTGCCCTTGATCGGCCGGCGACCAGCGCTGCGCCAGTTGATCGAGCGATAGGAGCAAGGTGACGAACGCTGCACTCGCACCGATGCCAATTGCGATGCAGGGCACGCGCCAGCGCGCGACGAACGAGATCGCGAATCCGGCGACGGCGAGCAGGAATACGGCGATCAGCGTGTGAAGCTCGGGCCGCAAGGGCCCGAAGAGGACGGCCATCACCCCGAGCAACGTCGCAAGACCGGCGACGGTGCTGCTACAGTGTCGCCCCGCGATGCTGCGAAACACGATCCGTCAACTCGGCCGAAAAGTGCAGGCGTCGCGCGATCGCTGGTTCGCCCGCCCGTTCGCGCACGTTTTCATTGATCCGCGACTGTGGTCGATGCAGCGGCGCAGTATCACCTCGGCGTTTGGCGTCGGGCTCGCGATCTGCTTCATTCCGCTGCCGGTGCATATTCCGCTCGCGTTCATGCTGGCGATGCTCCTGCGACTGAACGTGCCGACGCTCATCGGCACGGTATTCATCGTGAATCCGCTGACGGCCGTACCGATTTACTACCTTGCGTACCTCACCGGCCGGGCTGCGCTCGGCCAATCTCCCGGAAACTTCCGATTCGAGCTCAGCTGGGATTGGCTACAGCACGGACTTGGCCCGGTCTGGAAGCCGTTCTTGCTCGGGTGTCTCATTTGCGGGGTGGTCTTCGGATTGGTCGGCTGGCTGGTGCTCGACCGGATCTGGCAGTCACGCGTGCGCGAGAAATACCGCACGCGCGGTAGTCGATCAAACGACTGAAGTCGTCTATTTGGCGCGATTTGGGCCGAGGCGAATCAGACGAGCCGTCCGTCCGTCAGGGTGAGCACGCGATCCATTCGCGCCGCGAGGCGCGCATCGTGAGTCACGATCACGAGCGTCGTGCGACGATCGCGATTGAGCCGCAACATCAGCTCGAAGACCTGCTCGGCATTACGACCATCGAGATTTCCGGTCGGCTCATCGGCGAGCACGAGCGCCGGCTCCGTGACGAGCGCGCGGGCGACCGCTGCGCGCTGTCGCTCGCCGCCCGACAATTGATGCGGGCGATGCGTCAGACGCCCGCCCAACCCGACCTCTTCGAGCAATGCGCCGGCGCGAGACTTTGCCTCGGCCGTCGGCAGACGACGCACCAACAGCGGCATCGCCACGTTTTCGAGCGCGCTGAACTCGGGCAGCAGGTGATGAAACTGGTAGACGAATCCGATCGTGCGGTTGCGCAACGCGCTGCGCTCGGCCTCGTTGAGCGCGTGCAAATCGCGGCCTTCGATACAAACGCTGCCGAGCGTGGGACGATCGAGTCCTCCGAGAATCTGCAAAAGCGTCGTCTTGCCCGAACCCGACGCGCCGACGATCGCCACGCACTCCCCACGCTGTAGGCGCAGATCGAGCCCGTCCAGCACGCGCAGCGTGGTCGAACCCTCGGTGAATTCGCGAACGACTCCCTTTGCCTCGAGCACGACGTCATTCATGGCGTAACGCCTCCGCAGGTTGGGTGCGCGAGGCGCGCCAGGCCGGATAGACCGTGGCGAGCGCGCACAGGACGAAAGCGACGCCGCACACGCGAGCGACGTCCAGCCATTCGACGTAGGCCGGCAAGTCCGTCATGAAATACACCTTTGCATCCATGAACTGTACGCCGAAGAG
>JBMTZJ010000103.1:0-5368 GCA_049455515.1 Steroidobacteraceae bacterium
AGATCGGCAAAGTTGCTCTTGAGCTGCTCGGCGTATTCTTCGGTGCAGGGCAAGTGCCAGGCCCGATCATCTGCGCGAACGCCCGAGGCGACGAGCTCCTGCGCCAGACCCTCGTCGTTTGCCATGACACCCGTGTGATGATGGCCGAGAGCGATGACGCAGGCGCCGGTCAGGGTCGCAAGATCGATGACGGCCTGCGGCTTGTAGCGACGCGCGTAGTGCAGGGCGTCCGACAGGATCAAACGACCCTCGGCGTCCGTGTTCAAAATTTCGACCGTGAGGCCCGCCGCGCTCGTGACGATGTCACCCGGTTTCGTTGCGCGACCGCTCGGCATGTTCTCGCAGGTCGGAACGAGACCGACCACGTTGAGAGGCAGCTGAAGCTCCGCGACGACCGACATCGCCCCGATCACCGCGGCGGCACCCGACATGTCGAATTTCATCTCGTCCATGCCCGGCGGATCTTTGAGCGATATGCCGCCCGTGTCGAAGGTGATGCCCTTGCCGACGAGGACAATGGGCGCTCGCGGCGCACGCGGTCCCTTGTACTCCATGACGATGAAACGGGGCGGCTGATCGCTACCGGCGGTCACCGACAGGAAACATCCCATTTTTTCGGCGCGAATTTCCGACTCTTCGAGCACGCGGACTTTGATGTCCTTGAATCGACCGCCGAGTTGTCGCGCCTGGTCGGCGAGGTAACTCGGGGTACACACGTTACCCGGCAGATTCGCGAGGTTGCGCATCAACGCGGCGCCGTTACCCGAGGCATCACCGTGGCGCAGGCCGCGACGTGCAGCCGCTGCCGCTGAGCTTCGCACCGGTCCGAGCTTGATTCGCGAAAGTTCGGGTGCGGGAGGTCGCTTGCCCGATTTGAGATCGTTGACGCGATAGAGCGACGCGTGCGCGATTTCCGCCGCCGAGCGCGCGAAGAGATAGTCGTCGAGCTCGCGGCTCGCGGGGCGAGACAGCGCGATCGCCGCACTCTTGCAGCGCGTGCGCGCGAGCGCACCGACGGCAGCCTGCATGGCTTTACGCCAGGCCTTGCGAGAGACGTCCGCCTTGCCTTGGCCGACCAGCATCAGGCGCGAGGCTTTCATCCGCGGGAAAGCCGGCAGCAACAAGGTTTCGCCCAAGCGGCCCGGAAAGTCCCCGGATTTGAGGAATTTCGACAGCTTCCCACCGGACTGGCGATCGACCCCTGCACCCACCGCGGACAAGGTCCCGGATTCGTGGACACCTATGACCAGACAATCGGCCTGAGTCTGGGCGGCGCTGCCCGTGAAAATCTCGAATTGCATGCTGACCTCCGAAAGGGTGCGTGCCGCACCACGAACCGCGTGAGTTACCGTAACATTCTAACGTTTTCCCATTCCCGGCGTTCCGGGGAAGTTAGGCCGTGCCGCACATCCTGTCCCGTTACATCCTGCGCGAAACCCTGGGCACCTGGCTCGGCATCACCGGGGTGTTGCTCGTGATCCTGCTCACGAACCAGCTGGCGACGGTGCTGGCCCGTGCCGCAGAACAGGGGTTTCCTCGAGGGGTGGTCTTCGAGTTGGTAGGGTTCGGGACGTTGTCGAACCTCGCCATCTTGTTGCCCGTCGGGTTGCTACTCGGCGTGGTGGTGGCCTTTGGACGGCTTTACCAAGACAGCGAAATGACGGCGGTCCTCGCCTGTGGTGTCGCCCGTTGGCGTGTACATGCTCCGGTCGTTCTGCTCGCGTGCCTCGTCGCAGCCGTCGTCGCGGGGTTGACGCTCGTGGCAGCCCCTGCCGCCTCGGCGCGCGTCGAGAGTTTGCGTGCCAGCGCGCTTCAGGCAGGGGAGTTTGCGCCCATCACGCCCGGTCGGTTCCGGAGCTTCGGCGGGGGCTCGGTGGTCTTGTATGCGCAGTCCGCTGCGCCCGATGGCACGCTCGAGCGGGTGTTCGTCAAACGCGTGCGCGACGGTCGATACGAAATCGCCGTGGCGTCTCAGGCGCGTCACGAGGTCTCCGCCGATGGAGGATTGCATCGGCTCACCCTGATCGATGGTGAGCGTTATGAGGGCGTGCCCGGCTCGCGCGAGTTTCGGATCGTGCGGTTTGCGACCAACGTGATCCCGGTCCGTGTGCCGTCCGCCGGGGCGCGCGCGGGAGAGCTCGATGCCGTCCCCACACGCGAGCTGGTGGAATCGCAAGATCCGGAGCGTCGCGCCGAATTTCATTGGCGAATCGCCTTGCCGCTCATGGTGTTCATCCTCGCCATGCTCGCCGTTCCCATTGCTCGGCTCCAGCCGCGGCAAGGTCGGTACGCCCGAGTCTGGCTCGCGATCGTCGTGTATTTCGTCTATTTCAGTCTCGCCTCCGCCGCAAAAGTGTGGATGGCCAAAGGCGTCGTGCCGACGACGCTCGGTTTGTGGTGGGTGCATGCGAGCGTCATCGTGCTGACGCTCGCCTTCTTGTTTCTGCCGGATCTTCGTGCCCGTCTGCGTCATCGCGAGCGCTGGTCACCACCGGGTGTCGCATGAGCGTCTTGGGCGTCATCGATCGATATGTGATTCGCAGCGTGCTCACGAGCGTGGGTCTCGTCGTGCTCGTACTGTTATCGCTCGGCGGATTGTTCCTGTTCATGGGTCAACAGGACGATATCGGCATCGGTCGCTACACGGCCGTCGCTGCGCTGCAATTCGTGCTGCTCAATCTCCCGCAGCAAGCGTGGGAGCTGCTGCCGATCAGCGCGCTCATCGGGGCCCTGATCGGGCTCGGCAATCTCGCGCGCGGAAGCGAGCTCGTCGTGATGCGGACATCGGGTTTGTCGGTATGGCGTGTGGCCCGGCCCGTTGCGCTCGCAGGGCTCTTACTTTCGCTCGCGAGTGTACTGGTGGGCGAGGTGATCGGGCCGCCGCTCGAACAATACTCCCGACAGCAAAAAGCGTTTGCCAAGTTCAACGACGTGAGTGTCGCCGGTTCGGGTGATGCATGGGTTCGCGATGGCAATTTGCTCGTCAACGTCGAACGGCAGACGGGCGAGTCGCAGTTCGGCGGCATGGTCGTCTATGAAATCAGCGCAGACGGTCGTCTACAGGCGATCGGTCGGGCGGTCAGTGCGCGCGCGGGGGAGGGCGGCTCGTGGTCGCTCGAGCAGTATTCCGAGACTCGCTTCGAGGCTGAGCAAATCTCGAGCAGTCGTGCATCGAGCCGCGATCTCGCCTCGAACGTCACGGCAGAATTTTTGGGGATCGCCGCGTCGGTTCCCTCTCGGCTGCCGACGCGAGCCCTGTGGGCGATGGTGCGTCACTTGGAGGTGAACGGGCTCGAATCCGACGAGGCGAGATTCGCTTTCTGGTCGCGAATCGCACGGACACTCGCGCCGATTTTTGCAGTGCTTCTCGCGCTACCCTTCGTATTTGGCTCGTTACGTGCGAGCGGTGCAGGTGCGAAAGTTGCGCTCGGACTTATTCTCGGCATCGCGTTCTTCTTGCTGCAGCGCATGCTCGAAAGCGGTGCTGTCGTATTCAACGGCAGTCCGATCTTGTTCGCCTGGGCGCCCACCCTGCTCATGGCGGCCGCGGCGCTCATTCTCATTCGCCGCACGCGCTGAGCCTGAAAAGGGCTGAAAATGATCAAAGGTTCGCCCGATACACCGCTCGTCAAACGAACGACGCTCATCGTCCGCGATCTCGATCGCTCGGTTGCGTTCTACCGCGACGTGCTCGGCCTGTCGCTCTGGTATGACGATCACATCGTGCTTTCCGGTGTCGCGCTTGCGGCAGGATCCAAAGGCGATCGCACACGACTCGTCATCATGAAAGCCGACGATCCCGTCATCGGAATGATCGGTCTACTCGAATTCGTTGAGCCTCGGCTGCCCGAACCGGCTCGACGTTCACGACTCGGGATAGGCGACATCGTGTTCGTCATGCAGGGCAAGGACGTCGCTGCCGTGCATCAGCGCGCCATCGATTTCGGGGCGCGTATTCATGCGGCCCCGCACCAGTTCGAGGTCCGCGGGGCTGATGGTCAAAAAATCCGGATGACGTCACTGTCCCTGTGGGATCCGGACGACTTTTTCATCGAGTACAACCAGCGGCATGAGTGAGGCGCGCATGAACGGGAGCTCTGTATCGTCACAAGATGAACAGACGGCACGGGTGTGGGATCTACCGGTCCGAATCATTCACGGGTCGTTGTTGTTGGCGGTCGTTGGCGCATGGCTGACGCGCGAACTTGAAGGGGATTGGTTTGCCTGGCACACGCGATTCGGTTACGCCGTATTCGTCCTCGTCGTCACGCGGATACTGTGGGGGTTTTTCGGAACGAGACACGCTCGATTCGCTCATTTCGTTCGCGGACCTCGCGGCGTACTCAATTATCTGAAAGGCGATTCGACGAATCCTGCGGGGCATAATCCGCTTGGCGCCTTGATGATTCTTGCGCTGCTGTCGATGTTGCTGACGCAGGCGATCACCGGTCTATTCGCAAACGATCAGGTCTTTGAGACCGGACCCTTGTTCGGCTATGTGACCATCGAAACCAGTGATCGGCTGACATCCCTTCATAAACAACTGTTCGACTGGATCGTTGCCGCTATCGCCATTCACGTGGCCGCAGCCTTTTTTTATCTTTGGGTACGGCGTGAAAACCTGATCATGCCCATGATCACGGGCCGCAAGCCGGCCGACGTCGTTCCGGAACATGAGCGAATTTCGAGCTCGAGACTTTGGCTCGCGGTCGGACTTGCCTCGATCGTCGGCGCAGGGCTCTTTTGGGTCATCCGCACCGCGCCGGAGGCATCGCTCTACGTCTTTTGAGACGTTCGAGCGATGCCCCGGGTTTCGCCGTTATTTCTTTGCGCCGAGCTCGCGTAGCAAGTCATCGGCCCGGTACACCTTCGACAGCGCCTCACGCATGATCGCCGGATGAACGGCGATCGAGCGATTCTTCGCGGTATCGAACCAATACGATCCTGAGATCGAATGGATATTGCCGTCGAACATCAGGCCGACCACTTCACCGCGTGCGTTGAGCAGCGGACTGCCCGAGTTGCCGCCGACGATGTCGTTGTTAGTTGAGAGGTTGACCGGTGTGGAGAGATCGAGCGACCCCTTCACGCGCTCCCAGCTTTCGGGAATACGGAAGGGCGGTTGCCCCGTCGCACGCTCGAAGGCGGTCGAGAGCCGAGTAAACGGCTCGACTGGGCGACCCTTCTCGACCCAGCCCTGAACGGTGCCGTAATTCAGACGCAGGGTGAAGGTCGCATCCGGATAAACGTTGGTACCGTAGAGCTTGAATCGGGCGCGAGCGATTTTTTCCTCGGCAACGCTGATCGGCGCTTCGACTTCGTCTTCGTAGCGTTTGCGCAGCGCGCGAGCTTGCGGATCGATGCTGCG
>JBMTZJ010000104.1:0-5349 GCA_049455515.1 Steroidobacteraceae bacterium
TCATAGTGAAGTATGCGACCTCGCCCACGATGGTCGTCCGATGGATCATTGAGCAGGGTGCATCCGACCAGCACATCGCCCTCAGTGAACGGCAGCACCGAAGACGTCTCGCCCGAAAAAGCCTCGCGGTATGCAGCGCCGATCGACAGTACGCCCAATCCTGCGAGCACCTCTCTGCGATGCATGGTGGTCGGCACCTTATTTTTTGACGGTGTCCCAAGTGGACTTGGCACTCGAAGACGGTGGGAGTCTGCCGCAGTGCAGGCCCGCATCCACCATCAGTACCTCGCCGGTCACTACACTTGCGCCCTCGAGGAACCAGACGAGCGTCTCGGCGATTTGCTCCGCGGTTGGAACGACTTGGAGCGGGACCATGGCGGCGGCATTCACGAGGAAGGCTTGGTACTGCTCAGGTGTCATGCCGCCCTGCAGCCAGCGTGTTTGGATGGCTCCCGGTGCGACCGCATTGATTCGAATTTCCGGGCCCAGCACGAGCGATAACGACTGGGTGAGCATGTTGAGCGCGGCCTTGCTTGCAGCATAAGCCATCGACGACGCGATACCCGTGATACCGCCGATCGAAGAATTATTGACGATCGCGCCGCGACCCTGTTTTTTCATTTGCGGCGCGACAGCCCGCACCATCTGGTAGGCACCGACTACGTTGACCTTGTAGATCGACAGAAAGTCATCGCCGCTCAGACCGTCCAAATTTTCATAGGGATTGAACTTGGTTTTGGCGGCGTTGTTGATCAGGTAATCGATACGCCCCCATTTCTCCACCGCAGCGTTGGCCATGGCCTGACACGCGGATTCTTCTGCGACATCCCCTTTGAACACGAGCGTCTCGGCGCCTTTCGCCTCGCATTGCTTGGCGGTATCCAACGCCTCCGTTTCGCTGCGCGTGTAGTTGATCACGACATTACAGCCTCGCTCGGCCAACATGAGAGCGGCGGCGGCGCCGACGCCGGTAGCTGAGCCGGTGATGATGGCAACCTTGCGCGTTGAGGACATGGTGACTCCGGGATAGACGAGGGGTTCAGGGTTGATCATGCCGACTCGCATGCCTGCGGGGGAACCACTTGGGGCAGATTGTCCGATGTAAGGTCAGGTATTTCCGCCAAAGGTCGGACCTATGGCCCCGGCCGTACCTCCGCGGTTAGTCTGTAGCCTCGTCAGGGCCATCAGGTCGAACGGGGGCAATCATGGCATTCAAAGACATGCGCGAATTCCTCGCGCTGCTCGAGCGCGAAGGACAACTGAAGAACGTCGACGTGCCGCTCAATGGCCGGCGCGATACCAACGAGCTACAGGCGCTCATGCACTACGTGTGCAGCAAAGAGGGCCCCGCCCTGATGCTGAACAACGTCGATGCGATCAATACCAAGGATGTACCGATCCTGTTCAATCCGTTCGGGACCCGCGAACGAACGGCGATGACCATCGGTTTCCGTGATTGGCGCGAAGCGAAGTTGCACCACTCCGAGGTCCTTGCCGACCCGGCTCGTTGGCATGCACCCAAGATCGTCGACAAAGCTCACGCGCCTTGCAAAGACGTCATCATCAAAGGGGACGACGTCTCGCTCGACAAACAGATTCCTCATGTCTGGTTCGGCAAGGAAGGTCCGGCGTACATCACGAACGCCATGACATTTTCCAAAGATCCGGAGACCGGCGGACGCAATTGCGGCTGGTATCGCTTCACTCAATTCTTGGATGCTACCCATCCGCAAGGCGGCAGCTACAAACCGGAGCGCGCAAAAACCGACCTCGCTGCTTTTTATTGGTGGAACCCGCCGTTCTCCGATATCGGGCGTCATACGTTCAAGGCATCCCAGATGGGCAAGCGGCTTGAAGTCGCCATCGCGGGTGTCTGCGATCCCGCTTTGCACCTCGCGTCGGCGACCGGCGTTCCGTTCAACGTCGACGAAACTGCTTTCGCAGGTGGGCTACGCGGATCCCCCGTCGAAATGGTCCGTTGCGAAACCGTCGACCTCGAAGTACCTGCAAACGCCGAGTGGGTGCTCGAGGGCGAAGTGATCACGGACGAACTCGAAGCGATCGGTTGGCACTCCAACCCTGTCGGATACTACGACCGTGTACAGGTGTTTCCGATCGTTCGCATCAAGTGCATCACGCATCGCAAGAAACCCATCTGGCACGCCACCATGGAAATGGTGCCGCCTTTTGATCACAACTACATCGCGCTGCTGCCTGTCGAGGGCGAGGTCCTCTCCGATTTACGCAAGAAAATCCCCGAAGTACACGACGTCGCCGTCACGCCGAATATGTGCTACGTGGTTCAACTGTCGGTGGACGGCTGGCGCAAACCCCATCCGAACTTCGGCAAGTACGTCATCCATGCGGTGTGGGGTTCGGCGGGGCGCTGGGGACGAACGGCCAAACTCGTCATCGTGGTTGGCCCCGATGTTGATCCCTACGATCTCAAACAGGTGGAATGGGCGATGATGACCCGCTGGCAGCCGGTCAAAGATTCGATCATCCAACCCGACGGCATCCCGATGATTCTCGATCCATCCTGCGAGAAGTCACCGCAATTCGGTGCATTTCGATCAGACCAGATGGGCATCGATGCGACCATCAAGATTCCGGAGCGATTCACCGAGTATCCCGAAGTGTCGCAGGCCGATCCGGCACAAGTCGCGGAGATCGCCAAAAAACTCGCCGGTATCGTTTGACCGCGTCGAGCGAGCGCTTCGGTCGAGATTATTACCGGCGCTTCTACCGCGACGGCCGAACCTCCGTGACCTCCCGAGTCGAGATGTCGGCTCGTGCCAATTTGATTGCGGCCTACACGAAGCACATCGGCTGTCCTGTAGGCAGCATTCTCGATGCGGGTTGCGGACTCGGACTGATGCGCGAGCCCTTGCTGCGTGCGTTACCGGGTGCCACCTACGTGGGTCTGGAGTACAGCGAGTATCTTTGCGATCGCTACGGGTGGATTCAGGGCAGCCTTGCGTCGTATCGCCCGCGTAAGCCGTTCGATCTCGTCGTGTGTTTCGACGTGCTGCAGTATCTCGACGATCGGTCCGCCGAAAAAGCGATGCGCAATTTTTCCCGTCTTTGTCGCGGCGTGCTCTTCTTCAGCGCGCTCACCCGTCGCGACTGGCGGGAAAATGCCGATCAGTCCCGCACCGACTCAGACGTGACCATGCGCACGGGTCTTTGGTACCGCAAGCGCCTGCAAAAACACTTCCGTCCCATCGGAGCGGGTTTCTGGATCCGACGCGGCGCGCCCCTCGTCACCTGGGAGCTCGAAAGCGCGAGCTGACCTCGCGCCTAGAGTAAGGCGCCAGACGACTCCGGCTCGTTACCGCGCGCGATATTGCGAGGCTCGTGACCTTCGGGCGGAATCAATTTGTACACCACCGGCGTGACGAGTCGCGCCAGCAGCGTCGAGGTGATGAGACCGCCGATGATCACCCAGGCCATCGGTGAGTAGAGACCGCTGTTCTGCGCAGCAAGCGGCAACAAACCGCCGATCGCCGTAGCCGATGTCAACAAAATCGGTAAAAACCGTATTTCGCCGGCCTGCTCGATGGCCTCATCCAGCGGGACACCCTCTTCGCGTAATTGATTAGTGAAGTCCACCAGCAGAATCGAATTTTTGATCTCGATACCGATCAGGGCGATGAAGCCGATGCTCGCCGTGAAGGAAATATCGTTATTCGTGATCAGCAGCATCAACATGCCACCGAAAATACCGAGTGGTACGACCGTCAGCACGATAAGTGTGGAACGAAAGCTGCCGAACTCGAGTACCAGCACCGCAAAAATTCCGAAGAGTGCGACGATGATGGCTGTACCGATACCACCGAAGGCATCGGCGCCGGCTTCGGCATCGCCTCCGAGGACGTAACGGTATCCGCGCGGCCACTCCATGTCGTCCAGTCGATTCACGACGTCTGCCGTCACTTTCCCGGTGTTCTCTCCGCGTTGAACATCCGAGTTGATCGTCACGGCGCGCTGGCGGTCGTACCGTGAAATCAATACGGGCGCCGGCTCGAACTCGATCGATGCGACTTGCGAGAGTGGCAATGACTCACCGGTGACGCTGATGACACGCGCAGCCTTGATGGCCTCCAGTGTGGGCCGGCCCTCGAGAGGCGTGCGTACGACGATCGGGTACTGTTCGCCATCGATATCTTTGTAGGTTCCTGCGGGCAGCCCCGAGATGGCGAGTCGCATCGCTCGGTCGATCTCGACGGCCGGCACGCCAAGGAGCGCCGCCTTGGCCGTGTCGGCCTCGATCTTGATATTGGTACGCGGAAACTTGAGCGGATTACGGACGTCGCGGGTACCCGGGGTTTCTTCGATGAGTCGCTCGATTCGTGCGGCCAGCGTGTCGAGTACCTCGATGTCCGGTCCGACGATTCGTACGGCGATAGGCGCTGAAACTGGCGGACCGTTCACGAACTCACGTACCGAGATGCGCGCACCCGGATAACCATCGAGTCGACTACGTAGCTCGTCGAGCATCTTCGGTGTGCGGCGAGTGTCGTACTTCTCCAGAACGACGAAGACTTCCGCGTAGGCTGCCGTCTCGCTGCGTTGGATATGGTTGTAATACACCTGTGGATTACCGCGACCGATGTTCGTGAACACCGACCGAACACCCGACATCTTGCCGACCTCCGCCTCGACGAACTGCGCGGCCTTATCCGTCGCAGCAAAGCTCGTCCCGGTGGGCGTATCAATTTGAACCAAAAAGATCGGCGTATCGGCTTTCGGAAAGAGACTCGAGCCGAGCACGGAGATCAGCGAGGCTGAAAGCAATAACGAGCCTCCGATGGTCGCGACGACCGTCGCCTTGGGCCGCGCGAGACAGTAATGCAAGGCCGGACGGTAATAGCGGTGAATACCGCTCATGATTCTTTGAAGAAGACGGCTCGAATGCCCGACTTCGTCCGCCGGCAACATTCGGCTGGCTAGAAACGGAATGATGAACAAGGCGATCAGTAGCGAGCCGACGATCGTCGCCACCACGGTGAGAGGGAGTACACGGATAAATTTTCCCGAGTTTCCGGGCAGCGCCATCAGCGGCAGAAAGGCGAAGATCAGTGTTGCCGTACAACCGAGAATGGCGACAAAAATCTGGCGGGTTCCCGCGACTGCCGCCCTGACACGGTCGTAGCCCATACGCAAATGGCGAGAAATATTCTCGACGGCAACGATGGAGTCGTCGACCAGCAAGCCGAGAGCGACCACAAAGCCGGCAATCGAGAGCTGATTGAGGGAATAACCAAGGAAATAAAGTACCGTCAGCCCGAAAGCGAGCGACAGCGGGATGGAGATCATGACGATGCTCGCTGCGCGCAAGCCGAGCGG
>JBMTZJ010000105.1:0-5311 GCA_049455515.1 Steroidobacteraceae bacterium
AGGGCGAGGTGCGTGGTGCGGTGGTGGGCCTCGGTCCCCTCGGCGATTGGCAGCGATTGTCCTGGTGGCACGCGTCGGGCCTCCCAGATCGATTACCGGCTCGCGACTTTCATCTCGAGGGGGATCTGCCGGTCCGGGCGCTCGAGCAAATCCTGGTGGGATGGATGCACGGGAGCTATCGCCTCAATCGTTACAAGTCGTCGGTCGCCCCGGCCGCACGGTCGCGAATCAAGATTCCATCAAAAATTGATGGCGACACGCTGCTAAGACAATCGGACGCGCTGCATCGGGCGCGCGATCTCATCAATGCACCGGCCAACGAGCTCGGACCAACTGAACTCGCGACCGTCGCAGCGGATCTCGCCCGTGAGTACGCCGCAGAGTATCGCTGCCTCGAGGGCGATGAGTTGCTCGCTCATAACTTTCCGCTCATCCACGCAGTTGGTCGGGCGAGCCAGCGCGCGCCGCGTCTCATCGATCTCCGTTGGGGTGATCCGCGTCAGCCGACGGTTACGTTGGTGGGCAAGGGCGTCTGTTTCGATTCGGGCGGTCTCGACATTAAGGGCTCCTCCGGGATGGCGTTGATGAAGAAGGACATGGGCGGCGCGGCGATTGCCCTGTGTCTTGCGCGTTCGCTCATGGCACGGAAGGCGCCGATCCGGTTGCGGGTGCTGATTCCCGCCGTCGAAAACAGTATCGCAGGCTCCGCCTATCGCCCGGGCGACGTCGTTCGCTCGCGTCGAGGGCTCACGGTCGAGATCGGAAACACCGATGCCGAGGGGCGATTGATTCTCGCCGATGCGTTGACCGAGGCCGACGGAGAGGGACCTGCGTTGCTCCTTGATTTTTCGACGCTCACGGGCGCCGCTCGGGTCGCGCTCGGGCCTGAGCTTCCCGCGGTGTTCGGTAACGATCCCGATCTCATCGAGCAGATTCGACGTTGCGGCGATCACGAGGCGGATCCCGTTTGGCCGATGCCACTTTGGGATCCCTACGATGAGGAACTCGGTAGTCGTATCGCGGATTTGAACAATGTCGCGGGCTCTTCGTTTGCGGGAGCCATCTTCGGCGCTTTATTCCTGCGACGCTTCGTGTCGACATCCCGCTCGTGGGCGCACTTCGATCTCTATGCCTGGAACGCGCGCGAGCGCCCAGGTCGTCCGGTCGGTGCGGAGGCGCAATGTTTGCGGCTTGCCGACCGACTGATTCTCGAACGCTTTGGCTGAAAAAATATTTTGAAGAGCTTTCTCGTCATGAAAAAAACTGTGAAAAAAAACGTCACGAAACCTGATCCGCGCCGATGGTCGAAGCAGGTCGTCGACGGCGCGAAGCAAACGCCTTCGCGCGCGATGCTGCGTGCCGTCGGTTTCACGGACCGAGATTTCAAGCGTCCCCAAGTCGGCATTGCCTCCACGTGGGCGAATCTCACGCCTTGCAATATGCACATCAATTCACTCGCGGCGGAGGCGGAGGCGGGCGCGAATGCCGCTGGAGGTAAGGGGGTGTTGTTCAACACCATTACCGTGTCGGATGGTATTTCAATGGGCTCTCCGGGGATGCGGTATTCCCTGGTCTCTCGCGAGATCATCGCCGACTCGATCGAGACGGTCGTCGGCGCCGAGGGTTTCGACGGGTTCGTCGCGATCGGCGGCTGCGACAAAAATATGCCCGGTTGTGCGATCGCGATGGCGCGTCTCAACCGGCCCTCCGTCTTCGTCTACGGTGGAACCATACGTCCGGGCGCGAAGCGTCGCGACATCGTCTCGGTGTTCGAGGCGGTCGGCGGACATGCAGCGGGTAAGGTCAGCAAAGCGGAACTCGACGAGGTCGAGCGCACGGCGATCCCTGGACCCGGGAGCTGTGGGGGCATGTACACCGCCAACACGATGGCCTCCGCGATGGAGGCGTTGGGGTTATCGCTTCCGGGGAGCTCCGCCCAAGAAGCGGTGGGTCGCCAGAAGCGCAGCGATTCTTATGAAGCCGGTCAGGCCGTGGTACGCCTCATCAAAAAAGGCATCACCCCCTCGATGATTCTGACCCGAGAGGCGTTCGAAAATGCCGTCACGGTAACGATCGCCCTCGGCGGCTCGACGAATGCCGTGTTGCACTTGCTTGCGATCGCGCGAGCCGCAAATGTCGAATTGTCGCTCGATGATTTCACGCGCATCGGTCGGCATGTCCCTGTGCTCGCGGATCTGCGCCCCAGCGGTCGATACGCCATGTCGGAGCTGATCGCCATCGGTGGCGTCCAACCGCTCATGAAGCGGCTGCTCAAGCGGGGTCTATTACACGGGGACTGTTTGACGGTCACGGGTCGATCATTACGCGAGAACTTAAAAAATGTGGCGGACTATCCGCCGAGTCAGACGATCGTCCGAAGTTTTTCGGATCCCATCAAAAAGGACAGTCATCTCGTCGTCATGCGCGGCGGTGTGGCCCCGGAAGGGGGCATCGCCAAGATCACCGGCAAGGAGGGGTTGTCGTTCGTCGGGCGAGCCAAAGTATTCGACGGTGAGGAGCGTGCAACGGAGGCGATTCTCGGTGGCCGCGTGCAGGCCGGCGATGTCGTCGTGATTCGGTACGAGGGGCCGCGCGGCGGTCCCGGGATGCGCGAGATGCTGAGTCCGACCGGCGCCATCATGGGGCTCGGCTTGGGAGATCGTGTCGCCCTCATTACGGATGGTCGTTTCTCGGGCGGCAGTCACGGTTTCGTTGTGGGCCATATCTCACCCGAGGCGGCGAATGGCGGCCCGATCGCACTCATCCGCGATGGTGATCGGGTGACCATCGATGCGGTCCGAAGGCGTATCGATCTTGACGTCTCTGCTGCCGAGATGAAGCGACGCCGACAGGCATGGAAGCCGCCCAAACCGTATGCGACGCGCGGCGTTCTGGCGAAGTATGCAAGGGTGGTCCGCAGCGCGTCAGAGGGCGCTGTCACGGACTGACTCGGCTGGGGGATGCAGCAGACGGTTGTATCGGTCACGCGGGGCGGGTAGAGTTGGGTTCGGTTGGGGGCCCGCAAGGGATTGCAAGTTCCGAAATAAGCAGCAATCAGCTGTAACGGAACTCGCTTCGGGATATGCAGTCCTCCGATCACACTCTGCAGATTTTGTGCTTCGCGACCCTCGGGGGTTGTCAGAAGCGCGTCATCTAAAAAGTGTAGGGTCTTCGATGCCAGACGCCCCGCGTTGGGTGTGACGGCTCGAAGGATGAAGTTGCGGGTGAGGGGGAAGCCGGGTTGTTTCCGGTCCCCGTCGAACGCAATAGGCGCAACTGCCACGAGAGAACATGGCGACGTACGTACAGCAGAACCAGCCCCGCCGGATGGCGATTTTCGGGTTCATCGTGGGTTTACACGTGCTGATCGGCTACGCGCTGGTCAGTGGCCTTGCGAGAAAGGTGGTCGAAGTCGTGGCGCCGCCGCTCGTGACCGACATCATCGAAGAGATCAAGCCGGAGGACAAACCGCCTCCGCCTCCGCCGCCTCAAATCGAGCGTCCGCCGGTGCAGGTGCCACCGCCCGACGTGACCATCGACATTCCGATGGAAACCAATACGACGGCCATCAGCAACGTGACCGATAAGGCCGTTCCGCCTGCGCCGCCGCCGCGCGTTGTCGCCGGTTCGCCGGCCCGAATTGGCCGTATGCCCTCGAGTGAGGACTACTATCCTGCGGCGTCCAAGCGCGCCGAAGAGCAGGGGTCGGCCACCATCAAGGTTTGCGTGGATGCCAAGGGCAAGATCATCGGTAACCCCACCGTCGTCACCTCGTCAGGCTTTGCCCGCCTCGACGAAGGCGCGGTCAAGCTCGCTCGTGCCGGCCGATATCAGGCCGGAACCGCGGGTGGGGAGCCTTTGCCGGAGTCCTGCGTTTCGTTCCGCGTGAAGTTCGAGATCAAGTAAAGCGTTTCATTCCCTGAGGAAAACATGGAAAACACTGAAGCCACCGCTGTCGTCGAAAACCCGTATGGCCTGCAGGCCCTTTGGGAACAAGGCGATTTCGTCGCCAAGGGCACGCTGATCATCATGGTGATCATGTCGCTGACTTCTTGGTACGTCATCATTATGAAGGTGCTCGACCAGCGGAAGCTCATGGCCTCCGCAAAGGTTGCCGAGCAGAAGTTCTGGTCGGCGGGTTCGATCCGCGAAGCGATCGAGCGACTGCCGAAGAGCGACGTCTATCGTCAGATTGCCGAGGACGGCCTGCGCGCGTCCCAGCATCACGAAGGTCGTTTGGGTGAGCGCATCGCGCTTCATGAGTGGGTCACGATGTCGTTGCAGCGCTCGACGCAGGGCGTTTCGATGGGTCTGACGGGTGGTCTGCCGTGGCTCGCTACGGTCGGATCGACCGCGCCGTTCGTCGGTCTGTTCGGGACGGTGTGGGGCATCTATCACGCGCTCGTCGCGATCGGCGTGTCCGGTCAAGCGTCGATCGACAAGGTGGCAGGTCCTGTCGGTGAAGCCCTCATCATGACGGCCATCGGTCTCGCGGTCGCGGTGCCGGCGGTTATGGGCTACAACTGGCTGATTCGTCGCAACAAGGAAGTGCAGGAGGAGTTGGGTAACTTCACCTCTGATCTGCATTCGTTCCTGGTGAGCGGCGCGCGCGTGGCGGTGCCGACTCAGGCTGCCGCTCCCGCTGCGGCCAAGAAGTAAGGCGTTTCGTTTAGGTTCCTCTGGGGGAAGCCGTCCGGTCTTGTGCCGGACGGCTTCCGATCCGGGACCACACGAGGTTTAGATTCATGGCGATGAGCGTTGGATCCAGCGGCGGTGAGGAAGAGCTGAACTCGACCATTAACACCACTCCCTTGGTGGACGTGATGTTGGTGCTCTTGATCATCTTCCTGATCACGATTCCGGTTATTACCAAGACGGTGAAGGTGTCTCTTCCGAAGGCAGCCAACATCGCGACGCAGACGAAGCCCGAGAACATCACGGTGGCAGTCGATTCTCGCGGCAACATCTACTGGAATAACGAGCAAGTCGCGTCCCGCGATCAGCTCATCGAAATGATCAAGCTTGAGGCCGTGAAGGATCCGCAGCCTGAGATTCACATTCGCGGCGACTCCGATTCTCGTTTCGAAGATATCGGTGCCGTCATTTATTCGATTCAGCGCGGCGGTATCGTGAAAGTCGGGTTCATCACCGAACCCGATCGCGGTATCCGTGGGTCTCGCTGAGTTTAGGAGCGTATCGCGATGGGAATGAATGTAGGAAGTGGTGACGAAGGCGGTTCGATGTGTGACATCAACACGACGCCGCTCATCGACGTCATGTTGGTGCTTCTCATCATGTTCATCATCACCAT
>JBMTZJ010000106.1:0-5305 GCA_049455515.1 Steroidobacteraceae bacterium
TAGTTGAGCCCGTGACCGGCGTGCACTTCTAAACCGAAGGTCTTGGCGAGACGCGCGCCGGCGCGCAGGCGCTCGAGTTCCCGCGCCTGCTCCGCTCCGCTCGCTTCGCAATAGCGACCGGTGTGAAGTTCGATGACGGGCGCGCCGACTCGGACGGTCGCCTCGATCTGCGCAGGCTCGGGGTCGATGAAGAGCGCGACGCGGATGCCCGTGGCGGCCAGCAAGGCACAGCTCTCGCGCAGACGACCCATTTGACCCACCACGTCGAGACCACCCTCCGTCGTGATCTCGGCGCGACGCTCGGGCACGAGACAACAGTCGGCCGGACGAATGCGTCGGGCGATCGCGATCATTTCGTCGGTGACCGCCATCTCGAGATTCATGCGAGTTTTGAGCAACGGCCGAAGCGTCTCGACGTCGGCATCCTGGATGTGACGACGATCTTCGCGCAGATGCAGCGTGATGTTGTCGGCACCGGACTGTTCGGCCACGAGCGCCGCCTCGACGGCACTCGGCTCGCGTCCCCGTCGTGCCTGACGCAGCGTCGCCACATGGTCGATGTTGACGCCGAGTTCGATGGTCCCTGTCATGAGGCCTCAATTCTCCTTGTTTCGACGTCGCCCGATCACGGCTCGTGCCACGGCCCGGGTACGTAGGTCTCGACCCTCGAGCGCATGATCGAGCGCCAAGCGCAGGACGTGCCGCGCGGTCTCGAGCACGGCCGCCTCGTCGTATCGGTCTTCCGCGATGCCGAGGAGCTCCGCGCCGCGAAACACCGTGCCCTGCTGCGACCCACCCGTCACCTCGGTGAACCCGAGTTCCGGATGGAAATGATAATACGCATCGACCCGCAGCGCCTCGCCCTCACGCGCTTCGCTACGAAACTCGACACCATAGCCGAGCAGGTCGAGCAACTGTCGCTCAAAACGGCGCAGCGCCGCGGCGACGCTCTCCCCTTGCCGCAATCTGTTGAGCGTCTCGTGATAAAGGTCGAACACCAGAGGCTGAGGATCGTGACGCGTCGTGAGTTTCAGTACGAGCTCGTTGAGATACCACGCGCTGAGCAGAGCGGCTGCCGGTAAGGGCACGAACGCCTCATCGGTCCCGCGAGCGCTGACCGAGTCCGTCATACCGGCGGCCTCCACCTGAGTCAGTTGACCCGCATCGCCGCTGCCACTCCATGACGCCAGTAACAGCCTAAAAGGCTGAAGGAGCGACGCTGAGCGCGACTTCGGTCCGCGTACGCCACGCGCGAAAAGCGTGAGCCGACCATGATCGCGGGTGAACACATCGAGCATGCGACTCGTATCGCGCCACGGCCGGTGATGCAGCACGTACAGCGGCGCGAGATCAACCCGACGGCCACCCTTGCCCATGCTCGATCCTCACTCGAGGCCAAGCGTGCGCAGCGCCTGCGCGTTATCCGCCCAGTTCTCGCGCACCTTGACCCAGAGCTCGAGATGGCAGCGACGACCGAGCAGCGCAACGATCTCGCGGCGCGAGGAACTGCCGACGCGCTTAAGACGCGCACCCCCCGCGCCGATGACGATCGGCTTTTGACCCTCACGATCTACCCAAATCACGGCGTGGATCACTTCGCGCTCGCTGTCGCCCTCGACCTCACGCTCCATGCGCTCGATCTCGACAGCGATCCCGTATGGCACTTCCTGATTGAGCTCGAGCGTGAGCTTTTCACGAATGATCTCGGTGATGCGAAAGCGCAGATCGCGATCGGTCCGATCCGACTCGTCGAAGAGCTGCGGGGACTCGGGCATCTCGCGACCGATCACCGAGACGAGCTCCTCGAGATTTTCCTGTCGGGCCGCCGATACCGGCACGATCGCGCGAAATGCATGCCGCTCGGCGAGTTGCTGAATGAACGGCAGCAAACTCTCCCGCGGGCGTGCGAGATCGGCTTTGCTGACCACGGCGATCGCCGGGCGGCCACTGTCGCGGATGCGCTGCATCACCGCCTCGTCCTCGTCGGTCCAGCGCAATCCCTCGATGACGAACACGACGAGATCCGCGTCGGCGAGCGCCGAGGCTGCCGTGCGGTTCATCGCACGATTGAGGGCGCGCTTGCCGCCCGCATGTAATCCCGGCGTGTCGACGAAGGCGATCTGCAGACCGGGACGATTGACGAGTCCGACGATGCGATGACGCGTTGTCTGCGGCCGCGGCGTCACGATCGAGAGTTTCTCACCCACGAGCGCGTTGAGCAGGGTCGACTTGCCCACGTTCGGGCGACCGACGAGCGCAGCGAAGCCCGCTTTGAATTCTTTGGAGTCCGCCGCGCCCGTCATGATTTAACCTCGATTTTTTCGAGGACGCGCTGCGCGGCCTCCTGTTCGGCCTTGCGTCGACTCGACCCCTCACCTCGTGTCGAAAGCTCGAGCGCCGTCACCTCGCAACGCACCGTGAAGTGCTGTGCATGCGGCTCGCCCTCGACGTGTTCGACGATGTAGTTCGGGAGCCCGAAGCCACGCGATTGCAGCCATTCCTGCAAGCGCGTCTTTGGATCTTTGAGTGCCGCGGCTTGCGGTAATGCCTCGACGAGCGGCATCCATAAGCGGTGCACGAGCGCACGAGCCGCCTCGAAACCCCCATCGAGGTACACGGCGCCGATCGTCGCCTCGAAAGCATCGGCCAGAATCGACTGTCGACGAAATCCACCGGTCTTGAGTTCTCCGGAGCCGAGCTTGAGCTCCTCGCCGAGCCCCAGCTGATGCGCAAGCCCTGCGAGGGGCTCGGCGCTGACGAGGCTCGCGCGCAGCCGACTGAGATCGCCCTCGTCAGCCTCCGGAAAACGCGCGTACAGCAACTCGGCTACCAGCATGTTGAGCACTGCGTCGCCCAAAAATTCGAGTCGTTCGTTGTTACGACCCGCCGCGCTACGATGGGTCAGAGCGGCCGTGAACAACGAGAGATCTTTGGCCGCATAGCCGAGAGACTGCTGCAACCAGCGCGAGGGCCAGTCCGGACGCTGCGCGCTCACTCGATTCTCGTGAAGACGCGGGACCAGTCAGGACCGCCGCTGCGCTGCAGATCCCAGTTGAACCAAATGGCGCTCGCCCGACCCACGAGCAACGACTCGTCGACGAAGCCCCACACGCGGCCGTCCGAACTGTTGTCGCGGTTATCACCCACCATGAGGTACTGACCTTCCGGCACTTGCATTACACGATCGCCGAGATCGGGATTGATGCCGGCGGTCGACTCGTTGCAAATGTACCCTTGCGGAATACTGCGATTGCAGGCGGGTAACGGCGGTACGGCGAGCATGTCCGAGCTCAGGCAATGCAGCACGCCATGACGGCGCCCGTCGAGGACTTCCTCGGCGATCCGCATGTTCTGGTAGCAGCCATCCTCGTAGCGACCCTTTTGAACGAGGGGCACCGGCGTGCCGTTGATGATGAGCTGATCGTTGCGAACTTCGACGAGATCACCCGGCAGGCCGACCACGCGCTTGACGTAGTTGACCATCGGATCGGCGGGAAAGCGGAAGACCGCGACGTCACCACGCTCGGGCGAACCCACCTCCATCACCTTGCGATTCACGACCGGCAATCGAACGCCGTAGGCGTATTTATTGACGAGGATGAAATCGCCGTCGAGCAAGGTCGGCATCATGGAGTCCGACGGAATCCGATACGGCTCATAGAAAAACGATCGCAGTACGAGAAGTACCGCCATCACCGGAAAGAAACTGCGGGCGTAATCGACGGTGCCCGGCAGTTGCAGCGATGCCGGATCGCGGCCCGCCGATTGTGCATCGCGAGAGCGACGCGGCGCCAGCACCGAGCGATCGACCGCCCAGACCACACCCGACACCAGCGTGATCAGAATCAACACCAAACTGAAATCGGCGCGTTGTGCCGACATCAGCTGAAAGAACCAGGCGATCACCACGACCGGCAGCGCCCCATAGAGCACGCGCATCGCGAGCGGATCGGGCTTCGGCTGCCCATCGACTAACACGAGCTGGCGTTTCGGTCGAACGAACCAATCGTCGATGACGCAAATCGTGGCGACGGGCACTGCGAGCAGCGCCAAGGTCGAAATCAGCAGTTCGAGCATGAGATTACTTCCGTCCGACCTTCAGCACCGCGAGGAAGGCTTCCTGCGGGATTTCCACCGACCCCACCTGCTTCATGCGCTTCTTACCTTCTTTTTGCTTCTCGAGGAGTTTGCGCTTGCGGCTAACGTCGCCGCCGTAACACTTGGCGAGCACGTTCTTGCGCAGGGCCTTGACGGTCGCGCGCGCGATCACGTGAGTCCCGATCGCCGCCTGCACGGCCACCTCGAACATCTGCCTTGGAATGAGTTCCTGCATCTTGTCGACGAGCTCGCGACCGCGCTGGTAGGCATTTTCGCGGTGCACGATGATCGAGAGCGCATCGACCTTGTCACCATTGATCAGGATGTCGAGCTTCGAGAGCGGCGCCGACTGGAAATGACTGAACTCATAGTCGAACGACGCATAGCCTCGGCTCGCCGACTTCAATCGATCGAAGAAATCGAGCACGACCTCAGCGAGCGGCAGTTCGTACTGCAGCGACACCTGATTGGCGAGATACTGCATTTTCTTTTGCGTACCGCGTTTTTCGGTGCACAGCTGCAGCACGCCGCCTACGTAATCGGGGGGCACCAGAATATTGGCGATGATGATCGGCTCGCGGATCTCCACCACCTTGTTGGGCGGCGGAAGTTTCGCGGGGTTATCGACGTACTCGTTGGTCCCGTCGGTGAGCCCCACCTCGTAGACCACGGTCGGCGCGCTCGTGATGAGATCGAGGTCGTACTCGCGCTCGAGCCGCTCCTGGACGATGTCCATGTGCAACAGCCCCAAGAATCCGACGCGGAATCCGAAACCGAGGGCGCCCGAGACTTCGGGCTCGTAGTGCAGCGCCGAGTCGTTCAGCCGTAGTTTGGCGAGCGCATCGCGAAACGACTCGTAGTCGTCGGCGTTCACCGGGAATAGCCCCGCGAAGACTCGCGGCTGCACTTGCTTGAACCCCGGCAAGGGCGACGAGCACGGCTTGTTCTCGAGGGTGATGGTATCGCCGACCGGTGCGCCGTCGATTTCCTTGATGCCGGCGATCACGAAACCCACCTCGCCGGCACTGAGCTGCGGCGCCGCCATGGATTTCGGCGTGAACCGACCGAGCTTATCGACGAGCCACGCACGACCCGTCGACATCACCCGAATTTTCTCCCCCGCACGAATCGTACCGTTGACCACGCGCACCAGCGAGACCACGCCGACATAGTTGTCGAACCACGAGTCGATGATGAGCGCCTGCAA
>JBMTZJ010000107.1:0-5178 GCA_049455515.1 Steroidobacteraceae bacterium
TACCCCGTTCAAAGACTTCCGCGAGGCATTGGGCGAGCGAATGGGCGTCGTGGATACCGAAGTTGAGTCCCATACCGCCCAACGGATTGTTGACGTGCGCGGCATCGCCTGCGAGTAGGACGCGTCCCTTGCGGTAAGTCGATGCGACGCGCTGATGAACGGCATAGAGATTCACGTGCAGGATCTGCCCGGACGCGCAGTCCGGCACGAATCGACACAGGCGCTCTCGGGCGAGAGCTGGATCGAGTAAATCGGACTCGACCTCTTCGGTGCGCGTCGGAAAAACGCAGCGCCAGATCCCTCCGTCGTCTTCTCCTGGAACCTTGAATGTAGCGGCCCATTCGATCGGGTCCATGGTGTAGGAACTATAGGCGAATCCCAAAGGCTCGAAATCGAAGGTGGTCGTGATGACGAGAAATCTTTCGGCCCAGGTGAATCCTTCGAAATCGATGTTCTGACTCTTGCGAACGAGGCTTCGGCCACCGTCAGCACCCACGAGGTACGACCCTCTCATACGCTCGTATCGCCCGCTCGCGAGGCGCACGTTGACGATCACTTCCGATGCACTCTGAACCACGTCATCGACTTCCGCGCCGTGAATGATCGTGGCGAGTGGTGAATGGGCAACGCGGCGCGCCATCATCGCTACGAGCTTGTGTTGCTCGCATTGCAGACGATAGGGATACGGCGTATCTGCAGCGAGCGCGCCGAGATCGAACTCCGCAATCAGCCCTTGACGACGATCGCGAAACTGCCAAGTTCGCGCGATGATTCCCCGCTGGTGTAGTTCGTCGGTGACGCCTGAGGGCGCGAGCATTTCGAGTGTCGGGGGGTGATAGGTCGCCGCACGGGGATCCGCATGAGGGCCTACACCTCTCTCGATCACCGTTACCGGAATGCCCCGCGCGGTTAGAAACAGCGCGGTCGCCATGCCGCTCGGCCCGCCGCCTGCGATCAGTACGCGATCGTTCATCGCACCATGCCGTCAAAATTCCTCGAGGATTCGGCCATGACCCGTCACGCGATCTTCGATACCGCAACGACGCAACGCATCCCAATAGGTCACCGCGTTGATCGCGAGGATGGGTTTGTGCCGTGTTCGTTCCATCTCCGCACAAATTGAAATGGCCGCCAAGTTCGTGCCGACCTGAACGATGGCATCGATGTCATCACCGTCGAGCGCGTCCAGCGCCTCGACGATCTGTTGCCGAGTCGTATGGGCGATCTGTACCGGCGAGGCGCATTTGAGACCGGTGAGACGCTTGATCGAATAGCCCGCTTCGTCGAAATAACGATGGACTTGCTCGTCACCCCTCGGTTGATGGGGCGTAAGAATCGCGATGGACTTGGCTCCGAACCGACGAAGCGCCGAGACGGTGGCGGTCGACCCCATCGAGACACCCACCCCAGAACGCTCTGCGAGTTCTCGCTGCAATTCATCCGCCGCGGCGACGCCACCCCAAAATGCCTCAAGCGCAACACCCATGATCACGTGGGTCGGCTGACAGGTCATGATCTGATCGATCGCCGTCCGCATGCCCTCGCGCATGGCAGTCACGTGCTCCATGAACGCTTGTTCAGACGTGAGCGGTCTTTCTTTGATACTGATGCGTCCGGTCTGATTGGTGACGCCAGTCGGTCGGAGCCTCTCCGATTCGGGCTGGCAGCTCGTATTGGTCGATGGAACGACGATGGCGATACGGGCGCGATAGCCGAGTTGATCCGTCATAGGGTGATGGATGTGCCGGTGAGATGGCTTGAGAGTGACGAGGCAAAAAATGCAACGTGAGTCGCGACATCATCCGGTTCGATGAGTTCACGCACTCCCGCGCGCGCTAAAAATGCCGCTTCGGCCTGCGCAGTGGTCAGGCCGCTTCGCGCCGCTTCTGCCTTCATCAAAGATTGGAGGCGTGATGAGCGTACGGGACCCGGATTGACGGCGTTGATGCTGACGCCCTGCGCTTTGAGTTCCTCGGCGAGTCCGCGCACGACGGTGATCAGCGAGGCGTTGGCGACGGCGCCCGGTAGCATCCGCGGGTCCGGCCTCTCCGCCGAGTGGCCGGCGACGAGAACGATACGTCCACATCGGGATTCGGTCATTCGCCTCACCACGGCCCGCAAGATCCGCAGCGTGCCGAACAGCTTGACCTCGAGGTTGTCTCGCCAAGCACGATCGTCGAGTTCCAAAAAAATTCCGCCCTGCGCGGCGCCCGCTGCGGAGATGAAGACGTCGATGCGGCTGAATCGTTGATGAAGAGTGTCCATCGCGTTGTCGATGGACTCCTGCTTCGAGAGGTCGCACTCGATTACGACGTGGCCGCTGCCGCCTGATGAAGCCGGCAAGCACTCCGCGACGGCGTGGAGCGCGTCAGGGTGACGTCCCAATAACGCCAGTTGAGCCCCTTCATCGGCAAGTTTTTTGGCAATGGCTCGTCCCAGGGTTCCGCTCGCGCCGCACAGCACGACACGTTGACCCGAGAGCTGAAGATCCTCCAGCACGATTCGCTCAGAGACGGCTTCTGGCGATCGCTGCGCCGGCACCGAGCGCGCGAAGCTTCCCCCGCGCTAATTCGGCAGACAGCGGCGCCATGCCGCAGTTGGTACAAGGCAAGAGTCGTGCCTTTTCGACGTGTCGCGTCGCCTCGAGAATGTTGTGCGCTACTTCTTCGGGTGTCTCGAGTTTTCCCGGGAGTACCTCGATGGCACCAATCAGCAATTCTTTGTCAGGGAGCAACCGCAAGACGTCGTGAGGAACCCGCGATCCGGCGAATTCGAGCGATACCTGTTTCACGCTACTGGTATTGATCCACGGAAAGATTTGCTCGTACTGCCGCCATTGATCGCCGAGCGATTCTTTCCAACGGATATTCGCCTCGATTCCGTATCCGTAGCAGATATGCACGACCGTGGTCGCCTTGAGGCCTTGCATGGCCCGCTCCAGCGCCGGAAGCCCCCAGTCACGGACCTCTTCGAGAAATACGTTGAATGCCGGTTCGTCGAATTGGATGACATCTGCACCGGCCGCTTCGATCTCGCGCGCCTCCTCGTTGAGCAATTCCGCGAATCGCATCGCCATATCCGCGCGTCGACCGTAGTACCCGTCCGCGAGGGTATCGCAGATGGTCATCGGTCCCGGCAACGTGATCTTGAGTCGATGATCCGAGTGACGACGCATGAAAGAGGCATCGGCCACGTGAACGGGGCGAGGGCGTGAAAGCGGGCCGACGACGGTCGGTACGTCGGCTTCATATCGATTGTTACGGATTCCCATCCGTGTCTTGCGATTCCAATCGATACCCTCGAGTTGCTCGAGGAAGCCGTGCACGAAATGGATCCGGAACTGCTCGCCATCGCCGACGAGGTCGATGCCGGCCGATTCTTGTTCGCGTAGCCAATCGAGGGCGGCACGCTCTTTTGCGCGCTGCAGCTCGGCGCCGCTGAGACGCCATTTAGGCCAGAGTTTCTCGGGCTCCGCCAACCAGTCAGGTTTGGGGAGGCTGCCTACGGTGGTGGTGGTGAACACGCGCGCATCTTACGACGCGCCACCGTCGTCCGGGGCGGAGTGAACTTTTCAGTCCACTCCGCCCGGATCATCCTTGGACGGGGGGTTTCCTTACATCCGGACTTCCGTGTCCGGAACGGCGCCCCGGACGGGACGCCGTGTCCTTAACGATTCGATTAGTTCGGCAGCAGGACGCTGTCGATCGCGACGACCACGCCGTTGGCGGCGTTGAAGTCACCCGAGACGCGGGCGCCGTCGACACGGACGCGGCCACGAACGAGTTCGATCTTCACGTCTTCACCGGCCACCGTCTTGGCGCTGCGGGTGCGCTTGAGGTCATTCTCCTCGAGCGCCTTTCCCGGCACGACGTGGTTGGTGAGGATCTTGACGAGCTGATCCTTGTTCTCGGGACGCAGCAGCGCCTCGAGCTGGCCCGGGGGCAGCTTCGCGAAGGCCTCGTCCGTCGGGGCGAAGATGGTGATGGGGCCGTTGGCCGTCAGGGCGTCGTTGAGGCCGGCCACTTCGATGGCCTTGGCGAGGGTCGTGAAATTACCCTTACCCTTGGCAACATCGAGAACGGTGGACGAACCGTTGGCCTGGGCGGCGACCGACGCGAAGCCCAGGAGGGCGACGGCGGCAAAGTTCTTGGCGTTGAAACGAATCATGGCAGTACTCCGTGGTTTGGCTCTAAGGCGTACCGCTTTCCGGCGTACGCAGGGTTTCGACGATTGAGAGGATGACAGGCGGTTCAGGATCTGTCAAGCTTCTGTACAGGTTAAAGTTGTACACCAGGTGGACAAAGCATGAACAGGCTTGCGTCGAGCCCTCCAGCGGGCCAGTTCACAATTAAGGCGGTTTCTCAGGCGACCGGCCTGACGGTCGAAACCCTTCGGGCCTGGGAGCGGCGATATGAAGTCGTGCGCCCGAGCCGGGATTCCTCGGGTCGGCGGACCTATTCGGCAGCCGACGTCGCGAGATTGCGCCTGCTGCGCACCGCGACCGAACTCGGGCATACGATCAGCCGTCTCGCCGGACTTCCCGACGACGAGCTCGCAAAACTCGTGGCGGACTCCGGGGGCCAGGCGCGTCCCGGTCCGACACGCGGACAGTCGTACGTCGAGCGGGCCATCGATGCGACCGAGCACTCCGACCCCTCGGGCGTCGAAGAGGTGCTGACGTCGGCCGTCGCCTTGCTTCCGCCGAACGAGGTCGTGAACACGGTGCTCGTACCCCTCGTTCGCGAGATCGGCGAGCGTTGGCATCGCGGCGAAGTGTCCATCGCGCAGGAACACATGGTCACGGACATCGTCCGCCGACTCATCATTAGTGTCTCGCGCGGCTATCTGCGCTCGGACAACGGACCCTGTCTCGTCCTCTCCACGTTGTCCGGCGAGCGTCACGAGCTCGGCATTCTGATGTGTAGTTGGCTTGCTGCGACGCGTCGTTTCCGAACCCACTACCTCGGCGTCGACGTTCCGCCGGAGGAACTCGCTCGGTTTGCGCTCGAAGTCGACGCGCGTGCCGTATTGGTTTCACTCGTGATGCCCGAGAACGAAGTCCCGGCTCTCGATCAATTGCGTGCGCTGGCCGATCAGTTACGTGGTCGATGTGAAGTGTGGGTCGGCGGATTCGCCGCACGCCTCGTCACGCCGGAAGAGTTGCCTGCGGGCTGCATT
>JBMTZJ010000108.1:0-5173 GCA_049455515.1 Steroidobacteraceae bacterium
CGCTGCCAATCGCCGAGGGGACCGAGGCCCACCACCGCACCACGCACCTCGCCCTGCGGGCCCGGGATGACGACCACCCGATGTCGTTCCGCGTTAAAACCGTTCTGATCCAACCAGCTGCCGATATCCGTGTGGCTAGCCTTGAACGCTGGAAGATCGCTGTCGCGGAGGAACCACAGCGGCAGGGTCATCCCATCGGGGGGGCATAACGGGGTGTCTGGGGTCATCCCGAAATGTTAGCTGGATTCCGCTCGAAGGCGCCGAAAACATTGACAAATTCGGGGTCCGCGTGGTCGTATTACCCCATGTTGTTCGCCCTCCCCGCCCTGCGCACGCTATCGCTTGAGCTAGCGCTACCCCTCTCGGGTGGCCGGAGCGGGTCGTTCCTCGGGTTCTTGGCGTAACGTCGGACTCCGTAAGCGAACGAAAGTCATCACCAAACCCCGCACCGGCCGAAGCCGATGCGGGGTTTTTTTATGTTCGGGTTTTCAGATGGGAGATATTGAGATGAAGTTGTTCTCGCAAAAAGACGTCGACCCCAAAGCGCTTCGCGGCGCGCGGATTTGCGTGCTCGGTTACGGCAGTCAAGGACGAGCGCACGCGCTCAATCTCAAGAACGGTGGCTTCGACGTCGTCATCGGCGTACGCAAAGGAGAGAGCTGGAAAAAGGCACGGAAGGACGGGCTGTCCGTCGCACTGCCCGCCGCGGCTGTCAAAGACGCCGATCTCATTGCGATGCTGGCGCCTGATCTTGCGCAGAAAGCGCTTTACGAGAGCATCATCGCGAATATCAAAAAAGGCGCCACGCTGCTCTTTGCCCATGGGTTCAACATTCACTTCAAGCAGATCAAACCGCGCAAAGATCTCGATGTCATCCTGATTGCCCCGAAAGGTCCGGGCGACCTCGTGCGCCGTCAATACGAACAAGGACGGGGCGTGCCCTGTCTCCTCGCCGTCTTCCAGGATCCTTCTCGGAAAGCCTTCGCCAAGGCGCTCGCTTATGCGCATGGCATCGGCGGCACCCGCGGCGGTGTCCTCAAGACCACTTTCGCCGAAGAGACCGAAACCGATCTGTTCGGTGAACAGGCTGTGCTCTGCGGCGGCGCCACGGAGCTCGTCGTCAAAGGATTCGAAACGCTCGTCGAGGCCGGTTATCAGCCGGAAGTGGCTTACTTCGAATGCATGCACGAGCTGAAGCTGATCGTCGATCTTTTGCACGAGGGCGGCATTTGGAAGATGCACAAGTTCATCTCGGAGACCGCGAAGTACGGTGATTTGACACGCGGACCGCGAGTCGTCGATGCGCGTACCAAGAAAGAGATGCGTAAGATCCTCAAAGAAATTCAACAAGGAAAGTTTGCGAAACAGTGGATGCGCGAAAACGCCACCGGGCGACGCAAGTACGACAAGATGATGAAGAAAGACCTCGATCGCCCCATCGAAAAGGTCGGCTACGCGCTTCGCGCACGCATGCCGTGGCTGGACCAGGGGCGCTGAAATCGATCGAGCCGATACGGAAATCTGACGGAGCACGACCAACATGACTTCGAACACCGACCGGGTGATGATCTTCGACACGACGTTGCGCGATGGTGAGCAATCACCGGGCTGCAGCATGACCCAGGCTGAAAAACTCCGGGTCGCGAAGGCGCTAGCCGAACTCGGCGTCGATATCATCGAGGCGGGCTTCCCGGCGGCCTCGCAGGGCGACTGGGACGCCGTTAATGCGGTGGCGCGAGAAGTGCGCGGGCCGATCATCTGCGGCCTTGCACGTTGCGATCGCGAGGACATCGTCAAGGTGGCTTCGGCTCTCGCCCCTGCCGAGCATCGACGAATCCATGTCTTCCTCGCCACCAGCGCAATTCATCGCGAGTTCAAACTCAACATGGCCAAGGATGAAATCATCCGTCGTGCCGTCGAGGGCGTGAAGATCGCCCGTGAGTTTTGCGACGACGTCGAGTTCTCTCCGGAGGACGCCTCGCGAACAGAGGTCGAGTTTCTGGCGCAGGTTGTCGAGGCGGTCATCGACGCCGGTGCCACGACGGTGAACATCCCGGATACGGTCGGCTACACGGTGCCTCATGAGTTCGCCGAGCTCTTTCGCTACCTGCGAAAGAACGTCGCGAATATCGACAAGGCCCGACTCTCGGTTCACTGCCACGACGATCTCGGGATGGCGGTCGCCAACAGCCTGACGGCAGTGGTCGCGGGCGCTCGACAGATCGAGTGCACGATCAACGGTATCGGCGAACGTGCGGGCAATTGCTCGCTCGAAGAAATCGTCATGGCCCTGCGGACACGCGAAACGTTCTTCAATGCCAAAACGAACATCAACTCGCAGCGTCTGTACCCGACCTCTCGGTTGGTGGCCAGCATCACCGGCATGCCGATCCCGCGGAATAAGGCCGTCGTCGGAGAAAATGCTTTTGCACACGAGTCGGGAATTCATCAGCACGGCATGCTCAAGCACGCGAGCACCTATGAAATCATGCGCCCGCAGGATGTCGGCCTCGCACGCTCAAGCTTAGTACTGGGCAAACACAGCGGGCGTCACGCTCTGCGGGAACGCGTCAAGGAACTCGGCTTCGAACTCGAAGAAAAAGAATTCGAGCGCGTTTTTGTCGAGTTCAAATCCTTGGCAGATAAAAAGAAAGAGCTTTTCGATGGCGATATCGAGGCGCTCGTGCTGAGGGCCGAGGGCACCGATACGGGACCGTGGAGCCTTGCCACGTTGCGTACGAGCTCCGAAGTGGATGGCGGAGGCAAAGCGGCGGTTACCTTGCTGCACGTCGAGGGCACGCGTGTCGAGCGCCATGCGAGTGGCGATGGACCCGTGGATGCCGCATTCAAGGCCATCGAGGATGCGACCGGTATTCGACCTGCATTGCAAAAGTTCGAGCTGCGTAGCTTGACCGAGGGCGAGGACGCTCAGGGCGAAGCGGTCGTCTACGTCAACTACAACGGACGAAGTTACCGCGGGGCGAGCGCCACGACCGATATCGTCGAATCGGCTACACGCGCTTTCCTCGAGGTGATCAACCGAATTGAACAATCGCAACGCGCTCAGGCTGCCGCCTGATCAGCGACTCTACTTACTCAAGGATGAACAGTTGATGTCCGCACCGAAAACCATGTTCGAGAAGGTCTGGTCGGCCCACGAGGTCACGCCTCAGACGGCCGATACACCCGCCGTCATCTTCATCGATCTCCACCTCACGCACGAGGTCACCTCCCCTCAGGCATTCACGCTATTGCGTGAGCGCGGTCTGAAGGTGCGTCGGCCCGATTTGACGCTCGCCACGATGGACCACTCGACACCCACACGTACGGAGCAGGTGTTCGGTGGTGCGCCGATTTCCATCGAGTCGGCAGCCAAACAAATCCGTCAGCTCGAAAAGAATTGCGCGGACTTCGGTGTGGAGTTGCTCGGCCTACAAGATTCCCGTCGCGGTATCGTTCATATCATTGGTCCGGAACTTGGACTCACACAGCCCGGTAAAACGATCGTCTGCGGCGACAGTCACACGTCGACCCATGGAGCCTTCGGCGCCCTAGCCTTTGGTATCGGCACCACCGAAGTGGGTCACGTGCTGGCCACGCAGTGCTTGTTGCAGAAGAAGCCCAAGACCTGCGCCATCGAGGTCAAAGGTCGATTGCAGCCTGGTGTAACGCCGAAGGATTTGATTCTGGCCATCATCGGTAAGGTGGGCGTGTCAGGTGGCACGGGATACGTCTTCGAATATCGAGGCGAAGCTATTCGAGCGCTGTCAATGGATCAGCGCATGACCATCTGCAACATGTCGATCGAAGCTGGCGCGCGTGCGGGGATGATCGCCCCCGACGACACCACCTACGTCTACCTGCAGCAGACGCCCCGCGCGCCGAAAGGCAAGGACTGGGAGGCCGCGCTCGCCTATTGGAAAACCTTGCCTACCGATGAGGGCGCCACCTTCGATAAGACTGTCGAAATCGACGCCTCCTCACTCGAGCCGATGGTGACCTATGGCACCAACCCTGGGATGGTGGTCCCGGTCACCGGTGCCATTCCCGATCGCCGCGGTGATCCCGTTTTCGATGCCGCGATGGCGTACATGGGTTTGAACCCAGGTCAACGGATCGCCGACGCGCCGGTTAATGTGGTCTTCGTGGGCAGTTGCACCAATGGTCGACTCGTCGATCTACAGGCCGCCGCCCGGATTTTGCGTGGCCGTAAAATCGCGCCCGGTGTGCAGATGCTCGTCGTTCCGGGCTCGCAGGAGGTCAAACGACTCGCCGAGGCAGAAGGTCTCGCCGAGGTGTTCAAGACGGCGGGCGCCGAGTGGCGCGAGTCGGGGTGCTCGATGTGTCTCGGCATGAACGGCGACACCGTGAACAAAGGCGAATATTCGGTCAGCACCAGCAACCGTAACTTCGAGGGACGACAAGGCGTCGGTGCGCGAACGCTACTCGCAAGCCCCGAGACAGCTGCCGCGTCCGCGGTACTCGGTCGCGTCGCCGATCCCCGACAATTTTTGAACGCTTAAGTCTCCGGAAGCTGTCATGAAACCCATCACTACCCTTCGGTCGCGGACAGTCGTCATGCCCTCGACTAATATCGATACCGATCAGATCGTGCCCGCGCGATTCTTGACCACGACGTCCAAAGAAGGCCTCGGCGAGGCGCTGTTTGCCGATTGGCGTTACGACGCTCAAGGCAAGCCGAAACCCGACTTCATCTTGAACAAGCCCGAGGCGGCCGGCTGCCGAATTCTGGTAGCGGGTCGGAATATCGGCTGCGGCTCCTCTCGCGAACACGCGCCGTGGGCGCTCGTCGATTACGGCATACAAGCCGTGATCAGCACGGAAATCGCCGATATCTTCAAAAATAATTCTCTGAAGAACGGTTTGCTACCGATCGTCGTGGATGAATCTACGCATGCATGGTTGATCGCACATCCCGGGATCGAAATCGAAGTAAATCTGGCATCCGCCACGCTCAACATCCCGAACCATTCGCCGATCAGCTTTCCGGTTGATCCTTTCGCTCGCTACTGTTTGATGAACGGCGTAGACGAACTCGGATTTCTGTTATCGAAAAATTCGGCAATCGAAGCGTACGAGGGTCGTCGACGCGCATGAACGCACGTATCGCGATTCTTGGCGGCGATGGCATCGGCCCCGAGGTGACCGCCGA
>JBMTZJ010000109.1:0-5121 GCA_049455515.1 Steroidobacteraceae bacterium
GATGACTTGGCCCGCCTTCTGGGCGCACTGGCTCACCGGTTGCTGGTTGATCATCGCAAGCGGGTCGATCCTTCGGCTCGCCGGGTTCGAGTTTGCGCAGACGCGTATTGCGATGGGTGCATTCTGCGTCGTGACGGCGGCGCTCATGCTGCACGATCTGCCGCTCTTCTGGACCAAAGAAATCTACCCGGTCTGCGAATACGACCTCATCCGTTACAGCGGCTCGGTCACCGAGGCCAATCGCTGCTTTGCCGATCAGCCGCTCGTCAAAGGCGAGTTTCCGCTTGCGCCGGTCGTCACCTGTTTCGTCGTCATCGGCACCGGCATCGCCTTATGGGTTCGAAAGGGGTTTCCCTGGATGGCGATCGGCGGCATCGTGATGTTGCTCACCGCAGCCGTCCCGGCGCTCAACCGTCACCGACTCGACAACCTCGGCGAGGTTTTCATCAAGGGCGGCGCTATCTTTGCCGTGTGGTTCCTTATCCACAAAGCTGGCTCGCAAGCGCCCCGAGATCGGGAACTTCAAAATCGGGGTACGCCCCAAACTCCGGCGACCAACTGAGCCCCTGTCGATTGACCCACGCCGTGCGGCAACCGACGGCCGCAGCACCTTGGATATCGTTCTGCGGATGATCGCCGACGTGCAAGAGTTCGGTGGGTGAGACACCCAGTCGCGCGGCGAGAGTTTCGAATACGGCAGGATGCGGCTTCGCACGGCCGACCGACTCGGCATTCAGGCTGAGCTCGAAGTGACCTCCGATACCAATACGGTGAACGCAGGCATTGCCGTTCGAGAACGTCGCCATTCGAAACTTCTCTCCGAGCAGAGCGAGCGCGGGACGAACATCGGAAAACAATTCGACGTCGTGTCGTGCGGCGATGAACACCTCGAACGCACGGTCGCCGATCGTTGCCTCGTGTCCATGACGCACCGCAAGACGTCGTAACGCCTCGGTACGCAGCCAGGTCATGTCGTGGGCGCGGTCGGGATGTTCTGCCGCCAGCGCGCGGCGTGTCTCGAGTACGTCGTCGGGCGCAAGACACGCCGCAAACTCGGGATGTTCGGCCTCCAAAAACGCTCGCATCCGCGATTCGGCGCGGTGCAACACGGGCTGCACCGCCCAGAACGTATCGTCGAGATCGAAGCAGATAGCGCGAGGCAGATGAGGCATTCGGAGTCCGAGCAGCGGCTCGTCTACAATGACGGCCTCGCTTTTTACAGCCCCCTGATGCGGAGCACAACCATGACCTCCCGTACCCTCGCCTCGATGGCTACCGTCACGCTCGCGTTCATCTTCGGAACCGCCGTGTCACAGGCCGCCCCGTTCACCGCAAAAGATCTCAACACCCTCTCGCGCGTCTCCGATCCACAGGTGTCGCCCGACGGGCGACACGTGGTGTACACGCTGCGCGAAACAGACCTCGAGGCCAATCGCGGACGGACCGATCTGTGGCTTGCGGAGCTCTCCGGTACCGCGCTCGGCAAAGCTCGGCGTCTCACGCAGCATCCGAGCTCTGACAGCAGCGCACGCTGGGCCCCCGATGGTACCGGCGTATTCTTTCTCTCGAGCCGCAGCGGTTCCTCACAGGTCTGGCACATCAGCCTTGCCGGTGGCGAGGCTCAGCGCGTCACGGATCTGCCGCTCGATGTCGGGTCGTTCGAGGTCTCGCCGAAAGGAGATCGCCTCGCCGTTTCGATGGAGGTCTTCCCCGATTGCGTGGACCTCAAATGCACCATCGATCGACAGGCTGCCCAGTCAAAGAAAAAGAATAGCGCGCGCACCTACGATCAACTGTTCGTTCGTCATTGGGACACCTGGAAAGACGGCACGCGATCGAATCTCTTCACGCTTACGCTCACGACTGATTTGAAGGCCACCGATCCCGTCAATGTCTCCGGCAAGGTACCGGGAGACGTTCCGTCGAAGCCTTTCGGCGGCGATGAAGACTACAGCTTCAGCCCCGATGGCTCACGCATCGTTTTCAGCGCGCGACTCGCCGATCGCACCGAAGCTTGGTCGACCAACTTCGATCTCTACGACGTTCCGGCCGACGGCTCTTCGGAGCCCCGTAACCTCACCGCCGACAACCCGGCATGGGATGCGCAACCCGTGTTCTTGGCGAACGGCGATCTCGCATGGCTCGCCATGGCACGCCCCGGTTTCGAGGCCGATCGCTTCGTCATCAAGATTCGTAGCGCCAAGAGCGGACAAGTGCGCGCGCTCACCCAGGATTGGGACCGATCGGTCGGTACGTTGCTCGCCAGCTTCGACCGTACGAGCCTGCTCGCCGTCGCCGACGATATCGGTCAGACCGCACTCTTCGAGATAAGCCCGGCCAACGGACGTCGCAACGTGCTCGTCGACAAGGGCCAAGTGCAAGGCGTCTCTGCGGGTCCGAACGGACATGTCGTCGCCTGGGCTGCACTCGACTCACCACCCGACCTCTATCTCGTCCGTCCGCGCGGTGCCCCGCAACGCGTGACATCCGTCAACGCCAGTGCGCTAGCTGACAAAGAATTCGCAGCTTTCGAGCAGTTTTCATTCTCGGGTGCCAAAAACGAAAAGGTTTATGGCTACGTGATGAAACCCCACGGCTGGCAGGCGGGTCAAAAATATCCGATCGCCTTCATCGTGCACGGCGGACCGCAGGTGAGTTTCGCCAATCAGTGGTCCTGGCGTTGGAACGCCCAGGTTTACGCCGGCGCCGGCTATGGCGTGGTGTTCATCGACTTCCACGGCTCGCCGGGCTACGGCCAAGCATTCACCGACTCGATCAGTCAGGACTGGGGTGGAAAGCCGCTGGTCGATTTACAAAAAGGGCTCGAGGCCGCCCTCGCCCGCTACGACTGGCTCGACGGTTCACGCGCCTGCTCGCTCGGCGCCTCATACGGCGGTTTCATGCAGAACTGGATCGCCGGAAACTGGTCTGATCGATTCAAGTGCATCGTCAATCACGCCGGAATCTTTGACCAGCGGACGATGTACTACACCACCGAAGAACTGTGGTTCACCGAGTGGGAAAACGGCGGGCCGTACTACGTGACGCCGAAAATTCACGAGAAGTTCAACCCCGCCGATCATGTCACGAAGTGGAAGACGCCCATGCTCGTCACCCACGGCGCTCTCGACTATCGCGTGCCGTATTCACAGGGTTTGGCCACCTTCACCGCCCTACAACGCCAGGGCATCGAGAGCCGTCTCGTGTTCTTCCCCGACGAAAACCACTGGATCTTGAAGCCGGCCAACAATATCGAGTGGCACGACGAGGTGATCGGCTGGCTGGATCGGCATCTCAAGAAAAAAGACTGACGCGTCGTGATAACGCGGGCGGGAGTGTCGGCTTAGCCGTACCCCGCCCGCCACTCGGCCTTGTAGGCAATTCCGAGCGCGATGATGCGGTTGAGCAGATCCTGATAGCCGATGCCGGCGGTGAGCGCCGACTGCGCGAAGTCCTCGCCCTCGCCGATATTGGGATTGGCGTTCGCCTCGAGTACGAACACTTCGCCATTCTCGCGAACGCGAAAATCCATACGGGCATATCCAGATAGGCCGAGCGCCCGATAAATTCTTCGAGACAGACGATCGAGCGTGGCTTCGACCGCGGGCGACAGATCGGTGGCACTACGCCAATCGATGCCGTACCTCTCCTGATATTTTCGATCCCACTTCACTTTGCGTGTCGCAATGGTCGCCTGGTGTCCGGGCATCGACCCGAAATGCAGTTCGCGCACCGGTAACCGCGTCAGTCGCTCGTTACCGAGGACGCCCACGTACACCTCCCGTCCCGCGATGTACTCCTCGACGAGCGCATCCGTGCCAACTTGGTCATGAATGAACGCTACGCGCTCCTTGAGATGCGCAGCGTCTTCGACGACCGACGCCTGTGCGATACCGAGAGACGCGTCTTCCGTTGCCGATTTGACGAACAACGGGTAGCGCATCTTGTTGGGCGGACGAAACTTGATGCCCTTGCGCAGCAGCGCAAATTGGGGTGTCGGAATACGATGATAGGACAGCAGTTGTTTCGTCAGCGGCTTATCTCGCGAAAGCAATAAACCGCGCGGGTTACAGCCGGTATAAGGCTGCTGCATCAACTCGAGAAAGGCCACGACATGCTGGTCGTAGGTGACGATACCGTTGAACTCTTCGAGCAAGTTGAAAACGATGTCGGGTTTCCAATCGGCAATCGCGGCACGCAAGTCGGTCAGACTGTCGAGCACACCCAATACCCTAACTTCGTGCCCAGCCTGTCGAAGCGTTCGAATGACGTCGTACTCCGTACGCCACTCCGACATCTGATCTTCGGTCAAGCCCGATACGTCATCGGGCGGAACCAAGGTCTCGTGTACGACCACCAGAACTTTGAGCTGCTTCATAACGTGAACCGCATCGTCTCCCCACGCAGGGCGGACTTCGCCAACCTGCGGACCGTCCGTTCGGCAGCAGCACGGCGCTCTTTGGCAGATCCCCGCAGCCACAACCGCCGCTCGCGTGCTCGCTCGATGGCGAACTGTACGAGTTGCTCGGCACCATAACGGTCGACGCGACTGTGCGCCATCACATGGCGAATCAGATCGGGGCGCAAGGCACGGAGGCAGCTGTCGGCGCGACGGTGCCGATGATGAGTGCCAGCCGGTTTGATCTTGGATAGCCCCCGGTCCAGCGTTCGATCGACCATCGAAAAATCGCAATCGACCCGACGTTGCAGATACCGTCGATAGTGATCGCGCAAGGTCTGCTCGTTCGCCGCCACCGGATCGACGCGACTCGCCGTCCGCACGAATGGCCGACGCCCGCGGATACTGCGCATCAGCGAATCCATCGCCTCCAGTTTCTCGAGTGCGCGCGTGCCGGCATAGTGATGTCGCCAATTGGAGCGTGGCGCAAGCCATACCGCGAACGTCTCAGCGAAGTCTTCTGCGGGGTGCGCTTGGGCATACCAACCGTCGAGATGCGTCACGAAATCGCGACTCGACGGGTTCGCAAGGTAACGGGTCGGATACGGCGTTGAGGCAGGTCCGAAAGCGGCCCGCCAAAGTTTTCGTCTTCGGAGTCTGAATGCGGTATCGACGACATGTCCGGCCTCGTGGCGCAGAATACGCATCAGCCCTGCGGCATT
>JBMTZJ010000110.1:0-5120 GCA_049455515.1 Steroidobacteraceae bacterium
GCACGCTCAGCGAACGGGCGTCGCAGCACCGCGCTGCGACCGACGAATCCGAGGCCGCGCTGCAATCCGTGCTCGAGCCCTTCGCCCCCGAACGCGAGGAAGCGGTTCAGAAGATCCATCGCCAGACTCATGACCTCGTTATCGCTCTTGCGCCAACGCTCGTAGCGGCGCAGTACGCGCATCGCCCCCGGATCCTCACGCTCACGTGACGCCTCGGCGAGCTCTTCGGCGAGGGCTGCCGCATCGAGCAAACCCAGGTTGACGCCCTGGCCCGCCAATGGATGCACGATATGGGCGGCATCACCGACGAGCGCACAGCGCTCGCGTACGTAATGCGGCGCGCTCACCCGGCGTAACGGAAAACTTCGTCGTTCGCTGGCCAAAGAAAGTGCACCGAGCACTCCTGCGCTTGCGGCGGTGAGCTCCGCATCGAAGGTCGCGACCTCGGCCGCCAGCAATCGTTCGGCGCGATCGCGCGGCAAGGACCAGACGATCGAACTTTGACCGCTCGCAAGCGGCAACAAGGCCAACGTACCGTCGCCCAAAAATCTTTGCCAAGCCGTCGACTCGTGGGATCGCTCGCTCGCCACGTTGGCGACGATGGCGAGCTGCCCGTAGTCCTGAGCCTCGACCCCGAAATTCGCGGCATGTCTCACGACTGAACGACCCCCGTCGGCGCCGATGACGAGCTTGGTCGTGATCTCTCCGATGGAGGTCGACAGGGTGGCGAAGCGATCGGAAAACAGAACATCGTGAACGACCGCGCTGCGCGCCTCGCCGCCGACGTCGATGAAGGCCTTGAGTCCCGCGCGCTGCAAGGCATCGTTACCGACGATCGCCCCGAGATCAGGCTCGCCGAGTTCGGCGGCATCGAAAGTCAGTGATCCCTCCCCTCGCGGTTCGACATCACGCGGCCATACGTGCATGCGCTCGTACGTACAAAGTGTCGAAGAGGAGGCTTGCAAAGAATTCCACGCGCCGACGGCACGCAAAATGCGCTCGCTCGCACGAGAAAGCGCGAAGACGCGAAGATCGGCGGCATTCGCAGGAGCCGTCCAATCGGGCAGCTCCCGCTCGAGTATCAAAACCCGATAAGCAGCCGGCCCCTGACGCAGCAGCGCACCGAGTACGGCGCCGACCGGGCCGCCCCCGACGATCACGACGTCGAACGACGCGCTCGAATTCACGGCATGACTCCGAGACCACGGCCGAGCCTCGGTGTACGCCCGGCGAATCCCCAACTCAGTCGCGACATCGCCTGTTTGGCGGTCGGCGACAGATCGAACAACAACAAGCCGAGATCACGAAGCAGCGGGACGCCGGGCCGGGTGTCGCCAAACAATTTCACGAGGCCGTCGGTGAATCGCGTGACGCCGTCGCGATCAGCCGTACGACGCGCGACGAATTCGCGAAGTACCTCTGGCGAACCGATATCGGCATGCGCTCCGTCGCGACGCACGACTTCGGCGAGTAGCTCCGCGAGTGTCGCGGCATCGCGTAAACCGAGGTTGAACCCCTGTCCGGCGACGGGGTGCAGACCTTGTGCCGCGTTCCCGATAAGTACGACGCGCTGGCCCGTGAGCGTTTCGGCGCGAGAGAGACGTAGCGGATACGCACTTCGCTTGCCGACCGAGAGCAAACGTCCGATTCGCCATCCGAACTGACCCTGCAGCGCCGCGAGATACGCGTTGTCGGACAAGCCGAGCACACGCTCGGCCGCTTCGGGCGCCATCGTCCACACCACGCCGTACGCCCCGTCAAAAAGCGGCAGCACGGCAAAGGGCCCCTCGGGTGTGAAACGCTCGAAGGCCGTGCCGTCCGCCGGGCGCGAACTGCGTACGTGACTGACGATCGCGACCTGCCGGTAATCTTCGACTGAGGCGCCGAGCCCTGCCGCCTCACGCACCCGCGAGTCAGCGCCGTCGGCCGCCACGACGAGTCGGGCTCGCAAGGGCGATGTTGCCGGCTCGAGCGATAACTCGACCTCGCGCTCGCGCAAGTCGATCGCCCTGCACTTCGCAGGCATCCGTAAATCGAGATCGGGAAGATTCGAAAGCGCTGCGCGCAGCGCGGCACCGAGCACGCGATTGGTCGCCACATAACCGAAGGCCTCGATCCCGTGCTCGCTCGCCTCCAGTCGGGCGAACCCGAAACGTCCGGCATCAGAAACGTGAATGCGGCGGATGGGTGCCGCATGAGGAGCGACCTGCGACCAGATCCCGAGCGCTTCGAAACTCCGACGCGTACCGTTGCCGAGCGCCGTCGTTCGATCATCGAAACTCGGCTGCGACCCGGCGTCGGGCGCAACGCCCTCGATGAGCGCGGTCTTGAGGCCCGTGGGCGCGAGCGCCAGCGCGAGACTCGCTCCCACCAATCCGCCACCGACGATGGCGACGTCGACCTCGGACTGACTCGCGTCCGCCGCGCTCAATTTTTTTGAGTGACTCATGCGGAGGCCATGAGGGCTTCGATGGCTGAGGGATCTTTCGGAACCCCGTGAGTGAGCACCTCGTGGCCCTCACGAGTCACGAGCACATCGTCTTCGATGCGAATGCCGATATTCCGGAACTCCGGCGGAATGCCGCGGGTGCCCGGCGGGATGTATAGCCCGGGCTCGATGGTGAGCACCATGCCGGGCTCGAGCTGACGCCAGACATCGCCGATTTTGTAATCGCCGACGTCGTGCACGTCCATGCCGAGCCAGTGGCCGGTTTTGTGCATGTAGAACTTTCGGTATGCCAGCGACTTGATGAGCGAGGGGACCCGACCTTTGAGCAGACCGAGACGAACCATACCGGCCGTCAACACTTGCACCGCCACGTCATGGGGCGTGTTCCAGTCATGGCCAGGACGTACGGCCTCGATGGCTGAGAGATTGGCCTCGAGCACGACTTCATACGCCGCGCGCTGCGCGGGCGTGAAACGACCGCTGACCGGAAAGGTACGCGTGATATCCGAGGCATAGCACTCGTACTCGCAGCCGGCATCGATCAGTAACAGCTCTCCCTCCCGCAACACCGCGTTGTTTTCGCGGTAATGCAAGATGCAACCGTTCGCACCCCCGCCGACGATGGGCAGGTAAGAAATATCGGCGCGCGCGAGATGGAACTCGTGCTGGATTTCGGCAGCGACTTCGTACTCGTAACGACCCGGCTTGCAAAACCGCATCGCGCGGACGTGCGCTCTCGCGGCGATCCGGGCCGCCTCGCGCATCTGCTCGATCTCGCCGCGACTCTTGAAGAGCCGCATCTCGTGCAGCACGTGTTCCAGCGCGACCATCTCGTGCGGCGCATGTCGACCCAGCTTGGCTTGAGCGCGTAGCCCGTTCACCCAGCCGACGACCCGTTGATCGAACTCACGATTGACGCCGACGGTGTAAAAGATTTTCTCCCGCCCCTCCATCAGGCCAGGGAGGATCTCGTCGATGTCGCCGATCGGGAACGCATCGTCCGCACCGAAGTCGCGGCGCGCTCCACTCGGACCGGCGCGACGCCCGTCCCAGGTCTCTCGTTGAGGATCCCGGTCGCGCACGAAGAGCAAATATTCCCCTTGAGGCCTCCCGGGAATCAGGACTGCCACCGACTCAGGCTCCGGAAAGCCGGTGAGGTAATGGAGGTTGCTGTCTTGCCGGTAGGCGTACTCGACATCGTTGTTGCGCAAGTGCACCGGTGCCGCAGGGACGATGGCGATCGAGTCTCGCCCCATCGACTTCATGAGTTGGCGCCGCCGCCGCGCGAACTCATCGCGACCGATCGGGGGTGGCTTGGCGATCGGCGGGGCCGTCGGCGTGGCGACGGAGACCTTGGGCGCCGAACTGCTCCGGGACGACTTAGTGGATCGAGGGCGGCTTGTCATCCGCGTCACCCCCGGCGGTCGCCGACTCGCGAACACCCGCGAGCTCATCGTGCAACAACTGGACGCCGATGCGCACGAATTCGACGAGCTCGGAATACGCCTGCTCGTTGTCCTCGGTCGACTCGCTCTCGTCCACGTCGATCCGGGTCATCGCCGTGAGGTCCCGAACGATCTCCCCGACCTGCTCCGGCAATTGATCGATATCGGGGATCGGATTGGATCCGAGCCCATACAGAAACCCCTGACACCACTGACCGAGGGCGGCCGCGCGGATCGCCACCGGTTCGTCATCGTCGGGTAGCAGGAGCTGGAACTCGAGTTGGCCGGACTCGAGGACGTGTCGGGTCCACTCGTAGACCGTGAGCATGGGCGTCTCGGCCGACCCGGCAAGACCCTCGGGAAAGACCTCCCGGAGCCAGTCCTGGAGGGTCACCCCCGAACTCGAACACAACGCCCCGGTCAGCGTGCCGTGCGCCTCGGGTAGATCGGTGAGCGCCCGTGTTCCGGCAAGTTGACGCTCGATTTCCCGGAAGTCAGGTGCTGACATGAACGAAATTATGCCAAAGACCCGGCTATAATTTTGTGCATGAGCGACAAGATCACCCTCGACTCCGAAATCCGTCGTCTTGAGAAGCAAGTGGACGAGCTGCTCGATGCGCTCGGTGCCCTGCGCGAGGAGAATCGCGCGCTGCGCCAGCGGCAGGACAGCCTCTCCAGTGAGCGGGCCTCGCTGATGCAACGCAACGAACAGGTCCGCACCCGCGTCGAGGCCATGATCGGTCGCCTCAAAACGCTGGAGCACGGGGCTTGAGCCCGGTTGAGAAAGACGCCTCTCGCGTCAGTATTCGAATCCTCGAACGCGAATTCCTCATCGCCTGCCCGCACGACGAACGGGCGGCCCTGCTCGATGCTGCAGAACTCCTCAACGGCAAGATGCGCGAGATTCGCGACTCCGGAAAAATCGTCGGACTCGATCGCATCGCCGTGATGGCTGCGCTCAATCTCGCCCACGAACTGCTCAAGTCGCAAACCAAAGACCGCCGCGGCGAAGCCGACGCGGGTACGCGGGTTCGAGCGTTGCGCGAACGCATCGACGGCGCGCTCAAGCGCAGCCGTCAGCTCGACCTCTGACCTCCGTCCTCTGCCGCATACTCATGCGAGGGGAGCTGGTGTAGAGTGTGATGGCGTCACCTGCGGTGTTCGACAGTGAATCGGGTTACCTCTCGACCCTAAGTTGGAACGCCCAGGGGCATCAGGGCTTGCTG
>JBMTZJ010000111.1:0-5047 GCA_049455515.1 Steroidobacteraceae bacterium
TCGGCAGAAAAGCTGCGACGCGATCCCCGGGTTTTACGCCGGCGTCGCGTAACCCTGCAGCGACTCGACCCACCTCGGCGTGGAGCTGTCGATACGATAGCGTGCGACGCTGTCCTCGCTCGTTCGTGGCGAGCAAGGCCGGATGCTCGTCATGGAAGCGCAGCAGGTTCTCGGCGAAGTTGAGGCGCGCACCTGGAAACCATTGCGCGCCGGGCATCTTGTCGCCATCGACGAGCACCGGGCGGTCCGCCCATTCCGCTCGGACATCGGTGAAATGGGCGAGTTCGAACCAGAACGCATCAGGCTGATCGATCGACCAGCGGTGCAAGGACGCGTAGTCCTCGAACTGCAGACTCCTCCGGGCGGCGAGACACTCGACGAAGCGCGTGAGGTTCGCGTCCTCGCGGCGCGCCACATTCGGAGTCCACAACGCCGCGTCGGACATCGTCAAAGCGACTGGTAGATCGGTCCCGAGCCGCCCTCGGGCGTCGTCCAGTCAATGATTTGATAGGGGTCCTTGATATCGCAGGCTTTGCAATGCACGCAGTTGGCAGCATTGATCTGCAAGCGCTTTCCGCCCGCGCCGTCATCGACCATTTCATAGACGTTGGCAGGGCAGAAATTCTGACAAGGATTGCCGAACTCCTGTGCACACTTCGTCGCGCAGATGTTCGGATCCCGAACCTTGAGATGGACCGGTTGATTCTCCTCGTGAGAGTTGTTCGCGAGGAACACCGAAGCCAGTCGGTCGCGCGGCGCGAGCGTACGCTCGGCCCAGCCGCGGTCGGGCGAGTCGAACTCGTCCAGGCGTTGAGTCTCCGCGTAGGCTGCCGTATTTCGCAGCGTCCACGGCGTGCGACCGCCCGTGATCGTCTCGAGCGCTCCGTTCGCCATCGCGAACCACAGGCCGCGTTTGAAGCCGGGTTTGATGTTGCGCACTGACTTGAGTTCTTGGCCGCCCTCCGAGGCGCGAAAGCGCGCATCGAAACCCGCCGGCGCGCAATCGTGTTCTGCGAGGTGTTCGGCGGCGAGCATGCCGCAACGAATGGCTTGGTGGATACCTTTGATCTTTGCGACGTTGAGCGTGCCTGCCGCATCGCCGACGAGCAGCGCTCCAGGCATCTCGAGTTTCGGCAGCGACTGCCAGCCCCCCGCGGCGATGGTACGCGCGCCGGCTGCGATGATCTCGCCGCCCTCGAGTAAGGCGCGCACGCTCGGGTGATGCTTGAACTGCTGGAAGGCCTCGAAGGGTTTCAGGCGCGGATCGCGGTAGTCGAGACCCACGACGTAACCGACATAAACGCGGTTGTTGTCGAGGTGATAAAGGAAACTGCCGCCATAGGTTTTGGTATCGAGCGGCCAGCCGACGGTATGCTGGATCAACCCCGGCTCGACGCGACCTTCGGGCAGCTGCCACAATTCTTTGAAGCCGAGTCCGTAAGTCTGCGGATCACACTCCGCATCGAGCGCATAACGCTGGATCAGTTGCTTGCTGATGCTGCCGCGGCAACCTTCCGCAAGCACCGTGACGCGTGCGCGGACCTCGGGTCCAGGCGCGTAGTTCGGGCCGATCTCACCCGACTTCTCGATGCCCATGTCGCCGATCTGTACGCCAGCGACGCTGCCATCGTCGTTGATGAGCGGTTTCGCGGCGGCGAATCCGGGGAAGACGTCGACGCCCAGCTGCTCGGCCCTTGCGGCGATCTGCGGCATGAGCAAACCGAGCGAGACGATGAAATTGCCTTCGTTGTGCTGCTGCGGTGGGGTCGGCAAGCGAATGCGACCCGTGCGCGTGAGCAGGGCGAATTCGTCGCGTTTCGCGGGCACGCAGACGCCCGGGGGCTGCTTGCGCCAATCGGGCAGCAGTGCATCGAGCGGGCCCGGTTCGAGCACGGCACCCGAGAGCGAGTGCGCGCCGATCGTCGAGGCTTTTTCGAGTACGCACACCGTGAGCTCGGGGCGAACTTGTTTCAGGCGCACGGCGCAGGCGAGACCGGCCGGTCCGCCGCCGACGATCAGCACGTCGTACTCCATCACATCGCGCTCGACAGCCTCGCTCATGCTCAGATCCTTTCGATGGCGATGGCCGTGGCTTCTCCGCCGCCGATGCAGAGCGCTGCGATACCTCGACGACCGTTGTAACGGACGAGTGCGTGGGCGAGGGTGGCGATGATACGGGCGCCCGTGGCTCCCACCGGGTGACCGAGCGCGCACGCTCCGCCGTGCACGTTGAGTTTGTCCGACGGGATGCCGATGTCCTTCGCCGCGGCCATCGCAACGGCCGCGAAGGCTTCGTTCACCTCGTAGAGGTCGACGTCCGAGGCTTTCCAGCCCGCGCGTTCGAGCACTTTCTGGATCGCGCCGACGGGGGCCGTCGTGAACCACTCGGGTTCCTGTGCGTGACTCGCCTGCGCGACGATGCGCGCCAGCGGCTTCAAGCCGCGCGATGTTGCGAACGATTCGGTCGCCAGAACGACGGCTGCCGCGCCATCGGAGATCGACGAGGAGCTCGCTGCGGTGACGGTGCCATCCTTGCGGAAGGCCGGTTTGAGTTGCGGAATCTTTGAGAGATCACAGGTGAAGGGTGTCTCGTCACGCTCGATCACCGTTTCACCTTTGCGCGTCTTGACGGTGACCGGGGTGATCTCCGCAAGGAACGAACCGTTCTCGATGGCCGCCAGCGCGCGCGTGACCGAGGTGGCCGCGAACGCGTCTTGTTCGGCGCGCGTAAAGCCATAGCGACCCGCCGTATTTTCGGCGAACGCGCCCATCATTTGTCCGTCCCAAGGGCTCTGTAGACCGTCGGTGAACATGTGGTCGAGGAGTTCGCCGTGACCCATGCGGTAACCCGAGCGGGCTTTCGGCAGCAGGTACGGCGCGTTGGTCATCGACTCAAGTCCGCCCGCAGCGACGACTTGTGCTTCGCCGGCGCGCAGTTGGTCGATCGCCATCATCACGGCCTTCATGCCCGACCCGCACATTTTGTTGATGGTCGTACTCGGGACCGACTTCGGAATGCCGGCTCCGATCGCGGCCTGTCGCGCAGGCGCCTGTCCGACGCCGGCGGGCAGCACACAGCCCATGATCACTTCCTGAATGTCCGCCGCCGTGAGTCCTGAGGACTGCACGGCACCCGCGAGTGCGGCGGCACCAAGTGTGGGCGCAGTGGCTTGGGCAAAGACCCCTTGGAAGGCGCCGATGGGGGTACGGCGGGCGGAGAGCAGGACGATCGACTCGGACATGGCAAACCCTTTCGATATTCAGATCGGAGACAGCGCCCAAGTGTAGGGGAAAACAATCCCCTTCGGTCAGCCGCGGTCGGGTTCGCCGAGTCGCTCGAGGATGGCCGCCCGAGTTCGCTCGCGCAGCACGCGGGCAGCATCCTCAGGCTCTAGGCCCTGTGGGGGTGTGATCGGCGGTAGCAGCTCCACCTCGATCGCACCGGGTTTCGGAAAGAATTTTGGGCTCGGAAGAATGGTGCGCGTTCCGCGAATCACGCAGGGCACGACGGGGCATCCCGCATAGGCCGCACTCTTGAACGCACCACTGTGAAATTTGAGTAGTCCGGGTTCGCCTACGAACGTACCCTCGGGAAAGAACAGCAAAGATTGTCCGCTCGTCGCCGTGCGCAGGACGCGTCGCGCATCGAGAGAGCCTTTGTGCCGATTGAATCGCTCGACGAACTCGGTACCCAGACGGTTCAGCAAAAATCCGGCGAGGGGGACCGTCGCCATTTCGCGTTTGACGACGTACGCGTAGTGCTCGGGCAGCACGGCTTTGATGACGATGGCATCGATGTAACTCGCATGATTGGCGGCGACGACACACTGCCCGGCGGGAAGTCGGTCGCTGCCGCGGAGAATCAGCGGAACGCCGCAGAGCCGCAGGATGAGGCGCGACGCCACGCCCGCGAGGTGACGGCGTCGATCGACCCCGGGCACGATGACGAGCAGCATTAGCAGGGTGAGCGCGATCACGAGGAACACCAGCCACGCATAGGAGCCGTAGAGCACGCGGCCGAGCAGGGCGGTCGGGCGTTCGGTCTCCAGGGCGCGGGTGTCTGAGTGATCGGTGAGCATGGGTCTTTCGAATCCGTCGGCGCGGTATCCTTGTGTTCGTCGTGAAAGAAAGTCAACGAAGCGAGGCAGAATCAGTCGTCGTTCCCGACCCGGCGATCCTGCGCTTTCTCGATGTGATCTGGATGGAGCGGGGTCTCGCAGCCAACACGCTTGCGGCCTATCGCGCCGACCTACTCGCGTTACAGCAATGGCTCGAAGCGCGGGAGTCCTCGCTAAAAGCTGTGACCCGCGCTGAGCTGCTCGACTTCGTAGCAGCACGGGTCAGCGCCGGCGCGCGACCGCGTTCGACGGCGAGGCAGTTGTCGGCCTTTCGACGTTTTTTCAGACAGCAAGTTCGGGACGGCGCCCGACGTGACGACCCGACCGCTGAGGTCGCGATGCCGCGCACGGGCAGATCTTTGCCGAAATCCTTGAGCGAACGCGATGTCGAGGCGTTACTCGAAGCCCCGCGCCTTGACGACCCGCTCGGCTTTCGTGATCGAACCATGCTCGAGCTGCTCTACGCCACCGGGTTACGTGTTTCCGAACTCGTGGGTCTGCGAATCGCGCAGGTGAATCTCAATCAAGGAGTGGTTCGGGTGGTGGGCAAGGGTAATCGCGAGCGTCTCGTGCCGCTCGGCGCCGAGGCCATCGACTGGTTGCGGCGTTTCGAACGTGGCGCGAGAGAAGAAATTCTCGGCGGGCGTCGCACGGACCATTGGTTTCCGACCCGCCGCGGCGAACCGATGACCCGCCAAGCGTTCTGGAATCTCATCAAGCGGCACGCGCAAACCGCTCGGATCGACAAACCGCTGTCGCCCCATACGTTACGACACGCCTTTGCCACGCATCTGCTCAATCACGGCGCTGATCTGCGCGTGGTGCAGATGCTGCTCGGTCATGCCGACCTGTCGACCACTCAAATCTATACCCACGTCGCCCGCGAGCGCATGAAGAGTTTGCACGCCCAGCATCATCCGCGCGGCTGA
>JBMTZJ010000112.1:0-4996 GCA_049455515.1 Steroidobacteraceae bacterium
CAGCAGACGATTGGACTATACCCAAGTTGACGTCTCGGGAGATGAAGCTTGGAAATCGAATTCTTCGGTGCGGCGGGCGAGGTGACCGGCTCTTGCCATATCCTGCGGGTGAGCGGCCGGACGCTGCTCGTCGATTGCGGCCTCATTCAGGGCGGTCGCGACGCCAACCCGCGTAATCGTCAGAAGTTTCCGTTTGATCCCGCACAGATCGACGCAGTGCTGCTGACCCATGCGCACATCGATCATTGCGGACGCCTGCCGTTACTGGTCAAGCGAGGCTTTCGAGGGCCGATCTACACGAATGCCGCATGCCGTGACTTGCTGCCCCTATTGCTGCGTGACACGGCCGATCTCGCAGCGCGGGAGGCCGAGCGCCGCGCGCGCTTGGCAGATGATGACGAGCCGGTTCTTGAGCCCCTGTTCGATCTCGAGGACGTGGAGCGCACGCTCAAGCTGGTTCGGGCGCTGCGGTACGACACCGCGTACGCCCCGTTTCCCGGGATCGCTCTGACAGTACGCGATGCGGGACATATCCTCGGCTCGAGTAGTCTCGAAGTGACCTGCACCGAAGATGGCGTGACGAGACGCATCGTTTTTAGCGGAGATCTCGGTCAGTATGATTCGCCGATCCTTCGAGACCCGCATCGCTTCGACTCGGCGGATGTCATTGTCATGGAGAGCACCTATGGCGATCGACTCCATCGTAGTCGGGAAGAATCGCTCAAGGAAATCGGCGAGATCATTCGCGCAGCAGATCGAGATCAAGGAAACATTCTCGTTCCCGCGTTTGCAGTGGGGCGCAGTCAGGAAATTCTCTATTTGCTGGGCCGTCACTTCGATGAGTGGGAGCTTGATCGCTGGAAAATTTTTCTCGATAGCCCCATGGCGATCGAAGCGAGCAAGATCTATTGGAATCACGCCGAGCGCTTTGACGACGAGGCGAGGCGACTGCGGGCGTCTTTCGAGGCTATGCCGGCACTACCCAATCTTTGCTTATGCCGAACGCCTCAACAGTCCCGCGAAATCAACTCGATTCGGGCGCGGGCCTTCATCATCGCCGGTAGCGGCATGTGCAACGGGGGGCGGATCCTGCACCATTTCATGCAGAACCTCGAACGGCCTGAATGCCACGTGATGATCACGGGTTTTCAGGCGCCGGGCACGCTCGGCCGACGACTGGTCGATCGTTCGACGGAAGTACGCCTTCACGGACAGACGCTACGGCTTCGAGCAAAAGTCCATACGGTCGGGGGACTGTCGGCCCACGGCGATCAGGCCGATCTTTTGAGATGGTATGAAACCTTCGCCGAACGGCCGCCGGTCTATCTCGTGCACGGCGAACCCGGACCTGCCCATGCTCTGCAACATAGAATAGAGAATATAGGGGGTCGGGCGACCGTACCGGCACCCGGAGCGAAACTGGATCTCAACACCATGACGATGGCATCGAGGTAATTCGAAGATGATGCAACGCTATCTTGCGCGACTCGTACGAGTGGAGCCTCGTGAGACTGCGGCGGTCGTTGCTGCGTTTTGCTTGTTCTTTTTCGTGCTCGGGAGTTACTTCGCCGTTCGGCCGGTGCGCGAGACCGTGGCGACACTCCTCGGACGAGATCGGGTTGCTGATCTTTGGTTGTACACGGCGCTCTTTTCCATCGCGATCGTCCCGCTCTGGGGTTGGCTCGTCGCAAGAATGCGTCGCAGTCTGTTGTTGCCGCTGTTGTATGGCTCGGTGGCCATCATCCTCGCTGCCATCGGCTCGTCCATTCAGGTGGATGAAAGCAATCTACGCGTCGGCACTTTCTTTTACGTTTGGGTCAGCGTCATCAACTTGATGCTCGTTTCGGTTTTTTGGAGCTTTTTGCTCGAGATGTTCGATAGCGAGCAGTCGAAAAGACTGTTCGGATTCATCGCCGCGGGGGGTACGTTAGGCGCATTGGTCGGGCCGTTGACGGCACGCCTGACCGTCGATGCCATCGGAAATTCCGGCGTGTTGTATCTGGGCACGATAGGATTTTTAGGCGCCATTTTTTGTCAGCGTATTCTCATCAAGATCTGGAACCGTCAGCCGCCATCGGGACCGCCCCTCGACCCATCGGCGACGCGCGATGACGAAGGACTCGGCGGTAATCCGTTCGCCGGCATTTTCATCGTGCTGCGCTCGCCTTACCTGCTCGGAATCGCTTTGTTCGTGGTCTTCCTCTCTGCCGTGAATACCTTCGTGTATTTCGAGCAACTACGCATCGTCAGCGAGACGTTTTCCGATACGACGCGTCGCACCGAGGTGTTCGCGAACATCGATTTCATCGTGCAGTCTCTCACCATCCTATCTCAGGTATTTTTGACGGGCCGTATCGCCTCGAGACTCGGCGTTCGAACGCTACTCACCTTCGTACCGGCGTTGATGGTCGTCGGGTTCATTTTGCTATCCATGCTGAATATTTTCGGGATGGTGGCAGCGCTTCTCATCCTTCGTCGCTGGGGCGAGTACGCCTTCGTTCGTCCCGGCCGAGAAATGCTTTGGGGCGCCATGGACAAAGAATCAAAATACAAAGCGAAGAGTTTTATCGACGTCCCCGTCTATCGCGCAGCCGATTATGTGGGCGCACAGGCGAAGACCGCGCTCGACGCCATCAGCACATCGCCCGCAAGCGCTGCGTTGGTCGGCGCAGCGCTCGCAACTGGTTGGGCGGTCAACGGATGGTTACTCGGACGCCGACATGATCGCGCGACGACGGTCAAAGATCACTCGGCGTCAGGGGTGTCGCAGCAATGAGGGCCATGCTGAGTAAAACCATACTCATCATCATCGTGTTGATCGGTACGGCTTCGCCGGTGTCGGCCGAAAGCGTCAGTGGATCACAGGAACGCGCCGCATCGGAGCTGCTCGCGGCATCCGCGCTCGGAGACTCGCAGGCCGTGGCTTTCGCCATTCATCCCTCCGAACTCGATCGACTGCGCATCATGATCGTCCAGCGATTACGAGAAGAGGCTGCACGCGGCGAGTCGGCGATCCGCACGCGTCTTTTCGGTGACGCCACACCGATGGGGGAGATTGAGCGTCTGACCAGCGTCAATCTGTTTCGTGCGATCGCCCGACGACTGACGATTCGTGCGCGGCCGTACGAGAAACTCGACGGTTTGACGGCCGTCCGTGACGGCAAGTTTGTACACGTGGTCTTAAAGGGGCGCCAACCAAAAGATCGGGGGCGGGTGGACGTCGTCGAGCTGGTCACGCTTCTGCCCTACGGCAAAGAATGGAAAGCGGCGATCCCGCTCGAACTCGAGGCGCAAATCGATGATCTCATTGCCGGTCGGGTCCGCGCGCCGGTCACGAGCGTCGCGACGGGCGGATCCGGTATGGAGCGTAGCGCCGCACCTCTCGCTGAGCCTGCCGTACCGGGACGCAATACGCCCGAGATACTCGCGTTACTCGATCAGGCCGAAAAAACCCTGGTGGAGGGCCGCTGTGATCGCTACTACCGCGACCATCTGAGCCCGGAACTACGGCGTACCCTCTCGGGTCGAACTTTGGACGCTCTGGTTTCGGCCTGTAACCGCAGTATCGCTACCCGAGAGTTGCTCATCGCCGCATTGCGTATCGTTCGACGCGCCACCCCCGTTTTCGAGAATGACGGTAGCCGCGCGGTTTACGATGTCGAGGGGCAGGGACTGCCTTACGATCGCTACGTGCTCGAGCGTATCGACGGGCGTTGGTTTATCGCGGAATAATGTCCAGTCAAAGAATCAGGAGAGTGAATATGGTCGACGGCACATTCAATCGTTCAGCACGAGTGCTGGCAGTCACTCTGATTGCGGCATTGCTCTCCGCCTGCGGTGTTTCGCCGCAAAAAGTGACCGTCCCCGTGGTGGCCTCGGTCGATCTTCCGCGGTTCATGGGGCCGTGGTACGTCATCGGCGTCATACCGACCTTCATCGAGAAAGACATCTACAACGCGATCGAGACCTACGAACTCGCGCCCGATGGCACGATCAAGACGACGTTCACGTTCAATAAGGGCGCCTTCGACGGCCCAGCAAAGCAAATGGAGCCGAAGGGGTTCGTCATCCCCGGGACCAACAACGCCATCTGGGGCATGCAGTTCGTTTGGCCGATCAAGGCCGAGTACGTCATCTCCCATCTCGACGCTGAGTACACGGAAACCATCATTGCTCGCAGCGCTCGCGACTACGTCTGGATCATGGCGCGCACCCCGACCATCGACGATGCGCGCTACGCGGCGCTCGTGAAGAAGGTTGCCGACATGGGCTACGACATCAGCAAGCTCGTGAAGATCCCGCAGCGTGCCCAGCCCGCCGCAGCGCCCGCGCCCGCGGCGGGAGCGCCGGCGATGCCGACCCCTGAACGGACCACCGAGATTCTCGCTTCGGTCCCCGCCGTGACGCCTGCCGAACTTCAGGCAAGGCTCGCCCAGGCGACGGGCCGTCCGGTGGTTCTCGACGTTCGCCGGGCCGACGAGTTTGTCGCCGGCCACGTCGAAGGCGCTCTCAACGTGGCCCACACTGCCGTGATGGCGAGCCCCGCCACCGCGGTATCTGCCCCCAAAGATGCGGAAATCGTTCTGTATTGTGGGTCGGGGCGACGGGCTTCGGCCGCCATCGAAGCCCTGCGTTCGGTGGGCTATACGAACCTGAAGCACCTCGAAGGCGACTATCCGGCTTGGAAGGCGCTGATCGCCGGGAGAACCCCGTCTCCTTGAGAGGCGATCGACGGTTCATGGGGGTTAGTGGAGCCCCCTCCGCGGATGTTTTCCGAGGTCTTTCCCCCGGGGAGTAACCCCTTGCTAGACTGACGTTTTTGGCAGGGAACGCCCTCGCTCATGGCCAAAGACGACATCCTCGATTCCGGTGCCCTCCCGACTTGGGAGAAAGCGGCCACGAAGGCGGCTCCGGGAGGGGATCTTTCCCGGTTGGTATGGAAGACCCCCGAGGGTCTCGAGGTCAAACCGCTTTACACCGCCGCGGATCTCGAGGG
>JBMTZJ010000113.1:0-4980 GCA_049455515.1 Steroidobacteraceae bacterium
GCCGCGCAAGATCCGTTCCCGCACGACCCGTTCTTTTCGCTGTGCAGCGCATTTGCCGCCGCAAGGCAGACTTGGATCGCCGCCCTTCGACAGGCATGGCTCGACTACTCGCAGATAGAGCTTCCCAAACTCAAGGCTGCGCGGCGCGTCATAACCTTCGACGACATGTTGACGATGGTCCATAAGACGTTAAGTGGCACTCAACGTGGCGCGCTGATCACAGCGGTTCGTAAAAACTATCGCGCCGCCCTCATCGACGAGTTTCAGGATACCGATCCGCTTCAGTACGAGATTTTCAACGTATTCTTTGCGACCCCTCCTCATCACCTGATGCTGATCGGTGATCCGAAGCAGTCGATTTACGGCTTTCGAGGGGCGGATTTGTTTACGTATCTCGCTGCGCGAGGCGATGCGGAGCGCACGCTGCCTCCGCGTATCCACTCTCTCGACACTAACTTCCGTTCCGCTCCGAGGCTGGTTGCAGCGGTCAACGATGTATTCGGTATGGAGCGCGGATGCTTCGTGCAGCCTGGCGTAGAGTTCACGCCGGCCACGGCCGATGGCAAGGTGGCGCGCGCCTCTCCTCTTTGCAGCGCAGACGGCGCGACTCCGCCTCCACTGGTGCTGATCGACACAACGTCCGAAGCGAGCGATGCGCTGGCCGATGATGTTCGAACATGTATCGCTGACGACATTGCAACGGAAATCGGCAAGCTGATCGGCCGATACCGACTGGGTGACGAGCTCGTCACAGCGGCGGATATCGCGATACTCGTCCGCTCACATCGTGAAGCCGCGTTGATCGAGGAAGTGCTACGCGAGGCACGGATTCCTGCGGTTCGGCGTACCGATTCGAGTGTGTTCCAGTGCCTCGAGGCGTACGAACTCTCGCGGATTATCGATGCCGTAATCGAACCCGCAGACGAGCGGGCCATGCGCGCCGCGCTCGCCGGGTCATGGTCTGGATGTGATGCAACCGATATTGCCAATCTCGATATCGATCCGGTTGCCTTATCCCGATGGTTGGATTTTTTCTTCGATCTGCGTGAGCGATGGAATGCACGCGGGTTCGCAGCGATGTTTCGGCACTTTTTGAACGAACAACACGTACGCCGAAAACTGGCAGAGCAACAAGGGGGCGAACGTAGACTCACCAATTGGCTGCAGCTTGGCGAGCTAGTGCAGCAAGCCGAGCAGCAGCAACGACTGACGCCAACAGGCGTCGCGGAGTGGATTCGTGAGCAGAGGCGTCAGGAACGGGTGTCCTCGGAAGATCACGTCCAGCGGCTCGAGCGCGATGACGAGGCTGTAAAGATCGTCACGATTCATAACTCGAAGGGGCTCGAGTACCCCATCGTATTTTGTCCTTCGCATTGGAACGGAAAGCCGGTTAAGGATGTCATCTTCCACGATCCGGACAATGGCGATCGACTGACACTCGATCTCTCCGACGCGCCATCTCAAAAGAATAAATCGATGGCAGCGCAAGAACTTCTTGCCGAGGAAATACGACTGTTCTACGTCGCAGTCACGCGCGCGGTACATCGATGCTACGTCTATGTCGCTCACCCTAAAGACTCCAATCAATCCGCGCTCGAGCGCGTATTAGGCAAAGAAACGTCGAAGACTTGCCAGAAACTGTCGCAAGAAGCACCGGATCGTTTCGAGCTCCGTAAGTTGCACAATGAGAGGCAACCGCTCGATGCGCCGGCGCTGCCAGAGGCCCGGAGTCTCCAAGCGCGCAAGATCGGTCGAAAACCGAGTGGTGATCGGCTGATCGGGAGCTTCAGTCAGTTGATTGCCGGTGCGCTCGAGGAAAGCGCCCAAGACCATGACGAAACCGACGCGCGACCGGACTCACGTGCGCCGTTACCGAGTGACGCGATGCCGCTCGCCAGACTGCCGCGAGGCGCCGCAACAGGTATTGCGCTGCATGCCGTGCTGGAGCATGTCGATTTCACGCGCCCGGAAACGCTCAGACCGTTGGTGACGGAACATTTCGGTACGCTCAACTTAGATGACAGCCTGCTCGAGGCATTGACTCAACATCTAGAATCGATGATGTCGCATCCCTTGCTTCCCCCGAACGACACCCTGCGTCTAAAAAATATCGCCCCGGGAGATCGTTTGAACGAAGTGGAGTTTTATTATCCGATCAAGCGCTTCGATTCGCGCGCACTTTCGTCGGCGACTGCCCTGAACCTCGGTCGGCTTCAATTCAGCCCCGTCGATGGCTTCCTTCGGGGTTTCATGGATCTCGTTTTTCGTCATGAAGGTCGTTACTACCTCCTCGACTGGAAATCGAATTGGTTAGGGTCGCGTCCGAGCGACTACTCGCGACAAAATCTCGATCGGACGATGCAGCAGAGTTTTTATTCTTTGCAGTCCTTGCTCTACGCATTAGCGGTCGACCGCTACCTGAAGCAGCGATTGCCGGAATACCGCTATGACCGCGACTTCGGCGGCATTTTCTATATCTTCGTTCGCGGTCTCGATGACTCCTCTCCAGAATATGGCATTCATTACTCGAGGCCGGATCACCATCTTTTGAGCCGGCTGGGAGCCGCCCTGATACGCGAGGGACAGCTCCGATGACTACCGTCGCGCTCGAGCAATTTCTTGCGCATGACGGGTTCAATGCTCTCGATCGCCATTTTGCGCATCGAATGACTGATATTGCCGACCCGAAATCGATGTGGGTGGGTCATGCCGCCGCTATCGCGAGCGCAATGCTCCGGCGCGGACATCTCTGCGCTCGACTCGATGAGATGCCTGATTTTGGCGATGCCTTGCCGCCGGTCATGGATCCCTGGCCGACTCTCTCCCAATGGCGAGTAGATCTCGAGGCGAGCGGACTCGTCGCGGATCACGTCGCGCGATTTCTTCCCCTCGTGCTCGACGCTCAAGGCCGTCTGTACCTTCATCGTTACTTCGAGTACGAGCAACGGGTCGCAGAGGCAATTCTTGCGCGAGTCGAGACGGGGCGTTTGAAGGTCATCATCGGCGGCCCCGGCACAGGCAAGACAACCCGAATCCTCAAAGAATTAACCGATCTGATCGCTCAAGATCCCAACTTGCGTTTTGCACTCGCAGCACCCACAGGCAAAGCAGCAAAACGCATGGAGGAGAGCGTCCGACAAGGCAATCTGGAAAAAATTGAAACGGCCTCGACCATACATCGACTGCTGGGAGCCCGAGGTGATTCCGCGTTTTTCAAACATCATGCAGATAACCCGCTGACCGAGGACGTGATCATCGTAGACGAGGCGTCGATGGTCGATCTGCCGTTGATGGCCAAGCTGCTCGATGCCCTTAAGCCGACGGCGAAACTCGTTCTCGTCGGTGATCCCGACCAGCTCGCCTCCGTCGAGGCGGGTGCCGTGCTCGCGGATATCGCTGAGGCGGCACGCTCTGCCGGTTCGGACATGACGCCGCTCGGATCTGCGCTGATCACGCTTCAGACACAATATCGTTACGCCTCAGACAGTGGCATCGGCCGACTCTGCGAAGCGATTCGCCTCGGCGATGGCGATGGTGCGTTGGAGTTGCTGAATGATTCGAGTTTCACCGATATCCGCTTGCGCGATCTGCCCTCGCCCCAAAGTATGGATGTCGCGCTGCGCGATGACGCCTCGCTGAATGATTTACGGCATGTACTCGAGCTCGATGATCCGGCTTTGATCTTGTCGGGATTAGGCCGTAGCAGGGTACTCTGCCCCACCCGTCAAGGCCCTTACGGGCTCGAGGTCATCAACGATTTGATCGCGTCGAGTCTTGGCGGGTTTGGCCGAATTCGCCCTATCGTTCTCACCCGCAACGATCACGCGCTTCAGTTGTTCAACGGCGATAGCGGCGTGATCCTCACCGACCCGCAGAGCGGAGAGTCGTGGGCATGGTTCATGGGTCCTCAACGTATGCCGGTGCGTCTGCCAGCCGGGAGACTTCCTCCTCACGAAACAGCGTACGCCATGACCGTTCACCGAAGTCAGGGCTCTGAATTCGATCGGGTTCTGATCGTGCTACCGCCCGGAAACAATCCCATCGTCACGAGAGAACTGCTCTATACGGCCGTGAGTCGGGCGCGCAAAACGGTCGAGATCTGGGGTGACCGGCAAACCGTGCGTGATGCGTGCTTGCGCAAGACCCGGCGCTACTCCGGACTCATCGATCGACTGCGTTAGGTCGGCATCCACAGACGCGCAGCGCCGCGTACTCCGGAAGAATCGCCCCACTGGGCACGAACGATTCGTGCAGCCCAAGCATCCGAGAAGACATGTCGACGAATTAAATCCGGTAGAGCCTCGTATAACTCGCTAACGTTTGCCATGCCGCCGCCGAGCACGATCACCTCTGGATCAACAAGATTGACGACGACTGCGAGCGCGCGCGAAAGTCGATCGACGTATCGCTCAAAAGCGGCCACAGCAGGCGGATCGCCCCGACGTGACGCCGCCACGATATCCTCTCCACTCAACTGGACTCCCGTCGTCTCAAAAAAATCTCGCTGTAGACCTGAACCAGAGATCCACGTCTCTTGACATGAGATCTGACCGCACCAGCAACGCGGCGCCTGTCGTGCCTGATCGGGAGTAGGCCAGGGCAACGGATTGTGTCCCCACTCTCCCGCGATCCCGTTTGCACCTTCAATCAATCGGCCATTGATGACTAAACCACCGCCGCACCCGGTGCCGATGATGACGGCGAAGACACATTTCCCACCGGCGGCCGCACCATCGGCCGCCTCCGACAACGCGAGACAGTTCGCATCGTTGCTCATGCGCACTCGCTTTCCGAGCGTACGCTCGAGATCCTGCGCGAACGGTCGTCCGTTGAGATAAGTGGTATTGGAGTTTCTCAACAAACCCGTGTTTGGCGAGATTGATCCGGGCGCTCCAACACCGAGACGATCAAAGACGATCGTTTCTGCCTCAATGGACGTCACGAGATCGCGAACCGCTTCGAGCGCCGACCCATAATCTC
>JBMTZJ010000114.1:0-4864 GCA_049455515.1 Steroidobacteraceae bacterium
GAGCGTCGGACTGTTAATCCGCAGGTCGCTGGTTCGAGTCCAGCCCGGGGAGCCAATCTCGGGTCGGTGGTCCGCCACCCGCCCGAGCACCGAATCTCGCCAGCGGCGAGCTCAGTAGTTCAGTTTTTCCGGCGACGCTTTGAAGCGTTGGACGGAGTCGAGCACGATTTGTTTGGCCTGCGCGGCATCTCCCCACCCGCTGATCTTCACCCATTTGCCGGGTTCGAGATCTTTGTAGTGCTGAAAGAAATGGCCGATCCGTTCCAACCAGTGCTTCGAGACTTGGCTAATGTCGTGGACGTGCGTATACCCGTTGAACACTTTGTCGACGGGGACCGCGAGTAATTTTTCGTCCGATCCTGCCTCGTCCTGCATCATCATCACCCCGACCGGACGACACCGAATGACCGAACCGGGAACGAGCGGTAGCGGCAAGATGACCAACACGTCCGCGGGGTCGCCGTCGCCACATAATGTGTGCGGAATGTATCCGTAGTTACAGGGATAGCGCATGGGCGTCGACAGGATTCGATCGACGAAAATAGCGCCGGTCGCCTTGTCGACTTCGTATTTGACCGGGTCAGCATCCTTCGGGATTTCGATGATGACGTTGACGTCATTCGGGACGTCCTTGCCCGTGGGTACTAGATCGAGTGCCATGCTTCCGTGCTCCTGTTAAACCGATCGCGAGATGAGTTCCTTCATGATCTCATTCGTGCCGCCGTAAATTCTCTGAACGCGTGAGTCGGCGAACATACGACAGACGAGATACTCGTTCATGTACCCGTAGCCCCCGTGCAACTGCACACACTCATCGAGCACCTGCTGCTGCATATCCGTGACCCAGTACTTCGCCATCGACGCCGTCTCGTTATCGAGTTTCCCCGCGAGATATTTCTGGATGCAGTCGTCGACGAACACTCGCGCGACGCGAGTGACGGTGGCGCACTCGGCGAGTTTGAATCGAATGTGCTGCATCTGCCCGATGACCTGACCGAACGCCTTACGCTCTTTCACGTACTTCGAGGTTTCGGCCACGGCCCCTTCCATGGCGCCGACACCGCACAGCGCGATGATGAGGCGCTCGTACGGCAGATCGCCCATCAGCTGATACATGCCAAGGCCCTCTTCGCCCCCCAACCGGCAATCCGCCGGGACGCGAACATCCTCGAAAAAGAGTTCGGCCGTGTCCTGCGCAGGCATGCCCATCTTGTCGAGCACGCGGCCAACGCGATACCCCGGCAGATTTTCCGTCTCCACCATGATGAGGGAGAGACCCCGCTTTCGATCTTCTGTGTTGGTGCGCGTCACGAGCATCAATAACGAGGCCTGACCGCCATTCGTGATGAAGATCTTCGAGCCGTTGATGCGGTAATGATCGCCCTCGAGTACCGCTCGGGTTCGAATACCTTGTAGATCGGAGCCGGCGCCGGGCTCGGTCATTGCAATCGCGCCGATCAGCTCACCGCGCGCCATTCGAGGCAGCCATTTCTTTTTTTGAGCTTCCGTGCCGTAGTTGTAAACATAGTGTGCGCACATGCTGTGTACGCCCTGACCAAACCCCGACAAACCACGGCGCGCTTGCTCTTCGTAGAACACCGCCTCGTGACGAAAGTCGCCACCGCCACAACCGTATTCGGCCGGCAGATCGAGACACAAGAGACCCATCTCGCCCGCCTTGCGCCAGATTTCTTTGCCTACGGTGTGTTGGCGCCGCCACGCTGCGTCATGCGGCACCATCTCCGTTTCGACGAAACGCGCCACGTTTTCGCGGAACAACGCGAGCTCGTCATCGACCCAGGGTGAAGCGTGCGGAAGCATTGATGAACTCCTGACTCCCGCGACGCGGGAAAAATAGGGACTTAACGGCGCTTAGTTGGCTTGCTGCTCGGCCGAGCCTCGACCACCTTACGCAGGTGCGCCCGAAACTCTTTGCCGAGCGCCGGGTGCGCCAACGCATACGCCACCGTCGCTTGCAGATAGCCGAGCTTGCTGCCGCAGTCGTACCGGGTGCCCTCAAATTGATGGGCGTACACGGCTTCTTCCTGCAGCAATCGGGCAATGCCGTCGGTGAGCTGGATCTCGCCACCGGCGCCCCGCCCGATCCGCGCGAGATGATCGAAGATGGCCGGCGACAACAAATAACGACCCACCACCGCAAGCGTAGACGGCGCCACGGAGGGCTTTGGCTTTTCGACGATGCGTCGAATGCGCGCAGTCTGTCCCGGTGCCTCGACCGCGACGATGCCGTACTTGTCGGTGTCCCGACGCGGAACGGTTTCACATCCGATGACGCTCGCGCCCTTGGCGGCATACACCTCCGCCATTTGCGCGAGACACGGGGGCTCACCGGCAATCAAGTCGTCGGCCAAGTGTACGAAGAAGGGCTCGTTTCCGACCGCCGGTCGCGCGCAGAGTACGGCGTGACCGAGCCCGAGTGGCGCAGGCTGACGGATATAAATACACGTGGCGTAACTCGGCAGGACGCTGTGGAGCTGTTTGACGAGATCGGACTTACCCTGGGACTTGAGCATCCCTTCGAGTTCGCGATCGGAGTCGAAGTGATCTTCGATGGCCCGCTTCGACGCGCCTGTGATGAACACCAACCGCCGCGCACCCGCCGCGAGGGCTTCCTCCACGGCGTACTGAATCAGCGGCTTATCGACCACCGGGAGCATTTCTTTGGGACTTGCTTTGGTCGCCGGAAGAAATCGTGTGCCGCGTCCCGCAACCGGGAAGACTGCCGTTTCGATCAGGGGGCGCTTGGCCATCTGCCACTCCAAGAAAATACGTGGCGGAATGGTAAACCAAGCGCCCCCGTCGGGGCAGAGACGTTAGCGTCCGCCGGTGCCGTCTTTCGCGGTGCCCAGCCCTGCAGAGGTCGCGGACGGCGGCGTCCGTGGCCCGGGTTTTCCGGATACTGAACGTGCTGCGGGGCCGACCGCGCCCACGGTCAATCGCGAACGGTTGTTCTCGAGCGTTTTTGCCCCGATGCCTTTGACGAGAGCGAGCTCGTCGACCGAGCGAAACGCGCCGTTTTTCTGGCGGTGCTCGACGATCGCTCGCGCCTTGGACTCCCCGATTCCTTTCATTTCGCGCGCGAGTGTCGCGGCGTCCGCCGTGTTGAGGTTGATCAGCGCGGGGGCGGATCGCGTCGTCGACGCCGCTTGGGCGAACGAGAACGGTACAGATTGAACGAGAACGACCGATAGAGCGCAGGCCGCGAGTGCGGCAAAGAGGCGTTGCATGGGGATTCCTCCGATTCAGGTAACGCGGCGTCGGGAATGACGCCACGCGGCGGAGGCTATGCCTGCGGCCGTGTGAACCACGAGGATCGAATCGACGCAGAGCGCCGAAGAATGAGATCAGTCGCGAATCGGAGAGGAGATACTCTCGTTGACGCGTTCGCGAAGGTCCTTGCCCGGCTTGAAGTGCGGAACGTACTTGCCGGAGAGCGCTACGGCCTCGCCGGTCTTCGGATTACGACCCTGTCGAGGCGGTCGAAAATGTAACGAGAAGCTGCCGAACCCGCGAATCTCGATGCGCTCACCCGTCGCGAGCGCATCACTCATGATCTCGAGGATCTGCTTGAGAGCGAGCTCGATATCTTTCGCCGGCAGATGCTTCTGCTTGGCGGTGATCAGTTCGATGAGTTCCGACTTCGTCATGACAACCCCGTGACGTCGTCAGGAGGGTCGCGGACCGAAAGTCCGTCCGCGCCCCGCCCACTACACGTAACGACTTAGCCCTTGTCGCGATCCGAGTTGATCTGAGCCTTCAGCAGCTCACCCAAGCTCGTACCGGCCGTCGGGCCCGTCTGCTCGGAGCGATAGCTCTGTACGGCCTCCGCTTCCTCGCTGACTTCCTTGGCTTTGATCGAAAGAGAGATCGATCGGGTCTTGCGATCGACGCCCATGAACTTGGCTTCGATCTCATCGCCCGCCTTCAAGAACTGGCGTGCATCCTCGACGCGGTCGCGACCGAGCTCCGACGCACGCAGCTGTCCTTCGATACCGTTGCCGAGGTCGATGATCGCGCCACGCGCGTCGACGTCCTTGACGACACCGCGAACGACGCTGCCCTTCGGATTGTCGGCGATGTAGCCCGCGAACGGATCTTTGGCCAGTTGCTTGATGCCGAGGCTGATGCGCTCACGCTCCGGATCGATGGCAAGCACCATCGCTTCGATGGTCTGCCCCTTCTGGAAGCTGCGCACCGCCTCTTCGCCCGGGATGTCCCAAGAGATATCCGAGAGGTGTACGAGACCGTCGATGTTGCCCGAGAGGCCGATGAAGATGCCGAAATCGGTGATCGACTTGATCTGACCCGACACCTTGTCGCCACGATTGAAGTTCTCGGAGAACTCGCGCCACGGATTGGGCACGCACTGCTTGAGGCCGAGGCTGATACGGCGACGCTCCTCGTCGCAATCGAGCACCATGACCTCGACTTCCTGACCGGTCTGCACGACCTTGGCCGGATTGACGTTCTTGTTGGTCCAATCCATTTCCGACACGTGCACGAGACCTTCGACGCCGTCTTCGATCTCGACGAACGCACCGTAGTCGGCGATGTTCGTGACCTTACCGAACACGCGAGTGTTGGGCGGATAACGGCGATTGATGCTCTCCCACGGGTCGGCACCGAGCTGCTTGAGTCCGAGGCTGACGCGCGAGCGCTCGCGATCGAACTTCAGGATGCGAACCTCCACCTCGTCGCCGACCTTGACGACTTCAGAGGGATGCTTGACGCGCTTCCACGCCATATCGGTGATGTGCAGGAGACCGTCGATACCACCGAGGTCGACGAACGCACCGTAGTCGGTGAGGTTCTTGACCGTGCCGCGCACGACCGAACCTTCCTG
>JBMTZJ010000115.1:0-4851 GCA_049455515.1 Steroidobacteraceae bacterium
ACGATCGACGACACGAGCAATGGCAGCGCAAATTTCTTTTCGTGGCGATAAAGCCCCGGCGCAACGAACGCCCACACCTGATACAGCACGAAGGGCATCGCGATGAAGAGCGCGACGAAAAATGCCAGCTTGAACGGCGTCATGAAGGGCGAGATCACGCTCGTGGCGATCAGCGACGAGCCTTTGGGCAACTGCTCGATGAGCGGCTGAGCGACGAAGGTGAACACCTCGTTTGCAAAGAATGCGAGCGGAATGAACACCAAGATGACAGCGAGGAACGCACGCAGTAATCGATCACGCAACTCGAGCAAGTGCGAGATCAGCGTGCCCTCGGCGAGTTGCTCAGGTTCTTGGCTCATTCGGCGGCGTGTCGGACTGGGTTTCGTCGGTGCTTGCAGGAGGCGGCATCGGCGACGGTTCGGGCGGCGGCGCGCTGCGTTGCCGATGGATCTCTGCAGTTTCGTCTTCGAGCTGTTCGCGGAACTGGCGCGCCATCGCGCGGGCGCGGCCCATCCATCGCCCGATTTGGCTGACTACTTTGGGGAGTTTCTCAGGGCCGAGCACGAGCAGCGCGAGACCCATGATCAACAGCAATTCGCTGAAGCCGACTTCGAACATGATTCGTCAGGCCCGCGACCGGCGGGCTCGATCAGCCGTTACGGTCGGAGGTTTTCGTTTCGGTCGAGGACGCTTTGGCCGACTCCGGGAAATCGGCATCCGTCGCCTCCTGCTTGATTTGCTTGAGGCTTTCCTCGGCATCACCTTCATTCATGCCTTTTTTGAAGCCCTTGATGGCCGCACCCAAATCGGAGCCGATCGTACGGAGCTTCTTGGCGCCGAACACCAGCAGGACCACCAGCAGGATGATGATCAACTCGCGCATTCCGATTCCCATAATGACCTCTGCAGCCCGCGTGCTTGGCTAGTGATTTAGACAACTCGGATGTTAGACGGTTTCCGGGGTTTGCAGCCAGAATGTCACGGGGCCGTCATTGACGAGGGCCACCTTCATATCGGCACCGAATCGGCCAGTCGCGACCTTCGGATGGACTCCGCGCGCGAGCGCACACAAGTGGTCGAACAGCCGTGTCGCCTGCTCGGGTGGCGCAGCCGTACTGAATCCGGGGCGATTACCCTTTCGGGTATCGGCGGCGAGCGTGAACTGCGGGACGAGGAGCAAACCCCCACCGATGTCGGTCAGCGAGCGGTTCATCCGACCCTCCGCATCCCCGAAGACACGGTAGGCGAGTAGGCGTTCGAGCAACCGCTGGGCGGTCTGCTCGTCATCGGTGGGCCGAACACCGATGAGTGCCAACAATCCCGGTCCAATCTCGCCAATACGCTCGCCGGAGACGGTGACGCTGGCTTCGGTGACGCGTTGAATAAGAGCGATCATGCGACCCACGTGGTGGCAATTCGTGCTGCGAAACCTTAACATCGCGGCCTGTTTTTCGCATGAATTGACAGGTTTCGGGGGTTACGGTGTCGAAGTTCCTCGTGGCGTTTTTTCTGTTGGCGGCGTGGTCTCTTCCCTCTGCGCAGGCCCAATCGGTCGGCAACGCGGAGCGAGGCGCGAAACTCGCGTACACCTGCTTGGGTTGCCACGGCATCCCCAACTACCGAAACCCCAACCCGAACTACCGCGTGCCCAAATTGCGCGGCCAGCACCCTGAGTATCTCGTGTTGGCCCTGCAGGCCTATCGGGGTGGCGAGCGCAGTCACGCCACCATGCATGCCAACGCGTCGAGTTGGACCGACCAAGACCTTGCCGATATGGCGACCTTTCTCGCTGGCCCTGTGATCGCGCCGGCTGCGGCGCCGAAGCCCGTGGGCAAGATGCCGGACGTGGGACAGACCTGTGTCGCCTGTCATGGGGTCGACGGTGTCGGCATCACGCCGCAGTATCCGACGCTCGCCGGACAGCACGCCGACTATCTCGCGCGCGCGCTGACGGACTACAAACGAGGCGGTCGAAAGAACGCGATCATGGCGGGCTTCGCGAGCTCGCTCTCAACGGCCGATATTCGTGCGTTGTCGGCGTATTACGCCGCGCAGCGCCCGGGCCTCGAAACCTCCAAACGCCCGGTTCCCGCGAGGCGTTGAGTTCGTTCGCGACTGGTTAGGGAGCGGCGAGCCGCTCTAGGAAGGTCACTGCGGTTCTCAGATAAAAGTCACGGTTGGCTTTCTTCCGAAAGCCGTGGCCTTCGTCTTTCGCTGCGAGGTACCACACCTCGCCACCTTGCTCGCGAATCTTGGCGACCAGTTGTTCGCTTTCTGACGCCGGTACTCGCGGGTCATTGAGGCCCTGAACGACGAGCAGGGGTCGTCGAATCATCGACGCTCGCTCGAGCGGCGAGATGCGGCGCAAGAACGCGCGCATCGAGGGATCGCGCTCATCTCCATACTCCACTCGCCGCAGATCGCGACGATAGCCCGAGGTGTTGGTGAGGAACGTGACGAAGTTACTGATCCCGACCACGTTGATCCCGCCTTTCAAGCGATCGCCGTACGCGATGAGCGAGGCGAGCACCATATACCCGCCGTAAGAGCCGCCCATGACTACGACGCGATCGGCATCGAGATCCGGTTGCGCTGCGATCCAGACGAGCAGCGCGCCGATATCGCGCACGGAGTCTTCGCGCAGCCGGCCGTTGTCGAGCATGGTGAAGCTGCGGCCGTAGCCTGTTGAGCCCCGCACGTTCGGTTGAATGACGGCATAGCCCAATTCATTGACGAGATACTGCGCGAACGGGCTGTATCCAGGGCGCGATTGCGCCTCGGGTCCGCCATGGATATCGATGACCACGGGATGCCGACCCGGCTTTGCCGGCTTGTGGATCAGGGCTGGAATTTGGCGTTGGGCTCGACCGACACGATCCCAGGTGGGATAGCGAAAGACTTGTGCGGCGACGAGCTTCGAAGGGTCGATGAGCCCCGTCTCGCTGCGCGTCCAGCGCGTGGCTTCGGATTTCTCGAGGTCGTAAGTCCAGGCGTCGCGAGGCGATTGCGAGGATTCGATGCTCATCCCCAGTCTTTTGCCTTGACGATCGAAGCGTAGATTCGAAATAAGGCCTGCAGGCAGACCTGAAGGCCGCACCGTGCGGCCGCCGCCAAGATCGGCGAGGAAGAGCTCGCTGAATCCATCGACGTTGGCCACGTAGGCGAGCCATCGCCCGTCGGAACTGACTTCGAAGTCGTCGACATCCCACGACAGGTCCGCGGTGAGAGTCCGCAGACTTCCGCTCGCCAGATCGACATAGCGGATCTGACGAAACTCGCCGCCCAGATCAGCGGTGAACCAGACACCCTGTCCATCCGCCGAGAATCGCGCGCCGCCGATACCGCTTTGGGGCGAGGGTTTTTTGGGATCTCCTGACAACGGGATGAGCGTGACGGTACCGGTCGCGATTTCGGCGACGTATAGCGATGCATTTGTGACCGACGAATAATCGAGCAGCAGTAATCTTTGACCATCGGCAGACCAGTCGAGCGGCGTCCACGTCTGACCCTGCGAGGCTACGACGAGACGCGGGCCACCCGACCCTTCGATGTCCGCGATGTAGACGTCCTGATTGACGCCATTGCGCGCATTGCTTTGGAACGCGATTCGACGTCCGTCGCGCGACCATAGCGCGCCGCCGTGTCTCGACCGGCCATCCGTCAGCAGCTTCGTTTGACGCGTATCGAGGTTCTGCAGGTAAAGCTGGGCGTTTTCGTTGCCGCCGCGATCGCGCGCAAACAAGAAGACACGCGATGCCGGTGAGGGATTTGCGTTAGCGCCTCCCGACGGATCGGTGTCGAAGGTCAACTGGGTTCGCGCAGCGCCCGGACCTGTCACATGGTGGATTTGATCGGCATCGCCGAACCGCGTGGTGATGAGCATGCTGCCGTCGGGCATGAAGTCCTGAAAGCTGGCGCCACGCCCGGCGAGCCAGCCCTCCAGTGTTTCGACCGCTCGGGCCGAATGAGGCGGGATGTTTTCGAGGACGAGATTACCCCGAGTCTCGCGAGCGGGAGACTGCGCATGGGCGGTACCGGCGATGATCACCAGACAGGTGGTGAGCACGGCGAGGAAAAGCGGAGAGCGCGCGGTGTAAGGTGTAGTCATGTCTGATATGTTGCCCGAGCTTCGTCACGAGTCCAATGCCGCCGCGGAGGGCGGGCGATGATCACTCACCGACACGACCACGGCATCCATGCCATCGATGCTGAATATTTGATGCCGCTGTTCGATGCAGTTCATCTCGTCGTCGACGGGGGTCGCGCCGCATTCGTCGACTGCGGGACCGCCCATTCAGTTCCCGCGATGCTCGCCGCACTCGACGAACTCGGCGTTCCGCGAGCGCATGTCGATTGGGTGTTCCTCACCCATGTTCACCTCGATCACGCCGGAGGTGCCGGGCAATTGATGCGAGAGTTGCCGCAAGCCCGCGCCGTCGTGCATCCCCGAGGCGCTCCGCATATGGTCGATCCCCGTAAATTGATCGACGCCTCGATCGCCGTTTATGGGCAAGCCCTTTACGATCGTTTGTACGGCGAACTGTTGCCCATCGAGAGTTCCCGGGTGATTTCCAGCACCGAAGGGCAGCGCTTTTCGCTCGGCGGGCGGGAGTTCGAGATTCTCCACACACCCGGCCATGCCCTGCACCATCAAACTTTCTTTGATCATGGCAGTCGGTCGGTGTTCACCGGGGATACGCTCGGGCTCTCTTATCGCGTGTTCGATGTTGAAGGACGGGCTTTTGCCATTCCGACGACCAGCCCCTCCCAGTTCGACCCGGGGCAACTCATCGACTCCATCCGCCGTATTCTCGCGCGACGCCCCGAGGCGGCGTATCTCACGCATTACTC
>JBMTZJ010000116.1:0-4840 GCA_049455515.1 Steroidobacteraceae bacterium
CCCCGACCAACAGTTTACAAAACTGCTGCACTACCACTGTGCTAACCCGGCGCCGGTGAGCGTCTCGCGAGGGCGCTGATTCTACCCCGACCGTCTCGGCTGTCATCCTCCTAGGGGTACACTTGGACTCATGAAGACCCACATTTCCGTATCTGCCTTGCTCTTGGCCGCTTTTTTCGTCGCTGGAACCGCGCTCGCCGCGCCCTACCCCCGACTCGACCCTAAAGCGCCCCTCGAGCGCATCGCCTTCGGCTCCTGTCTGGATGAGGAAAAGCCCGCGCCGCGCTGGGAGACGGTACTCGATCAGAACCCTCAGGTCTTCATGATGCTCGGCGACAACGTTTATGCGGACTCCGTCGGCAGTCGCGATGTCGGACCCGATTTGAATGAGATGCGCAGCGCCTACGCCACGCTAAGCGCGGAGCCGGGGTTTACGCGCTTGCGCTCACGGGTGCCACTGCTCGGGGTCTGGGACGATCACGACTACGGCCTCAACGATGGCGGCGTCGAGAACCCGATCAAGGTCGATGCCAAGACCATCTTTGCCGATTTCTTTGATGTGCCGGCCGACGATGCTATGCGCAGTCGCGAAGGTATTTATCGTTCTGCCATTTACGGACCGACCGGCCGCCGTGTTCAGATTATCCTGCTCGACACACGCTGGTTCCGCTCGCCGCTCAAAGAAACGGATGAACGTAATGCGCCGGGAAAGCAACGTTTCGTGCCAGACGACGACCCGACCAAGACGATGCTTGGCGAAGCGCAATGGCAGTGGTTGGAAGCGCAGCTTCGGCAGTCTGCCGAGCTTCGATTGATCGTGTCATCGATTCAGGTGATTGCAGAAGGTCATGGCTGGGAAGGTTGGCGCACGCTGCCTCGCGAACTCGCACGACTTACCGACACCATCAAAAAAACCCGCGCAAACGGGGTGATCTTCTTGTCGGGCGACCGACATCGCGCGGCTGCATATCGACGCATCGACGGCACGCCCTACCCGTTCTATGAGCTGACCTCGAGCTCGCTCAACTCGGGCGTGAATTCAAGACAACCTGAGATCGACCCTCAACGCCTCGGCGGACGACTCTACGCAGGCGAAAACTTCGGGATGGTTCAGATCGACTGGGAGCTCGGCGTGGTGAGTCTTGATATTCTGAGCCTGCCAACCGGGCGCCGGGTTCGCGGCGTCACGCTCGCTCTCGCCGAACTGCAGCCTTAATTCAATCGAAGTCGCTCGCGGCGTGACGTTCGCGCAGCGCGTCGGGCTCTTTAGTGCGATTCACACGTAGGCCGCGCTTGACTGCAGGCCTCTCGGAAATTTCTTTGACCCATCGGACTACGTGACTGTAACTCGCCACCCCGAGAAACTCGGAGGCACCGTAGAGATCTTGCAGCACGAGCCCGCCGTACCACGGGAAAATCGCCATGTCGGCAATGCTGTAATGCTCGCCGCAAATGTATCGGCGATCGGCCAAGTTGCGATCGAGCACATCGAGCTGTCGCTTCACTTCCATGGCGAAGCGGTCGATGGGGTACTGCCACTTCTCTGGAGCGTAGGCAAAGAAATGTCCGAATCCACCTCCGAGATACGGCGTGCTACCCACCTGCCAAAAAAGCCATGAAAAACACTCCGCGCGCTCGGCGCCGGCCTGCGGCAGAAATACACCGAACTTCTCTGCGAGATACGTGAGGATCGCGCCAGACTCGAACACCCGTATCGGCGAGTTGCCACTCCAATCGAGCAACGCCGGAATCTTCGAGTTGGGATTGACGCCCACGAAACCGCTCCCGAATTGATCGCCCGCACCGATATCGATGTACCAGGCGTCGTACTCGGCGCCGGAATGATCGAGCGCCAACAATTCTTCGAGCAGAATGGTGACCTTGATGCCGTTCGGCGTACCGAGCGAATACAGCTGCAGCGGATGTCGTCCACGCGGCAGAGGTTTTTCATGGGTGGCCCCCGCGACAGGTCTGTTGATATTCGCGAACCTTCCACCGTTACCTTTGTTCCAAACCCAGACTTTCGGGGGTGTGTAACTCATCGTAAGCCCTCTCGTCGCACACTCACCTCTCCGCCGATGAGCGCTATGTGTTGACCGGAAGTGGTCTCGAGTTGCAATGCGCCATGCTGATCGATGCCGCGCGCGATCCCCACGCGTTCAACGCTACCCTCTAAAACACGCACAGGCTGATCACGTAAGGCATCAGCGGATCGCCATGCTGCGATGAACGGCGCGAAACCCTCGTGCGCAAACCGCGTCAGCCCCTCGATGCAGCAGCCGATGATCTCCGCCGCGAGCGTGTTGCGCGCGCCGGTCTCGACGCCCTGCGCTGCCAAATCTTCGGCGAGGGTGCCTGTCTCGGCGATGGCCTGTTTTGCGTCAGCGGAGAGGCGAAGGTTGAGTCCGACGCCTATGACGACGTGACCGGGACCGCCCGCTTCGGCGCGTAGCTCGACGAGGATACCGCCGAGTTTTTCCATGAGGGGAGTGACGATGTCGTTCGGCCACTTGAGCCCAAGATCGTGCGCGCCGCGACGCTGCAAGGCTTCGCGTACACAGACCCCGATCACGAGCGTGAGCGCGGGCAAATCACGCGGGAGCGGCTCAAAGCTCGTCGCGATCGACAGGCAAAGGCTACTCCCTAAAGCGGACTGCCAAGCGCGGCCTCGACGACCGCGTCCTCCTGTTTGATTTTCGGCGAGAAGTACGGCGAATCTTCCGGGCTCAGGCGGCGCGGCCGATAGCAATGCACCGTTGGTCGATTCGGTTTCCCACTCGACATCGACCGTCGCCGAATGACGAATCGAGGACGCGAGCCCAGCATGAATTCTTTGAGCATCGAGCGCCTCGCACGCCGCAACGAGCTGATAGCCCCGATGCGTCTGTGCTGCGATGTCGAGACCCATTTCTCTCAATTGCTCGATCGCTTTCCACACCGCGCTGCGCGTGACACCCGCGCGCTCGGCAAGCGCCTCGCCTGAATGCACGCCGCCGTCTGCAAGTGTCCGAAAGACCTCTTGCGCGAGAGTCATAACTTTCCGGTGAGGCGGCCGAGCAACCACAGCGACCGGGCGCGCGGCTCGGTCCCGGCGCGCATCCGCGCGATGTTGCTGCGGTGGGTCCAGATGACAAAAACGGCGCACACCACGCCGAACACCGTGAGGGGTAGCACTTCCTCGGGCGCGATCACGCCGCGCGCGCCAGCAAGCTGGGCAAGAAGGGGCAACGCGCTCGCCGCCACCATCGAGCCGAGCCCCACAAATCCGAAAACGAACATCACCAAAAACCATACGGCGAGCATGCCGAGGAGCAGCGGGAATGAGAGTGCCACCAAAGTACCGAGCACGGTGGCGACACCCTTGCCCCCGCGGAATCCGTGAAACACCGGGTAGACATGCCCGAGCACCGCCGCGAAACCGCAAGCCGCCGCAAGCCACTCCGGTGACAGCGCCGGTGAAGTGAACGCCGTGGGGAGCCACTGAACGGCGATGACCGCCTTGCCCACATCGATCAGAATGACACCGGCAGCAAAGACCCAGCCTTGGGTACGTAACGCGTTCGTGCCGCCGGCATTGCCACTCCCCTGCGTACGGATATCGACGCCGCGAAAGCGGCCGATGAGCAGGGCGCCGTTGACCGAGCCCAGCAGATAAGCCAAGAGGACGCGCACGAGGAGGTCAAGCATCGCGAAATCTTAACGTACGCCCCGTGAGGGTGCAGAATGCGCAGATGTCAGATCAGATCCCGACCCTCAGCCTGCGGGACGTCGAAGACGAGCGATTCGTGCGGGACCTCGGTGCCGCCTACGAAAACTACGGTTTCGTCATCATCACCGACCACGGCATCCCGCAGCCGCTGATCGACCGATTCCTTTCTTTATATAAGACCTTCTTCGCCTGGCCGGAGACCGATAAGCGCCGGTATCACATTCAGGGCGGAGGTGGTGCTCGAGGCTACACCCCTTTCGGTATCGAAACGGCCAAGGGCAGCTCGCACTTCGATCTCAAGGAGTTCTGGCATGTCGGCCGCGAACTGCCGGTCGGCCACCCCTATCGTCATTACATGGCCGACAACGTTTGGATCACCGAGATCTCGGGGTTCAAAGACACCTGCATCGAGATGTTCGAGACTTTCGATCGGACCGGACGTCGTTTGCTGTCGGCGATTGCACGGGTGCTCGCCTTGGCGCCCGATTTCTTTGAGGATAAGGTTCAGCTCGGCAACAGCGTCTTGCGGGTGATTCACTACCCGCCGATGCCACCGAACCCCGCCGAGAGCATCCGCGCAGGCGCGCACGAAGACATCAACGTCATCACTCTGTTGCTCGGCGCCGAAGAGCCTGGGCTTCAGGTCCTCACGCGTCAGGGACAGTGGCTATCGGTCAACCCGTCGCCCGGCTCGATGGTGGTGAACGTCGGCGACATGCTTCAGCGTCTGACGAACGGCATGCTGCGCTCGACTAGCCACCGCGTGATCAACCCGATTCGAGACCGTGCTCAGAACGCGCGATTCTCGATGCCGTTCTTCCTGCACTTCAATCCGGACTTCCCCATTGCGGCGTTGCCATCCTGCGTGGGTCCCGGCAAACCCGAACCGCTACCGCCGATTCTTGCGGAGGAATATCTGCAAGAGCGGCTGCGCGAAATCAAACTCAAATAACGGGACATCACCCATGACGCTCTACTTTCAAGCACTGCTCGGCATCGCCGTGTTCATCGCACTCGTGCTGCCGATGTCGAGCAATCGCAAGGCCATCAATTGGAAGCTCGTGGGTATCGCACTCGTGTTGCAGTTCGTGATTTGCGCGCTGCTGCTCAAAGCGCCGATCATCAAAGAAG
>JBMTZJ010000117.1:0-4803 GCA_049455515.1 Steroidobacteraceae bacterium
GGAGGGCTACACTCTTCGGACGAGGACCCCACGGTGATTGCCAAGCCCCTCATTTACGCCGCAGCCCGAACCCACATCGGGCGAGTACGGCAACGAAACGAAGACGCGGTTTTCGCGGATCCCAAGCTCGGGCTGGTGGCGGTGGCTGATGGTCTCGGCGGCCGACCCACGGGCGACATCGCAAGCCGGCTCGCCATCGAAACCTTGTCACATAGCCTCACGTCGCTCTCGACACCGGGTGATCTCAGCCCACCGCTTGCGCTGCATCGCGCCCTTAACGAAACCAACGCCCACGTGTACGCCATGTCATTGCGTATCCCCGGTTGCATCGGCATGGGTACCACGATGGTTGCGGGTTGGTTCGTCTCGACACGCGAGCTCGGCCTTCAGCTCATCGTGGCGCATGTCGGCGACTCGAGGCTCTACCGCTATCGATCCGCGCCAGCGCCGACGCTCGAGCTACTCACCCGCGATCACACGGGCGCGCAGAAACACATCCTGACCAAGGCGATCGGTATCGACCCCGAAGTCGATATCGACCTAATGACAACGCCTGTTTTGCCCGGCGATCTCGTGCTGCTGTGCTCGGATGGGTTGAGCAATATGCTCGACGAATCGTCGCTACTCGCCCTGCTTACAAACGCCTCGACCGCCGACGATGCCGCCCTCATGAGCCTCGCCCGTGCGCTGATCGACGCCGCCAACGAACGCGGTGGTCACGACAATATCGGGGTGGCGCTGGCCACACCGAGAGTCGAGCCTTCGACGTAACCGACTTAAAAGTAATCGAAGGACACGCGGCGCGTGACGCCGCAGAGCAGTTCATACGAGATCGTCCCGGCGGCGGATGCAATCTCATCCACCGGCAACCCCTCGCCCCAGAGCACCGCCGGCGAACCCACCGACACCTCCGGTAGATCGGTCACATCCACGGTGATCATGTCCATCGAGACGCGCCCGACGAGTGGCGCCCGGCGCCCGGCGACGAGCACGGGCGTGCCACTCGGTAAATGACGCGGAATGCCATCGGCATAGCCGGCCGCGAGCGTCGCGATGCGCGAGGGTCGACTCGCCCGCCAGGTCGCGCCGTACCCGACGGCGTCGCCCGATTTGATCGAGCGCAGTGCAATCACCTCGGTCGAGAGCGTCATGACCGGCTTCAAGCCGAGCGATTCGGCAGTCCGTCCCTGAAGCGGCGATCCGCCGTACAACGCAATGCCCGCCCTGACCCACTCACGATGAGACGCAGGGATCGAGAGGACCGCTGCGGAGTTGGCGAGCCCCGCCTCAATCGAACCGAGCCCGAGGCGCGCCGACTCGAACCGCTGTAACTGCACTCGCGTTTCCGGAGCATCGCGTTCATCGGCAGAGGAGAAATGCGTCATCACGCGTAACTCGCCCACCTTCGGCAGCGCGCGTAGACGCGCCGCCGCCGAGACGACTTCACCCGCCTGAAACCCGAGGCGATGCCTACCGGTATCGAGCTTGAGCCATACCACCCGCGGAATCGAGTTCGCATGTCGCTCGAGCAACTCGACCTGGTAATCGGCGTGGACGACGAGGTCGAGCTGGAACTCGAGCGCGAGCGCGAGTTCCGCTGCCGTGAAGACGCCCTCCATCAGTACGATCGGTTTGACGATCCCGGCTTCGCGCAGCTCGACGCCTTCGCCGAGCCTCGCAACACCGAAGGCATCAGCTGCATCCAGCGCGCCTGCGGCTTGTACGGCGCCATGGCCGTAGGCGTTCGCTTTGATCACCGCCATCAGCTTCGCGTTGGGCGAAGCCGCTTTCAGTTGCAAGAGATTGTGGCGCCAGGCTGCGAGCGAGATTCGCGCTCGCGTGGGATTCGGCAACACACGCGCGTCGGCCATGCGTGATGGCCGCGACTCAGCGCAGCACGCCCTCGGCGTAGGAGTCGGGCGCGTAGTTCACGAAGCGTGAGTACTGTCCCTGGAAGGTCAACAGAAACGTACCGGTCTCGCCGTTACGGTGCTTCGCGAGATCGATTTCCGCGATGCCCTTCTTCGTCGTGTTCTTGTCGTACACCTCTTCGCGGTAGATGAGCAGGATCATGTCCGCATCCTGCTCGATCGCTCCCGACTCACGAAGATCCGACATCACCGGTTTTTTGTCGACACGCTGCTCGACACCGCGGTTGAGCTGGGAGAGCGCGATCACCGGGACACTGAGCTCCTTGGCGAGCGCCTTAAGTCCACGAGAAATCTCGGCGATTTCGGTCGCACGGTTTTCTTTGGTGCCCGGAACCTGCATGAGCTGCAAATAGTCGACGACGACCATATTGAGCCCGTGCTCGCGATGCACTCGCCGCGCCCGCGCGCGAAGTTCCGTCGGCGTCAGCGCCGGCGTCTCGTCGATGAATATTTTGGCCTCGGCTAACTGCCCCGCAGCGCCGGTGATCCGCGGCCAGTCATCGTCGGAGATCTGGCCGCTACGAATATGCCCGAGCGTCACGCGACCAATGGACGAGAGCATGCGCGTCAGCAGCTGCTCGGAGGGCATTTCCATGGAGAAAATCGCGACCGACGCGTTCACGCCCGCCTTGAGCGCCGCGTACTCGGCCATGTTCACCGCGAACGTGGTCTTGCCCATCGAGGGACGACCCGCCACGACGACAAGATCACCACCACGAAGCCCGCCGGTCTTGCGATCGAACTCGTCGAAGCCCGTGGGCAGTCCGCGCATTCCATCGGGGTTGTTGTGCCACTCGTCGATCTGGTCGATCAGTCCCGGCATGAGCTGTTGCACCGACACCGCACCATCACGCTTACCGCGAACGCCCTGCTCGGCGATGGCGAACACGCGGCTTTCGGCGGTCTCGACGAGCTCCTGCGCCGTCTCGCCTTCGTTGTTGAATACCGACGCGGCAATTTCGGTTCCTGCGGATAACAACTGGCGCAGCATCGATCGCTCGCGAACGATCGCCGCATAGGCTCGAACGTTGGCCGCGGTCGGCGTGTCACGCGCGAGCGCACCCAGGTAGGCGAGTCCGCCCGCCTCGGTCAGTTGACCGCTGCGCTCGAGATGCTCGCTGACGGTGACGGCGTCGGCAGGCTTGCCTTGCGTGGCAAGCAAACCGATCGCTTCGAAGATGATTTTGTGGTCGGGACGGTAGAAGTCTTCCGAGCGCAGAACGTCGGCGACGTTGTCCCAAGCAGATGCGTCGAGGAGCAGACCGCCCAAAACGGCCTGCTCCGCCTCGAGAGAGTGCGGCGGCGTACGAACGTCTCCGCCGCGAACGCTCACGACGTGATCACTCCTCGGCGACGATCGTGACCGGCAACTGCACGTCGACGTCGGTGTGCAGGTGCAACACGATCTGATGGTCGCCGACCATGCGGATCGGCCCGTTCGGCAACCGAACCTCCGAACGCACGACCTTGTGCCCCTGCGCGGTGCACGCCTCGGCAATATCGGTGGTACCGATCGAGCCGAAGAGCTTGCCCTCGTTGCCGGCCTTGGCAGTGATACGCAGCGTGAAATCTTTGAGCGCAGCCGCACGGGACTCGGCGTCCGAGTACTGTTCGCGGGCGATCTTTTCGAGCTCGGCGCGGCGCGCTTCGAACTTGGCTACGTTCGCAGGCGTTGCGAGCGTGGCTTTGCCGGAGGGCAGCAGGAAGTTGCGGCCGTAGCCCGACTTCACTTTGACGCGATCTCCAATGTTGCCGAGGTTCGCGACTTTAGTCAGCAGAATAACGTCCATGGTTGCTCCCGCCTCTTAGTGCTGATCGGTGTACGGAAGCAACGCGAGGTAACGCGCGCGACGCACAGCCTGAGCGAGCTGACGCTGGTAGAACGAACGCGTGCCGGTGATACGGCTCGGGACGATCTTGCCGGTCTCGGTGATGTAACCCTTGAGCGTCGCCAAATCTTTGTAGTCGATTTGCTTGACGTCTTCCGCGGTGAAACGGCAAAACTTCTTGCGACGGGTGAAGCGGCTCGCGCCGCCGGACTGTTTGTTGTCTCTCATGTTCGATTACTCCCCAAGCTGCTCATCGTCGCCCATCTCGTCGCGACGCGCGCGACGCGGACGATCGAAGCCACCGTCAGCCTCTTCCTCGGCCGCCTTGGCCATCGGTGAAGGCTCGGTCACCGGACCGTCCATCTTGATGACGAGGTGACGCAGCACCGCATCGCTGAAACGGAATGCGCCAGTGAGCTCGGCCAGCGTTTTCTGATCCGTCTCGATGTTCAGCAGTAGGTAATGGGCCTTGTGGACCTTGGAGATCGGGAACGCAAGCTGCCGACGACCCCAATCTTCGACGCGGTGAACTTGTCCGCCACCCGAAGTGATCATGGATTTGTAGCGCTCGAGCATGGCCGGAACCTGCTCGCTCTGGTCGGGATGGACCAGAAAAACGACTTCGTAGTGCCTCATGTTTGCTCCTTGTGGATGTGAAGCCCCCCGACGAGGCTGCCGGTGGAGCAAGGAAAACCCCGAAAAACGGGGGCGCGAACTATAGCCGAGGGGCGTAGCCCGGGCAACCTCCCCGGTCGGACCCCCTCGATCTGCCGAGGCCTAGGGTCTCTGGCGCTGTCGGACCGCCTCATAGAGCAGCATGCCGGTCGCCACGGACACATTCAGGCTCTCGACCGCACCGAGCGCAGGCAGACGTACCAAGAGATCGCAATGCTCACGGGTGTTGTGCCGCAGCCCGGTCCCCTCCGCGCCCATCACGAGTACGGTAGGTCCCTTGAGGTCCACCTCGTCGGCCCGTTGCGTCGCACCGGCATCCGCCCCGACGACCCAGAGTCCCCGCTCCTTGAGCTCGCGCAGACAGCGGG
>JBMTZJ010000118.1:0-4782 GCA_049455515.1 Steroidobacteraceae bacterium
CATGCCCGTGAGCAGGGTGTGCCAGGGGATGGGCGAGTCGTCATCGCCGATCATCGTCAAGCGCTCGATCGGCACGCCCGTGACGATGTCGAAATCGACCGCGGCGAGTGCGAGCACAACGATGAGTAGGGCGATCCCGAGAACACCGATTCCGGAAAACGTGTCCATGATGGCGACGGCCCGCAGGCCACCGAGCATGGTGTAGGCCGCGCTGACGACGGCCAAAAATATCGAGAAGGTGATGAGCGGATAGTCGCCCCCGAACATCGACTGCATGAAGAGTCCGCCGCTATAGATCGCGGCAGGTAGATAGATGACGATGTTGCCGAACAAGAAAAGCCCGGCGATCAGTGTGCGGATGCTGGTACCGCCGTATCGACGCTCGAGCAACTCCGTGACGGTGGTGCAGCGGTAGCGGTAGTAGAGGGGCACGAAGACGAAGGCGAGGATCAGCAGACCAAAAAATCCGGCGATTTCCCACCACGCCAAGAGCAGCATCTGATTGCCGTTCATGCCGACGAGTTGATCGGTCGACAGGTTGGTCAGCGTGATCGAGCCCGCGACGAAGAGCCAGGTCAGGCCGCCTCCCGCGAGGTATACGTCCTTTCCGGAGCCGTCGTGGCCCGTTTTCGACTGTTTCAGCTTCCACCAGGTTGCTGCCGCAATCAGCAGGAGCAGGGCGGCGAACACGGCGATTTGCGTGAAGCCCTCGGTCAGCGTCAAAGCCGGCATATCCTGTCCCCGGGGTGGGTCGGTCGGTGATAATCAATATGATACGGACACGAGGAGCCTCCGTGGCAGGGATCCCGAATATTTGCCGCTTGGATACGGACTCGATCACGTTGGTCTTCGACCTCCGTCACGGGTTCGCCGAGCTCATTTATCTGGGTGGGCGACTGCCCGCTGACGAGGCGCTCGATTCCCTTTGCGACGCGGCCCGCCGCGCTGCCCACGAAAATATGCCCGACCTGCCAGTGCCGGCTTCGATCTTGCCGCTCGGCCACACCGGCTACCTCGGGATGCCCGCCATCGAACTGCTGCGGCAGAACAGACCGGTCACGCTGCGGCCGCAACCGGTGCATCGACAGATGGGGTCCAACGAGCGCTCGGGTCGCGAACTCGTCTTCACCATGACGGACTCCGCCGCCGGCGTATCGATCGAGAGTCGATGGCGGGTCCACGATTCCGGCGTGATCACCATCGATCAGCGCCTCACGCTCGAGACGGGCGAGCCCGCGGCGCTGTTACGCGCGGCCTCGGTGGTATTACCTCTACCGCGCTGGGTATCCCACCTGACCCAATATCGTGGGCGCTGGTCTGCCGAAATGCAGTCGATTCGCTCAACGCTCGCCGAGACCCCACGTCTCGGCGGAAGTTCGCGGGGCGGTCGATCGGGTTTCTCGGCGGGACAGTGGCTGGTCTTCGAATCCGCTGCAGTCGATGACAGTCGCGGTGGCGCGATGGGCGTGCATCTTGCCTGGAGCGGCGATCATGCGTGGCAACTCGAGACCAACGCCGACGGACAGGCGATTCTTTGGTTGGGGGCACATCTCGAAGCGGGCGAGGTGACCCTCGCGCCGGGTGAGATGTTCGAGATACCGCAGGTACTGTTGGCGCCGACCTTCGGCGGTCGGGGATCTTTGCGACGTCTGCTGCATCGTTATGTGCGTGACGAGGTGTTGCCTGCGTCCTCGCGTAAGACGCCGCGCAAGGTACACCTCAATACCTGGGAGGCCTGTGGTTTCGACTTATCGATGCCGAAGCTCGAGTCGCTGGCCGAGCAGGCGGCCCAACTTGGCGTGGAGCGTTTCGTACTCGATGACGGATGGTTCGGCGGAAGACGTGATGACCGCTCGAGCCTCGGCGATTGGGAGCCCTCGTCAAAGATTTTTCCGCAGGGTCTCACGCCTCTCATCGAGCGTATCCATGCGCTCGGTATGGACTTCGGTCTATGGGTCGAGCCCGAGATGGTGAGTCCGGATTCGCGCTTGTATGCGACACATCCGGATTGGTGTATCCATTTAGAGGGCGTCCTGCGATCGACCCAGCGACATCAGCTCGTGCTTGACTTGACGAGATCGGAGGTCGCCGATCACGTCTTCGACACTCTCGATCAGCTGCTGCGTCGATATCGCATCGCTTATCTCAAGTGGGACCATAACCGAGAGCTATTCCCGACCGCGTTACGGGGCGTGGCGCAAACACGCGCGCTCTACGATTTGCTCGACCGTCTGCGCGGCGCGCATCCGATGGTCGAGATCGAGTCCTGCGCGAGCGGCGGCGGTCGTGTCGATTACGCGATCATGACGCGATGCGCGCGATTCTGGCCGAGTGATAACAACGACGCTCTGGAGCGTTTGCGCATCAACGCGGCCTGGAGTTCGTTCATGCCGCTCTGCAGTCTCGGCAACCATGTCGGGCCTGCGCCGAATCCCGTGACGGGACGCCATCTGTCGATGGACTTTCGTGCCAAGGTTGCGATGTTCGGTCATATGGGCGTGGAAGCGGATCCCGCCTCGATGAGCGAGGACGATCGGCGATTACTCGGTCGACATATTGCGCTGTACAAGACGTGGCGCGACGTCATTCACGAGGGTGAGTACTACGGCATCGCTTCTGACGATCCGGGAGTGGGGGGTGCGCTCGTCGTTCACGGTGTACGCGCGCTCGCGCTCGTGACACGCCGCGATTTCGCCAATGATTTCGAAAGTGCGCCGGTGCGTCTCGAGGGTCTCGCGCCGGCGCGTCAGTATCGAGTCTCTTTGCCTGAGCCTTGGCCAGAGTGGGCCGCGCGTTATCTTGCGACGCCCGAACGATGGCGATCGGGTTTTGTACTCTCGGGCAGGGCGCTTGCCGATGGTGGCTTGGCGTTGCCGTTACGCCATCCGGCCACCGCGTGGCTTGTCGCCTTGGAGGCGGTATGACGGCGACACCCGACGTACCTCGGCTCGGCGTCTGTTATTACCCAGAACATTGGCCGCGGGAGTGGTGGCACGACGATGCGCGCCGCATGAAAGCGCTCGACCTCTCGCAGGTACGTCTCGGGGAGTTCGCCTGGAGTCGTATCGAACCTGAACGTGGACGCTTCGACTTTGCGTGGCTGGACGAGGCGATCGAGACTTTGCACGCGGCAGGACTGTCGATCGTGATGTGCACCCCTACGGCCACGCCACCGAAATGGCTGGTCGATGCCATGCCCGACATGATTGCCATCGATGCTTCGGGCAAGCCGCGAAGGTTTGGATCGCGACGTCACTACTGTTTCTCGCACGGCGGTTATCGCGCGGAGTCCCGGCGTATCACGCGTGCCGTCGCGGAGCGCTACGGCCGTCATCCCGCCGTCATCGCATGGCAGACCGACAACGAATACGGATGCCACGACACGACACTCAGTTGGTCGCAAGCTGCGCTCGAGGGGTTCAGACGCTGGCTGAAAAATCGTTATGGCGAGATCAGCGTACTCAACACGGCGTGGGGCAACGTGTTTTGGAGCATGGAGTACCGTGACTTCAATGAAATCGATTTGCCGAACCTGACCGTCACGGAAGCCAACCCGGCTCATCTGCTCGACTTCCGGCGCTACTCGTCCGATCAAGTGGTCGAATTCAATGCGGAGCAATGTCGGATTCTTCGCGAGTATTCGCCCGGGCGTGATCTCACCCACAATTTCATGGGTTTCGTCACTGACTTCGATCATCACCGGGTCGGTGAGGATCTGGACGTGGCGTCTTGGGACAGTTACCCCCTCGGTTTTCTGGAGCAATTCTGGTTCACGGCGGAAGAGAAGCTGCGTTTCGCACGACAGGGGCACCCCGATGTCGCAGCGTTTCATCATGACTTGTATCGCGGCGTGGGGCGCGGACGCTGGTGGGTGATGGAGCAGCAGTCCGGGCCAGTGAACTGGGCGCGGTTCAATCCCGCACCCCTGCCTGGGATGGTGCGGTTCTGGACCTTGGAGGCGATCGCGCACGGCGCTGAGGTGGTCTCGTACTTTCGTTGGCGTCAGGCGCCCTTTGCGCAAGAGCAAATGCATGCAGGCTTGCTCCGGCCCGATCGCACCGATGATGTCGGTGCTGGCGAAGTGCGCGCATCGGCGCTCGACATTGAACGGCTCGCGATGCTCGGCGCCTTTCGCGACACGTCGCATCGCAAGGCGGACGTCGCATTGGTATTCGACTATGCCTCCACATGGGTGACGACAATTCAGCCGCAGGGGGAGGGGCAATCTGCGCTACGAACGGCTTTCGAGTGGTTTTCGGCGTTGCGACGACTCGGGCTCGAGATCGATATCGTGCCGTCCACCGCGAAGATTGCGCACTATCCGCTCGTCGTCGTGCCGTGCTTACCGATGGTGCCAACCCCGCTCATCGAGTCCTTACGACGTGCCACCGGACGAATTCTTTTGGGCTGTCGTACGGGCAGCAAGACCGATCACTTCTCCATTCCCGACGAACTGCCGCCCGGCGCCGTGCAGTCTTTACTACCGCTGCGAGTGACCCGAGTCGAATCGCTGCGACACGATCTCGTGGAGCGAGGCGATGGCTTCGAAGTACGCGGATGGTTCGAGCATATCGAGACGACGCTCGTTCCCGAGCTTTCCTTAAGAGATCATCGCGGCGTGCTTTATCGCAACGAGCGCTATCGATATCTCGCAGCGCAGGTCGATCCGGAAATGTTGCGCCGTATCTTCAAGCGGATGGCGAGCGAGGCCGGGGTACGAACCCGTGAACTGCCCGAAGGGCTGCGGATGAGTGTCCTCGGGCGTCTGCGCATGGCGTTCAA
>JBMTZJ010000119.1:0-4773 GCA_049455515.1 Steroidobacteraceae bacterium
GCATCGTGAGAGAAACCCTTTGAAGGGCCACCCGAGCAGAAGAGCAAATCTTTGTAATTGCCGTCGGTGTGCAGATGCGTCGAAATGATGCCCGGCTCGTCGGCCGGCTTGAGTACCGCGGCACCGGCGCCGTCACCGAACAAGATCGCCGTGCCTCGATCGGTCCAGTCGACGATACGACTCAAGGTTTCCGCACCGATCACGAGCGCGCATTGGGCATCGCCCAGGCGAATGAACTTGTCTGCGACCGACAGCGAGTAGATGAAACCACTACAGGCCGCCTCGAGACCGATCGCCGGACAGGCATTGCGAATTCCGAGCTTCTGCTGCAGCAACGCACCGCAGTTGGGAAACACGAGATCGGGTGTCGTCGTACCGAAGACGATGAGGTCGACCTCTTCCGGCTTTGTACCGGCAGCGTCGAGCGCGCGCAGCGCCGCCTCATACGCGAGGTCGACGGTCGTCTGACCGTCGGCAGCGATATGCCGCTTGCGGATTCCGGTGCGCTCTTGGATCCACTCGTCGGTGGTCTCGACCATCTTTTCGAGATCGGCATTCGTCAGCACCCTCTCGGGCAGATAGCTTCCGGTGCCGGCGATCCGCGAGTATTTGAGCATTCCCTGACCCCTGATCAAAAATCTTGGCGTTGTTCGGTCTCGAGCGCCTCGCGCACGTGGTCGACGAGGTGACGGCGCACCGCCGTCGCAGCGATCGCAATCGCTTGAGCAAGCGCGACCCGATCGGCACTACCGTGGCTTTTTACCACGATGCGCTTGAGCCCGACCATGACCGCACCGTTGTAACGTCTCGGATCGAGCGAGGCGGATACGCGGCCGAGAACCGGGCGCGCAAAAAGACCTGCGAGCTTGCTCGCCCAATTGGCCGTGAACTCTGCGCGCAATCGGCCGCCGATGAGCCCGGCCACGCCTTCCATGGTTTTGAGCGCCACGTTGCCGGTGAATCCGTCGGTGACCACGACATCGACGTCGCCTGAAAAAATATCGCCGCCCTCGACGAAACCCACGTATTCGAAATCGCGGCGGTTGTGCGATTGGGTCCAGGCCGACAGCAGCGTATGGGCTTCCTGCACGAGATCGTGGCCTTTGGTCTCTTCGACACCGATATTGAGTAACCCCACACGAGGACGCGCCGTACCGTGTACGTCACGCGCGACGATCGCGCCCATGATGGCGAACTGCTCGAGCTGTAAAGGCGTCGCACGAACGTTCGCACCGAGATCGAGGATGTGAGTGAAGCCGCGCTTGTTGGGCACCGCAGACATGATCGGTGCACGCTCGACTTCGGCAAGACACTTGAGCACGAAATGCGCGATCGCCGTCAACGCACCCGTGTTGCCCGCGCTGACCGCCGCCTCGGCACGCCCCTCGGCGACCAAGTCGATCGCGATACGCATGGAGGATTGCTTCTTACGACGGATCGCCTCACGAGGCGAGTCGGTCATGACGATGACTTCGCTCGCCGCGACGACCTCGAGGCGCGAGGCGATCGAGGACGACGGCGACGACGCCGCCAGCAAAGATTGGATCTGGGTAGGCTCGCCCACCAGCAGCAGGCGTAAGTCAGAGTCGGATTCGAGGGCGCGCAACGCCGCCGGCACGCACTCCTTCGCGCCTCGGTCGCCGCTCATGACATCGAGCGCGATGACGGTCATTAGGTCAGCCCCTCGAGGGGGCCGCGGCCACGACAGGGCCGGCGGCCACGATGGTGCCGCCGCGTGCAGCGCTCAGCCCGCCGCTTCGTCGTCGGCCGGCTTCTCGATCACGCGCTTGCCGCGATAGAAACCATCGGGCGTGATGCGGTGACGGAAATGCGTCTCTCCCGACTGCGGATCGACCGACAGCGCAGGCTTGGCGAGACGGTCGTGCGAACGGTGCATGCCGCGCTTGGACGGCGTCTTGCGGCTCTTCTGAACTGGCATGTCGGACTCCTAAGAAATCGAAATCAAAACCGGGCGACTCGTCACTGCTTGCGTTTCAGGAGCTCGCCCAGCCCCGCAAACGGCTTCTGCATTCCGTCATCTTCCGCCGACTCGTCGTCGGTCACGCCGCATTCGCGCGGATCGTCGTGACGCGGCACGAGCGGCACCGACAGCAGCAGCTCCTCCTCGACGAGATCACGCAAGGTGATCTTGCCGTCGGGCGCCAAGGTCGGCTCGATGCCGAGGTCGTTCTCATCGACCCGCGCCGGATCGGTGACAAAGCGCACCTGCGAGCGGCCATCGACAGCGGTCCATACCGGTTTCAGGCAACGCTGACATCGCAAACCGAGCCGCGCGTCGACCGCCACCTCCGCAACCGGCTGGCCTTGCTCGCGCGCGAATGTGACGCGACATCGAGCGTAACCGTCGGTGCTCGCGAGCGCCGGCGACAAGCGCGGCAGGTCGGCGAGCGGCAGATCGAATTTCCGCGACTCACCCACGTCAGCCAGACGCTCGACATCTACAGGTCGGTACCAGTCGGCCGGCATGGGGCGCGTATAATAGGGGCCACCCCCCCTCGAGTCAAAACGAACCTGAGGTAAGCCGTTGTTTTCCGTGGCCGAAACCCCTCAGGGCGCGTTACTGCGCCCCCTGCTGCTGGCCTCCAGCTCCCGCTACCGCCGGGAACTACTCGCCCGCCTCGGCCTGCCCTTCGAGGTTGCGAGCCCCGACGTCGACGAGTCCCGGCTGCCCGGCGAGCCCGCTGCCGCCCTCGCGGAACGCTTGGCGCTCGCCAAAGCGAAGGTGATCGCCGAGCGATTTCCAAGAGCAATCGTCATCGGCTCCGACCAAGTTTGCGCTCTGGGAGACGACTGTCTTGGCAAACCGGGCAGCGCCGACGGGCAGCGAGCCATGCTCGAGCGTCTGTCTGGCCAAACCGTGACCTATCACACCGCAGTCGCCGTCGTCGGACTCGAAGCTGGGCTCTGGCAACGACACCGCGACGAAACCCGCTGCCACTTCCGAAAGCTCACCCGACTCGAGATCGAAGACTACGCGCGACGCGAGCCCGCGATCGATTGCGCGGGCGGCTTCAAGAGCGAGGGACTCGGGATTTCTTTGCTCGCGCGGATGGAGAGCCTCGATCCCACGGCGATCATCGGCCTGCCGATGATCTTCGTCGCGGAGGCCTTGCGCCCCTACGTCGTCCCGACGAAGCGCTAGAGAGCGCATCGATCACGCGCGCGAGTTCAGGCGGTAGCGGCGCATTCACGCTGAATTCCGTCCCGCGATCGGGCCAGACGAACGAGAGGCTCGAGGCGTGCAAAAACATGCGCTCCAGACCGTAGTCGCGCATTTCTTTGTTGAACTCGAAATCACCGTATTTCGGATCGCCCGCCACCGGATGGCCCGCGTAGGCCGCATGCACGCGAATCTGGTGCGTACGCCCCGTGAGAATCGACACCTCGAGCAGCGAGGCGATGCGACCAAAGCCCTGCACGGGACGAAAATCGCTGGTCGCGCTTTTGCCTGAGGCCTGAACCTTCACCGTACGCTCACCGCCCACGCGCAAGTCAGTGCGCAGCGGCGCATCGATGCGTTTCTTGCCGAGTTGCCAACTGCCTTTGACGAGCGCGAGGTAGCGTTTCTCGAAGCCTTCGCCTTCGCGCAGTCCCGCGTGCAGCATGCGCAGCACCGCGGGCTTGCGGGCGATGAGCAGCACGCCGCTCGTATCGCGATCGAGTCGATGCACGAGCTCGAGCTTGTCGCGCTCGTCGGGTCGGGCTGCGCGCAATGCCTCGATCACGCCAAAGCTGAGCCCGCTGCCGCCGTGCACCGCAAGCCCTGCAGGTTTATTCACGACGAGCAGCCGCTCGTCCTCGTAGACGATGGCCTCGGTGACGGTCGCGATCAGCGAGGCGGGCACGCGAGAGCGGGGAGCCGCCCTAGGCTCCACCGAACCGGGCGCTGCACCGGGCGCTGCACCGGGCGCTGGACCGGCCGCCGATCGGGTTGTCCCGGTGGTCCCGGTTGTCCCAGCGGCGGCCGCCTCTTTGGGCTCAAGCGGTTCGAGGCGTACCGGCGGCAGACGCACCTCGTCCCCCAAGGCGAGACGGGTGTCGATCCCCGCCCGCTTCCCGTTGACCCGTACCTCGCCCTTACGGACGATGCGGAAAAGCCGACTCTTCGGGACTTCCGGGTATTGACGGGTCAGGAAGCGGTCGAGTCGGGTTCCAGCGTCGTCCTCGCCGACCGTGGCGTGACGAACGGTGGTTTGTTCGGATTTATTCGTAAGACCTTGTTTTTCCATGGGCTTTATCATAGGATTATGGGGTCGCGAGAGCGTATGCCCATGTTTGGCCCGCTTCCGCAGGCATTAGCGCGGCGCCCGCCCGCCGGAACCGGCCTTACAGCCAGCCCGGAAGCGAGCGACGCATGTTAGTTGGTCCTCGGCGACGAGGCCATCGAATCCGGCCGACAGACGCAGCGTCATCCGACGCGCCTTCGGTTGTCAGAGACCAAGAAGACAGCCCAAACGTGTATCTCTTTCTCGTTACGCTGCTCACGCAACTCAATGCATTGGTTCTGCCCGCACGCCCGAGGCCTCTGGCCCGTTGCGTGACGGTGTCCCCGCGGACGACCCCCGGAAGACTGTCGGCCCCTACCCGGAGTATGGGGTCCCATGAAAAGAATGTTGGTCAACGCGACGCAGCAGGAAGAACTGCGCGTCGCCCTGGTTGATGGGCAGAAGCTTTACGACTTATCGATCGAGCTTCCGTCCCGCGAACAGAAAAAAGCGAATATCTACAAAGGGCGTATCGCCCGTATCGAGC
>JBMTZJ010000120.1:0-4763 GCA_049455515.1 Steroidobacteraceae bacterium
CGATACGCAAACGGCTGCGCCATGAGCACCATGGCCTCGTAACACGCCGAGTCGCCGTGCGGATGGAACTTACCGATGACATCGCCCACGGTGCGCGCGGACTTCTTGTGTTTGGAGACGGCCGAGAGCCCGAGCTCGCTCATCGAGTAGATGATGCGACGCTGCACGGGCTTCAGCCCATCACCGATCGCCGGGAGCGCGCGATCGAGGATGACGTACATCGAGTACTCGAGATACGCCTTTTCGGTGAAGGCGCGCAGCGGTTGACGCTCGACGCCCTCGAAACCCAATTCCTGCTTCTGCATCAGACGCTCACCTGTACGAGATTGCCTTTCTGCTCGAGCCACTCGCGCCGGTCGGCGGCGCGTTTCTTGGCGAGCAGCATGTCCATAAGACTGTCGGTCTGGTCGGCCGCATCGAGCGTGAGCTGCACGAGACGCCGCGTGCGCGGGTCCATCGTGGTCTCACGCAGTTGCGAGGGGTTCATTTCGCCGAGACCTTTGAAACGCGTGACCTGCGGCTTGGCCTTCACCTTTTCGTCGGTGAGGCGCTGCAGGAAAGCATCGCGCTCGGCATCATCGAGCGCATAGAACACCTGCTTGCCTGCATCGATGCGATAGAGCGGCGGCATCGCGACATACACGTGCCCCTGCGCCACGAGCGGCCGGAAATGTCGCAAAAAGAGCGCGCAGAGCAAGGTCGCGATGTGCTGACCATCGGAGTCGGCATCGGCGAGGATGCAGATCTTGTGGTAGCGCAGGCGCGAGAGATCGGAGGTGCCGGGCTCGATACCGATCGCGACGCTGATATCGTGTACTTCGGCCGAAGACCCGATCTCACCGGGCTCGAGCTCCCAGGTGTTCAGGATCTTGCCGCGCAGCGGCATGATGGCCTGGAAATCTTTGTCGCGCGCCTGCTTCGCGGAACCGCCCGCCGAGTCGCCCTCCACGAGGAACAGCTCCGAGCGCGTGGGATCGTCACCCGCGCAGTCGGCGAGCTTGCCGGGCAGCGCAGGGCCGCCTGAAATACGCTTGCGCTGTACCTTTTGCGCGGCCTTCAAACGCTGCGTCGCGTTCTCGATCGCGAACTGCGCGATCCGCTCGCCGGCATCGGGGTGCTGCGCGAGCCAGAGGCCGATCGCATCCTTGGCGTAACTCTCGACGAGCTGTGCCGCATCGCGCGAGGCGAGTCGCTCTTTGGTTTGACCGGCAAACTGCGGCTCGCGGATTTTGATCGAGAGCACGAAACGCACGCCGTCCCACACGTCCTCGGGCGCAAGCTTGATGCCGCGCGGCAAAAGATTACGGAACTCGCAGAACTCGCGCACCGCCGCAGCGGTGCCGCCGCGCAGACCGTTGACGTGCGTCCCGCCGTCGGAGGTCGGAATGAGATTGACGTAGCTTTCGGCGATCGCGCTTTCGCTATCCGGCGCCCAGCAGAGCGCAAAGTCGACACTGTCCTGCGCCTGCTCGCGCTTGCCCGTGATGGGCTCGGCCGGCAGGCGCTCGGCCTTACCGAGCTCATCGACAAGATAGGCGTCGAGCTCGCCCGTAAAGAACCAGTTGTCCTTCTCGCCGGTCGCCTCGTTGGTGAAGGTGATGCGCAGCCCCGGGCAGAGCACGGCCTTCGCCTTCAACGTATGCCGCATTTGCGGCACCGAGAACTTGTCGGAGTCAAAGAATTTAGGGTCGGGCCAGAAGCGCACCGTCGTACCGGTATTGCGTTGGCCCACGGTGCCGACGACTTCGAGCTTCGAGCTCATCTTGCCGTCACGAAAACCGATGTTGTATTCCTTGCCGCCGCGACGGATCCAGCACTCGAGTTGCTTCGAGAGCGCGTTGACCACCGAAACGCCGACGCCGTGCAAGCCGCCCGAAAAGTTATAGCTGCCGCTGTCGAATTTACCGCCCGCATGCAGCCGAGTGAGGATCAGCTCGACGCCACTCACCTTCTCTTTGGGGTGGATGTCGACGGGCATACCGCGACCGTCGTCGGTGACCTCGAGGGACCCGTCTTTAAAGACGGTGACGTCGATCTGTTTGGCGTGCCCGGCGAGTGCCTCGTCGACACTGTTGTCGATGACTTCGTGCGCGAGGTGGTTGGGGCGGGTCGTGTCGGTGTACATGCCCGGGCGGCGCCGAACCGGCTCCAACCCGGAGAGAACCTCAATCGCTGAGGCGTCGTAGTCTTTGGCCATCCACCAATTCTAGGCGAAATCCCTCCCCGTGTCGGACGCCATGAGGTATAAATTCCGCATGACTAAAGCGAAGCGCCCACCCGATTTCGAAAAGTCCCTCGCTGAGCTCGAAGCGATCGTCGAGAAGCTCGAGGCCGGCGATCTGCCGATCGAAGAGTCTCTGAAGTCCTTCGAGAAGGGCATCGCCCTCACGCGCGACTGTCAGGGCGCGCTCGATGCGGCTCAGGCGCGCGTCGATATTCTGCTCAAGCGCGATGGCGCGGCGAGCCTCGAACGCTTCGATGCGGACGAGGACGACGAGGCCACGAAGGACGAGTGAGCATGGACTATCGCGAGCGGATCGAGCGCGTGCTCGAGCGCGCGCTGCCTTTGACGGATGCGGGCTCTACCCGTCTCGTCGAAGCCATGCGCTACAGCGCGCTCGGCGGTGGCAAGCGCTTGCGTCCGACGCTCGTGTACACCGCAGGTGTTGCGCTCGGTGCGCCACTCGATGCCTTGGATGATCCTGCCGCGGCAGTCGAACTGATTCACGTCTACAGTCTCATTCATGACGATCTGCCGGCGATGGACGACGATGATCTGCGTCGCGGACGTCCCTCGTGCCACAAGGCTTTCGACGAGGCGACAGCGATCCTCGCGGGCGATGCGCTACAGGCGGTCGCCTTCGAACGGCTCGCGGGTCCAGCCGACCTCTCACCGGACGAAGCCGTGCGACGTCTCGCGATGGTGCGACTGCTCGCCGCCGGTATCGGCACGGCGGGGATGGCCGGCGGTCAGGCCATCGACCTCGAGTCGGTCGGTCGTAAGCTCGACGTCGCGGCGCTGCAGCGGATGCATCGGCTCAAAACCGGTGCGCTGATCGAGACCGCGGTGTTGCTCGGCGCGGCGGCCGCAGGCGTGCTCTCAGGCCCCAAATGGCAGGCCCTGCAAGAGTTCGGCGCGGCGATCGGGCTCGCGTTCCAGATCCAGGACGACATCCTCGATGTGACCGGTACGACCGATACCATCGGCAAGATCGCCGGCGCGGATGCCGCTCACGATAAGCCGACCTACACGAGCCTGATGGGCCTCGAGGGCGCCAAAGCCGCCGCCGAGGCGCAGCGGGCCCGGGCGCTGGCCGCCCTCGCCCCGCTCGGGACGGCCGGAAAGGGGCTCGCAGCGCTAGCCGACTTCGTCATCGGCCGCGCGAACTAATACACTGTCGCGCTCCCATGAGTACGACCGCCGACCGCTATCCCTTGCTCTCGAAGATCGAGTCGCCGGCCGACCTGCGCGCGCTGCCGGTCGAGTCGCTCGGCGAGGTCTGCCGTGAGCTTCGCGAATATTTGATCAACACGGTGGCCACCCGCGGAGGCCACTTCGCGGCGGGGCTTGGCACGGTCGAGCTCACGGTCGCGCTGCACTATGTGTTCGAGACCCCGGATGATCGACTCGTGTGGGACGTCGGGCACCAAGCCTATCCGCACAAAGTCCTCACGGGTCGCCGTGATCGGCTCGACACCGTCAAACAAAAGGATGGGCTCGCGCCCTTCCCCTCGCGCAGCGAAAGTCCGTACGACACCTTTGGCGTCGGTCACTCGAGCACCTCGATCAGCGCGGCGCTCGGTATGGCGGTCGCCGCAGAGCGCGAAGGCGCCGCGCGACGCGTGGTAGCGGTGATCGGTGACGGCGCGATGACCGCAGGCATGGCCTTCGAAGCGCTCAATAACGCCGGTTCGCTGCGCACCGATTTGCTCGTCGTACTCAACGACAACGACATGTCGATCTCGGAGAACGTCGGCGCGCTCTCGAAATACCTCACGCGGGTGCTCTCGAGCCGCAAGTACGCGGCGCTCCGCGAGACCGGTAAGAAGGTGCTCTCGAAGATGCCCGTCGCCTGGGAGTTCGCGCGTCGCTCGGAGGAGTATTTCAAGGGGATGATTTTGCCGGGCGGACTGTTCGAGGCGCTCGGCTTCAACTACATCGGCCCTATCGACGGTCACGATATCGGCGCGCTCGTGCGGACGCTGCGTAATCAGCGGCTGCTCACGGGCCCGCAGTTCCTGCATGTCGTCACGCGCAAGGGTAAAGGCTATACCCCGGCCGAAGCCGACCCGATCAAGTGGCACGGCCCGGGCGCGTTTGACCCCGCGAGCGGCACCATCTTCAAGGAAAAATCGGCGGGTCCCTCGTTCTCACAAATCTTTGGCGAGTGGCTCTGCGATATGGCCGAGCGCGAGCCCAAGCTCGTTGGGATCACGCCCGCGATGCGCGAGGGCTCGGGGCTCGTCGAGTTCTCAAAGAAATTCCCCGATCGTTATTTTGACGTCGCGATCGCCGAGCAGCACGCGGTGACATTCGCCGCGGGTATCGCCTGCGAAGGCCTGAGGCCGGTGGTTGCGATTTACTCGACCTTCCTGCAGCGCGGCTATGATCAGCTGATCCACGACGTCGCCCTGCAGAACCTGCCCGTCGTGTTCGCGCTCGATCGCGCGGGTCTCGTCGGCGGTGATGGCGCGACGCACCAAGGTGCCTACGACATCTCGTACCTGCGCTGCATACCGAACATGGTGCTGATGGCGCCCTC
>JBMTZJ010000121.1:0-4716 GCA_049455515.1 Steroidobacteraceae bacterium
CGCAGCATCATGCGCCCGGCGACATGAACACGAATCGACTGTGCTTCGAGCGCGGCACTGTCCATATCGCCAAAGCCGAGGTGCAACTCGGCAGCGAGCGAGTCGCGTCGGAAATCATTGGGGAACGCAGGCGCCCCCGCTGCGCGCAGCGCAGAAAGCTTTTGGCGACGCTCCGCAACGAGCTTGTTCTCATCTTCCGGCGGTGTGGCTGCGCCCTCGGGAACTTGCGTGTCGCTCATCGTGAAATGCTCCGCGCTACAGGCCCGCCTTCAGCGAGGCCTCGAGAAACTGATCGAGATCACCATCGAGCACGGCCGTGGTGTTACCCACCTCGACATCCGTGCGCAAATCTTTGATACGCGATTGGTCGAGAACATAGGAGCGGATCTGGTGACCCCAGCTCACATCCGACTTCGAGTCTTCGAGCACCTTGGCCGCGGCATTACGCTTGTTGACCTCGAGCTCGTAGAGCTTGGCTTTCAGCATCTTCATGGCCGTCGAGCGGTTCTTGTGTTGGCTGCGCTCGTTTTGACAGGCGACCACGATACCGGAAGGCATGTGACGAATACGCACCGCCGACTCGGTTTTGTTGACGTGCTGACCGCCTGCACCACTCGCGCGATAGACGTCCATCTCGAGATCGGCCGGATTGATTTCGATGTTGATGTCATCGTCGATTTCAGGTGAGACGAACACCGAGGCGAAGGAGGTATGGCGTCGGTTACCTGAGTCGAAAGGCGACTTACGCACCAGACGATGCACGCCCGTCTCGGTGCGCAACCAACCGTAGGCATGATCACCTTTGAACTCGATCGTGGCGCTCTTGATGCCCGCGACTTCGCCGGGGCTCGAGTCGATCACTTCCGCACTGAAGCCACGCGTCGCAGCCCACTTGAGATACATGCGCATGATCATCTGCGCCCAATCCTGTGCCTCGGTGCCGCCGGCACCCGCCTGGATGTCGAGGTACGCGTTATGGGAATCCATCTCACCGCGGAACATACGCTTCAGTTCGAGCTTGCGAACCTTCGCTTCGACCGAGGGCAGATCGCGCTCGACTTCGAGCGCGGTCGAATCGTCGTTTTCAGCTTCGGCGAGCTCGAGCAGCTCGACTGAATCACGCACGGAATGTGTGGCAGCGTCGATCTGTTCGATTTCCGCAGAGAGCTTGGCGCGCTCTTTGCCGAGTTCTTGGGCTTTCTCGGGTTTCTGCCAGACCGCCGGGTCTTCGAGTTCGCGGCTGACTTCCTCGAGCCGCTCTTTTTTCAGATCGTATTCAAAGAAACCCCCTTAAGGAGCTGACGCGCTCCTGGAGGTCTGAAAGGGATCGCTTGATGAGGCCGAGTTCGATCATGGGCCGTCATTCTAGCAGATGGTCGACGAGCAACTGCAGGCGCCGCTCACCGTTCCACACGTTCACGTCGAGCCGATACACGAGATGGACGCTCTGCGGTAGCGCGAGTTTCCCGCCGGCACCGCGAAGCCCCGGTCGACCCTGCAACAGGTTGAATGCGATGGCATCGAACCGACGCCCAGAACCCTCGAGTTCGACCCACATCTTGACGTGCAGCTCACCGACGACCCGCGAGTCCTGTACGCGAAATCGCTGGTCGAAGGTCGGCTCCGGGAAAGCCTGGCCCCAGGGCCCGCCCTCCCGCAGCGCCTCGGCGGTCACGAGAGAAATCTCCTCGACCGCGAGTTCGCCGTCGGTCTCGATACGATCGGCGAGCGATCCGCCCTGCTGCCAACGCGCGACTTCCGCATCGAATTCGCGTGCGAATGTATCGAGCTGTGTACGCTCGAGCGTGAGCCCCGCCGCCATCGCGTGTCCGCCGAACTTCGGCAGCAGCCCCGGATGCCGTGTGGAGATCGCCTCGAGCACATCGCGTGCATGCACACCCGTCACCGAACGTACCGAGCCGCGCAGTTGGCCGTCGCCCGCATCGGCAAAGGCGATCACCGGACGGCGCATGCGATCTTTGATGCGACCCGCCACGATACCCACGACACCCTGATGCCAACTCGAATCGTAGAGACAGAGCCCGTGGCGCGCGGTGCTCACGTCACCCTGGCCACCTACGCCGCGACGCGCCAAGACCTCGGGATCCTCGAGATGACGCACCGCCGCCATCGCCTGCTCCTGCATGGTCGATTCGATCGATCGACGTTCTTTGTTGAGCGCATCGAGGCGCGCCGCGAGTGCGCGGGCCTCGGTCATCGAGTCCGTGAGCAGACAGCGAATACCGAGGCTCATGTCATCGAGGCGACCCGCGGCATTGAGCCTCGGACCCGCCACGAATCCGAGGTCCGTCGCGATCACGTTGGCGAGGGGCTTGTTGCCGACCTCCAGCAAAGCCCGCAAGCCCGCCGTGCAGCGCCCCGCACGAATCCGCGCGAGTCCTTGCGAGACGAGAATACGGTTGTTGTCATCGAGCGGCACGATGTCCGCGACCGTGCCGAGCGCGACGAGATCGAGCCAAGTCGCCGGTGACGGCAGCGTGGCATCGGCCAAGGCACGGTGCAGCGCGGCCATCACGTAAAACGCCACGCCCACACCGGCGAGCGCGCGCGAACCGAATCGCGCGTCGGGGAGATTCGGGTTGACGATCACGTTGGCGGCCGGCAACTCCGCGCCGGCGAGGTGATGGTCGGTCACGAGCACATCGATACCGAGGCCGCGAGCTGCCGCTACCCCCGGCAAACTCGAAATGCCGTTATCCACCGTAATGATGAGCGCAGGATTCTGCTGAGCCGCGAGCGCGACGATCTCTGGTGTTAGACCATAACCGAACTCGAAGCGGTTCGGGACCAAAAAATCGACGTCGGCAAAACCCCACGCGCGCAGGCACCGTACGATGAGCGCCGAACTCGTTGCACCGTCCGCATCGAAATCGCCAATGACCAGAATTCTTTGACCGCTGCGCCGATGCGCGAGCAGCAACGCGACCGCCGCCTCCACGCCCTCGAGCGTGCCCACGGGCAACAGCCGATCGAGCGATGGGCGCAGTCGCGAGGGATCGTCGATTCCGCGGGCGGCATACGCGCGCGCCAACACCGGATTGAGTGCACCCAAGCGCCCGACGAGACCCTCATCGACGACACGGCGACCGATCTTCAACGTCATACGCCACCATCCGCGACGGCCATGAACGCCGTTCGATGCGGGCGCCAAAATCGATAGCGATCGCGAGACTCGACCGACGCCCAGCGATCGTTAGCCGCGATCGTGAAGCGCTCGAGCCGTCCTTCGTGAAGCGCCCGCGCCGCCGGTGCGACATAGGTACGATCAAAAGTGGGCGCATCCATCCCCGTGAGCGGCGCGACGACGAGCACCGAGTCACCCGCCCCGTCACCACCGGTATCGTTGAGCAAATCCTCGAGGGAATCCGGAAGCGGCGACACGGGTACACCCGCCAAATCGGCGAGCGCTTTCGCCCAGGTGTCCTCGGTGACCATCCGCGACCAACGCGAGGCGCCCCGGCTCGCACGTAGCGGATCTCGCGGCGGTTGTCCTCCGCCCCACAACCACACACTGCTGATCGGCGGCTCGCCGCGCAGCGCACGCTGACGGTTGAGCGGCAAGTCGTGTAACCACATTTCGATTTCGCTCGTCAGCGCGCGAAGCTCCGCACTGCCCGTACCGCTTGGCAGATGCGTCTCGAGCAAGTCACCCAAGAGTCGTGCAGGTTCGACCGTCGACGCACCGGGCGCCGCCAAACCACGCAAAATAAAGCCTGCCGCTCCGGCCGGATGCAGCTCGAGACCGTCGCCGCCAAAGGTCGACGCAAACGCCTCGGCGAACGCGTTCGCCTCGTTCGCCGTTAATCGAAGCACGCCGTTCGCAGGAAAGTGCACCGTCTTCAGTCCCGCCATCAGATGCACGGGAGTGGCGATCCAAGCCTCGACGACCGTATCGTCGCTAACAGCGGCGACACGCAACGCCGCATCGATCACGCTCGCCTCATCGACGAGGGAGAGATCCTCACGACCCACGCCGCGCGCGAGAGTCCCGCGCCAGCCACCGCGCATCAGGCGCGGCGCAGCAAAACGCAGCGCGGTCAGCGACGCATCGGCCATCGAGGCCGACGCCGCTCCACGCAGGAAAAGATCAGGGAGGACGAGCACGAGTTCGCGCACATCGCGTATGTTATCGGAGCATGAGACTCACCGTGACCCCAAGCGGCCCCGCCCCGCTCATCCGCAGCTATGCAGAGGGCGTCGTTCGCGTGGGCAACACCGACTGGTCAAACGCCGTGCTGCTGAGCAGCAGCGGCCTGCAGACGGCCCTCAGACCCCAAAGCCCCCAAGATATCGAGGAGCGTGACCTCGACGCCGTCTTCGCCGACAAACCCGAGGTCGTCGTCATCGGCTGGGCGGGCGGCCAGACCTTTCTGCCCGCGGCCCAACGTCGCTGGTTCCTCGAGCGACAAATCGGTCTCGAGATCATGGCGATCGGCGCAGCCTGCCGGACGTATAACGTGCTGGTGGGGGATGGAAGGCGGGTGGTCGCGATGCTGTTCCCCAAGGCGCATACCTGAAGCGCCGCTCGATTATCTCCCACGGCGCATACCTGAAGCGCCGCTCGATTATCTCCCGCGGCGCATACCTGAAGCCCGCTCGCGGGGCCGCAAGAGCACATCCCTGTGAGCTCGGCGAGCGAGGAGCGACACGTGTTTCGTTGGTCACAAGAAGGGGTGTCGCGCGCCATGGATGGCG
>JBMTZJ010000122.1:0-4648 GCA_049455515.1 Steroidobacteraceae bacterium
TTGCGGCGCTAGCCCCTCAAGCTAGTGTGTCTACCAATTCCACCACGTCCGCGATAACGATTGATGCTTACGGCGCCGGCGACGGAGGCGCGGCTGGCGTCGACGCAGGCGCTGTTTCAGCCGCCTGCTCACCCAGAAGCGTTTCGGTCTCGGCAGTGTTCGGTCGCGTACCGATCCACGCCAGCGCGAGACTGTTGATCATGAAAACTGCGGCCAAGACAGCCGTCGCTCGCGACAAGCCCGTCGTTGCGCCGCGCGCACCGAAGACGCTTCCCGATGCGCCTGCACCGAAGCCCGCACCCGCGTCCGCACCCCGTCCGCGCTGCAACAGCACGAGCGCGATGATCGCGAGAGAGGAAAACACCTGAACGATGGTCAGTGCCGTCAACAACATGAGCTTCGTATCCGATTCTTACTGAGCCGCCGCGACGATCGCGACGAAATCCTCGGCCTTGAGCGAGGCCCCACCAATGAGACCTCCATCGACATCCGGCATCCCGAAGAGCTCTCGGGCGTTGCCAGGTTTGACGCTGCCTCCGTAGAGGACCCTGACCGAGCCGGCGATTCTAGCATCCTGCGATTGGATCAGGCCACGGATGAAGGCATGGACATCCTGGGCCTGCTCCGGGGTTGCCGTCCGCCCCGTGCCGATCGCCCAAACGGGCTCGTAGGCCAGGATGCAACGCTCGAGCCCGGCGAGCCCCACCGCATCCCCCTGGAGCGCCTGCAGGACGGCCTGAAGCTGACGTCCAACCACCTCATGGGTCCGTCCGGCATCGCGCTCTTCGAGCAATTCCCCCACGCAGATGATGGGCGTCAGTCCGGCTGCGAGTGCGCTCAGCGTCTTACGACCCACGAGCGCATCGGTATCGCCATACAGCGCCCGTCGCTCCGAGTGCCCGACGATCACATGTGAGCAGCCGACGTCCCGCAACATCGACGCGGACACTTCACCGGTGAACGCGCCTTGTCCGGACTCCGCACAAACATCCTGCCCACCGAGCCCGACACCCGCGCGATCCAGTAGTTCGCTGAGTTCCGCTGCATAGACAAACGGCGGACAAACCACCACCTGAGCGATGCGCGCCGCGCGGGGCGCGAGGCCCGACACCACGCCCGAGACCAAGGCTGCGTTGGTAGCGCGAGCTCCATGCATCTTCCAATTGCCCGCAACGACCGGCGTACGTTTCATGTCGTACTCCTCAAAACATTATTTGAAACATTGTTTACGGAGCAGCCGCACGAACGGCATCGGCGAGCTGGTTCGCGAGCTTTTTCGCCTCATCGCCGTCGTCCGCCTCGATCATCACCCGAATGAGCGGCTCCGTTCCCGAGGCTCTCAAAACCGCTCGACCGCGACCCGCCAGTTGCTGCTCGACCTTGGCAAGCGCCGAACACACCGCGGGCACCTCGAGCGGATTGAATCGTCGAGCGACCTTCACGTTGATCAGCGTCTGGGGCAGCAAACTCAGATCTGCCGTGAGCTCTGCGAGCGGACGGCCCGTTTCCACCATGATTGCGAGCACCTGCAGCGCCGCGATCATCGCATCACCTGTCGTCGTGTAATCGAGGGTGAGCAGATGTCCTGAGGTTTCTCCGCCGAGTACGCCGCCTGTTTCACGCAACTTGGCGAGCACGTATCGATCGCCGACCGCCGCCCGATGGAAGTCGATACCGCGCTCGCGCAGCGCGCGTTCGAGCCCGTAATTCGTCATCAGGGTGCCGACGACGGGCCCCTGCAAGCGACCCTTCGCATGTCGATGCGCGGCGATCACGTACAGCAACTGATCGCCATCGACCTTACGTCCGAGATGATCGACCATGACCAAACGATCGCCGTCGCCGTCGAGCGCAATACCCACGTGAGCCCGCACACCCGGCACGGTGAGCTGCAACAATTCCGGGGCCGTCGAGCCACAACCCTGATTGATGTTGCGACCGTTCGGTGAGCACCCGAGCGGAACGATCTCGGCACCCAGATCGGTCAAAATTCGGGGGGCCACCTTGTAGCCCGCGCCATGCGCGCAATCGATCACGATTTTCATGCCCGCAAGCGAGACGTCGGTCGGCATCGTCGAGATGCAAAAGTTTTGATACGCCTTGCGCAGCTTGTCGACACGCGATGCTCGGCCGAGCAACTTGGATTCGCGCGTCAGTGGCGGCTTCGCGAGCTCCGCCTCAATGCGGGCCTCAGCGTCATCGGAGAGCTTCGCGCCCTGCCCGTCGAAGAATTTGATGCCGTTGTCGTAGTACGGATTGTGCGACGCGCTGATGACCACGCCGAACTTACAGCCGAAGTGTCGCGTCATGTACGCGATACCCGGCGTCGGCAACGGGCCGATCAGCATGGCATCGACCCCTGCCGCGACGAAACCGGCTTCGAGGGCGGCCTCGAACATGTAGCCGGACAAACGGGTGTCCTTGCCGATCAACACACTGCCGCCTTCGGGCGCGAGAACCCTCGCTGCAGCACTGGCGAGATTGAGGACGAAGTCGACCGTCAGGGGCGGCTCACCCACTTTGCCGCGAACGCCATCGGTACCGAAATACTGCCTCGTCACGCCATTCCTCCACCGCCGCGCAGAGCGGCCCAAACTTTGACGACATCGCAGGTCTCAGCGACGTCGTGGCAGCGAATGATACGCGCTCCGCCCTCGAGTGCCGCGAACGCCAGGGCGAGACTGCCCGCCAAGCGCTCATCGACCCCCCGACCCGTGAGGGCCCCGAGCATCGATTTTCGAGAGAGCCCCGCCAAAATCGGCGCATTCGTCGCGGCGGAGATCTTTGGCAAATTTCGCAACAGCGCCAGGTTGTGATCCAAGGTCTTTCCGAAGCCGAAGCCCGGGTCGACCAGCATTCGGTCTCGACCGATACCAGCCTTTTGACAGGCCTCGATGCGCGCCCTCAAGAAGCCGATGACCTCCGCGACGACATCACCGTAAGCGGGCGATTGCTGCATCGTGGCCGGTTCGCCCTGCATGTGCATAAGACAGATGGCCGCTGAGCCCGATGCGGCCGCCTCGAGGGCGCCGGGCTGCTGCAAGGCACGGACGTCGTTGACGAGATGCGCGCCCGCCGCGAGCGCCGCGCGAATGACCTCGGGTTTGCTGGTATCGATGGAAACGATCGCCCCTCGAGAGACCAGGGCGTCGATGATTGGCAGCACCCGACGCAGCTCGCCGTCCGCCGAGACGGGACTCGCGCCCGGTCGAGTGGACTCGCCGCCGACATCAATGATGGACGCGCCGGCTGCGATCATCGCGTCGGCATGCGCGAGCGCCGCAGTCAGGTCGACGAACCGCCCGCCATCGGAGAAGGAGTCCGGCGTGACATTGAGCACGCCCATGACGACGGGAGTCGTGAGGTCGATCTCCCGACCGGCGCAGTTCAGGCGCACTCGAGAATCGAGCCGATCAGCCGGCGCTGCCCTCGCCCGCCGGTGATCCGATGTCGGGCTGAGGTGCGGGTCGCGCGTCACTTCCCTGCGAGCCGCCCTTAGGGCCGCCCTGCACGGAGTCGTCCCATCCCGAGGGCGCACTCGGCGGTCGGCCCGCCATGATGTCTTTGATCTGACCCTCGTCGATCGTCTCGAATTTCACGAGCGCCTCGGCCATCGCGTGCAGCTTGTCGATATTCGTCGTGAGAATGTCGCGCGCACGCTGATAATTGCTCTCGATCACGCGACGGACTTCTTGATCGATGGCGGCCGCAGTCTCGTCCGACACCTGCTTCGTCTGCGTGACCGAACGTCCGAGAAACACCTCGCCCGACTCTTCGGAATAGGTCAACGGACCCAGCTTGTCCGACAAGCCCCACTTCGTGACCATGTTACGCGCGAGATCAGTGGCGCGTTCGATATCGTTCGACGCGCCGGTCGTCACGGAATCCGCGCCGAAGATCAATTCTTCGGCGATACGACCGCCGAAGAGCGTGGCGATGCCGCTCTCGATCCGCCGCTTGCTCATCGAGTAGCGATCTTGCTCAGGCAGAAACTGGGTCACACCGAGCGCTCGCCCTCGCGGGATGATCGTGACTTTGTAGACCGGATCGTGCTCGGGCACGGAGATGCCGACGATCGCGTGACCGGCTTCGTGGTAGGCGGTCATGCGCTTCTCTTGTTCGGTCATCACCATGGAGCGCCGCTCGGCACCCATCATGATTTTGTCCTTGGCGCGCTCGAACTCATCCATGCCGACGACGCGCCGATTGGCCCGCGCTGCGAAGAGCGCCGCCTCGTTGACGAGGTTGGCGAGATCGGCCCCCGAAAACCCCGGTGTACCGCGAGCGATCAGCGACGGCTTCACATCGTCGGCGATCGGTACTTTGCGCATGTGAACTTTGAGGATCTGCTCGCGACCACGAACGTCGGGCAGCGGCACCACGACCTGACGATCGAAACGACCCGGACGCAGCAACGCCGGATCGAGCACGTCGGGACGGTTGGTCGCCGCGATGACGATGATGCCCTCGCTGCCTTCGAACCCGTCCATCTCGACCAGTAATTGGTTCAGGGTTTGCTCGCGCTCGTCGTGGCCGCCGCCAAGACCCGCGCCGCGATGACGACCGACCGCATCGATTTCGTCGATAAAGATAATGCAGGGCGCGTGCTTCTTCGCCTGCTCGAACATGTCGCGCACACGCGAGGCGC
>JBMTZJ010000123.1:0-4637 GCA_049455515.1 Steroidobacteraceae bacterium
CCTACCGCTGGATGGCCGCATCCGTTTCGGTCGGATCAACGCCCGCGGTGCGAACTTGGTTGGGGTATCGCTGAGCCTGGAGTCGAGCCCGACGCGTGCGCGCAACCCCCGGTAGCGGCTATACTGCCGACCGAATTTCCGTAGGGCTTTTTGGATAACGTCGTGAGCAAACAGGACTCTCAGTTCTTCAATATCTTCAGCCTCGTGCTCGGCATCCTCATCGTCATCGCGATCGTGCTGTTCGCGCTGGCCCGAGCCGTCGGTCGTGATACGCAGAGCGCCCATCTTTTGATGGATCCCAAGTACGTCGCCGACGTCGAAAAAAATCTCACCGCGGGTCGCGTTGCCGTCGCCGGCCGCGACAATACCGGCCTCGATATCGTCCCGGCTGCGGGCGCCGTGGTCGCGCAACTCGCCATTCCCACCGATGGTATCGGTGTCTACGAACAAGTGTGTGGCGCCTGCCACCTCAATGGTATCGGCGGTGCGCCCCGCTCGGACGATCGCGCTGCTTGGGCTCCCCGTCTCGCGCAAGGCAACGACATCCTCTACAAGCATGCCATCGAGGGTTACACCGGTAAAAACGGCGTCATGCCGGCCAAGGGTGGGCGTACCGATCTGCCGGACGATCTCGTCAAGGCTGCCGTCGATTACATGGTGACCAAGGCGAAGTAACGCGGCTTGCGATTAAGAGAGCGCTGTTCTCATCGCGACCGCCTCTAGCGCATCCGCTTCGCCGATCGTCTCGCTTTCGCGCAGATCAGCGATCGTGCGCGCGACACGTATCAAGCGATCTTGGGAACGAAGGCTTCCGCCCTGCGACGCGCGGGACGCCAGCAAGACACGATGAGCGCCGTGCTCGAGACGGCAGACCGACGTCAGTGCTCGGCCCGCCAATGACGCGTTGAGACACCCTTGTCTCGCAAGCTGGCGAGATCTCGTCGAAACGATTTGCGCTCGCGCGCGACGCTCGTCTGACATCGACATCTCTTCCGAGTGCAAGTCTTGTCTCGCTCGACGATGAAGAGCGAGATCGGCATCGCTTACCGACTCGAGCGCTACACGAAGATCGAGGCGATCGAGCAAGGGACCGGACAAGCGCGCTCGATAGCGCTCGATCACCGCCGGCTTGCAGCGACATCCTCCGAAACGTGATCCAGCATGCCCGCAAGGGCACGGGTTCATAGCGGCGATCAACTGAAAGCTCGCCGGATACTCCGCCTTCGCACCCACCCGCGACACCGCTACGCGCCCCGTCTCGAGCGGCTCACGCAGCGCCTCGAGCACTCGACGATCGAATTCGGGTAGCTCGTCGAGAAAGAGTACGCCTCGATGCGCCACCGTGATCTCGCCGGGCCCCGCCCCCGCTCCGCCACCGATGATGGCGCTGGCGGATGCCGTGTGATGCGGCGAGCGAAATGGTCGGCGTATCACCTCTGGCAAAGCCTCTGCAGTGATCGAGGTGATCATGGCGACCTCCAATGCTTCGGCCTTCGTCAGCCCCGGCAGTAACCAAGGCAGTCGCTCGGCAAGCATGGTCTTGCCACAGCCGGGAGGCCCCACCATCAGCAGACTGTGCCCGCCTGCAGCGGCCACCGCCAACGCGCGCTTCCCGCGTGCTTGGCCGCACACGTCGGATAACCGTAGCCCGTCGAGAGTCGTTTCGTTAGATTTAGTGCTGCAGGACTCTGACGGTTTGTGTTCGACAGGCCGAGGAATCTGGATTTCCGGATTGATCAGTTTTTCGCAAACCGCGCGCAGACTATCGGCCGTCAGCGCCTCGAGAGTCGGACACCAGTGGAGCTCGTGACGATTTCCTTGAGGCAATACGACTGCCGAACCTGCAAGGGCTGCAGCGGCTGCCGCAGGTAATGCACCCCGAATCGGACGAAGCTCGCCGGCAAGCCCAAGCTCGCCAAAGAATTCGAGCGAATCGAGCGAGCGCTTCGGGGTAACTTGCCCGCTGGCGATCAAGATGCCGATGGCGATACCGAGGTCGAACCGGCCGCCGTCCTTGGGCAGCTCTGCAGGCGCGAGATTGACCGTGATGCGCCCCGCGGGTAACTCGAAGCCCGAGTTCACGAGCGCTGCTCGAACCCGTTCTTTACTTTCTTTGACCTCAGTCGCAGGCAGTCCGACGATATTGAAACAAGGCAACCCCGCGCCGAGATGAACTTCGACGTCGACGCGTGGAGCGATCAAACCGAGTTGCGCGCGACAAAGAATGCGCGCGACCGACATGGCAGCAGGTCAGTCGCGAGCGGTGGCGGCGAGGCGAGCCTCGAGATGAGCGAGTCGCTGTTCGACGTCTTCGAGACGGGCTCGGGTTCTCTCGAGGACCTTGGTCTGGGCGGTGAACTCGTCGCGAGCGAGAAGATCGAGGCGAGCGAGGTTGGCGCGCAGGACGGCCCGAAAATTGGCCTCGAGATCGTGACGCATGTTTTGCACGGTGGGTGGCATGCTCTCGAATAGTCTGCGAGCCAGATCGTCGACACGGAAATCCATGGTGATACCTCCTTTGCCCCCTATTGACGCAGAGGGTTTCCCCCAAAGCGCCAAAACGGTGCGCCAAAACCTCAAAAACTCTTTAAAGCCCCCTGTTTTGCCCGGTTTGGGGCAGTCACAGGATGGCATGGAATCTGCAAAACCTCTGACGCCGACCGAGCGTTGCGAAGGATAGCGCGATGTCGGGTCGTGCGCCGAGAGGCATTAACCCTCGGTTCATGCGGTTTGATGTCCGGTTGTGCAGGTACGGCGATGAAGGCGTGGCGATGAAAATGATCACCGCGATCATCCGGCCCTACAAGTTGGACGATCTCGAGATGGCAGTGGCGCGGATCGGCGTGCAAGGAATGACCGTTATGGAAGTGCATGGTTATGGCGCTCAGCACGGTCACGCAGAGGTTTATCGCGGCGCGCAGTACCAGATCGAGTTCGTGCCGCGTGTCCAAGTGTTGATCGCCGTCGACGAAGCTGTCGTGGAACCGGTGATCGAGGCCATCGCGAATGTGACTCGAACCGGGAAAGTGGGCGACGGCAGGATTTTCGTGGCGAGTATCGAGCAGGCCATACGCATCCGAACCGGCGAAACCGGCGTGGCGGCAACCTGATTAAACGGCGAGCAGGGAGATTGAAATGAGCATGACATGTAAGTTGAAAAATCTGATTACGGGCGGGTCCCGTAGGCTGGCGAGCTTGATGGCAGCCACGCTCGGAACCTTGGCACCCATCATTGCGGTCGCTCAGGACGCGCCCACGCCAGACAAGGGCGACGTCTCCTGGATGATGGTTTCCACCCTTCTCGTGGTGCTGATGACCATCCCCGGACTCGCGCTCTTCTACGGCGGACTGGTTCGGTCAAAGAATATTCTGTCGGTATTGATGCAGGTGATGGTGGGCTTCTCGCTCATCGTCGTCTTGTGGTGCATTTACGGTTATTCGCTCGCGTTCACCGAAGGCAGTGCATTCCTCGGCGGTACCGCACGACTCTTCCTGAACGGCGTATGGGACCCGGTCGCCGGAACCTTTGCCTATGCTGCGACGTTCAGCAAAGGCGTGGTCATTCCTGAGATCAGCTTCGTCGCCTTCCAGGCCACGTTTGCAGGTATCACCTGTGCACTCATCGTCGGTGCCTTTGCAGAGCGCATGAAATTTTCTGCGGTTCTGATCTTCATGGTGATCTGGTTCACCATCTGCTATCTGCCGATCGCGCACATGGTTTGGTTCTGGATGGGCCCCGATGCGTATACGGATCCGAGCGTCGTCGACGAAATGAATTCGAAGGCGGGCTTGTTGTGGCAGTGGGGCGCTCTCGATTTCGCAGGCGGTACGGTTGTCCACATCAACGCCGGTGTCGCGGGCCTCGTGGGTGCGTACATGGTCGGCAAACGCGTGGGCTACGGCCGTGAACCCATGCCGCCACACAACCTCGTTCACACGATGGTGGGAGCCTCGTTGCTGTGGGTGGGTTGGTTCGGATTCAACGCGGGCTCGGCGCTCGAGGCCGGAAACTTTGCCGCACTCGCCTTCCTCAATACCCTGCTCGCGACGGCCGGTGCGGTGGTCGCGTGGTCCTTCGCCGAGTGGGCGTTGAAGGGGCATGCCTCGATGCTCGGCGCGGCTTCGGGCGCCGTGGCGGGTCTCGTCGCGATCACGCCAGCCGCAGGTAACGTCGGAATGATGGGCGCGCTCATCATCGGCATCGTTGCCGGTCTGGTCTGCCTCTGGGGCGTGACCGGCTTGAAAAGGCTGCTCAAGGCCGACGACTCGCTCGACGTGTTCGGCGTTCACGGTATCGGTGGCATTCTGGGTGCGCTGCTGACGGGCGTGTTCAACAGCCAGACGCTCGGTGGCCCCGGCCTCGTGACGGACTGGGTGACCGCCTCGGTCGGATCGAATCCGATCGCGACGCAAGTGCTCACTCAAGCGAAAGCCGTGGGTGTCACGATTGTTTGGTCCGCCGTCACCGCGTTTATCGCGTTCAAAATCGCCGATCTGATCGTCGGTCTGCGAGTCCCCGAGGAGTCGGAGCGCGAAGGGCTCGATACCAACGAACACAACGAGCGGGCCTACTCGAACTGAACCTTGAATTACAGTTGTCCCCTGTAAAGCCTGGGGGCGGCAATCGAAAGATTGCC
>JBMTZJ010000124.1:0-4585 GCA_049455515.1 Steroidobacteraceae bacterium
CCATGTCAAGGTGATGCTCTACCACTGAGCTACGCGCCTGCAGAAAGGCCGCGAACGATACCTTAGGCACCGATTAGCGGCAACCGGCGGACCCGGCGCCCCGTGAGCTTCGCCAGGGCGCTCGTGACCGCGGGGGCGACCGGTGGCACCCCCGGCTCCCCCACCCCACCTGGAGGTGCTGTGCTCGGGACGATCCAGGTGTCGATGGTCGGGGACTCCGCAAGACGAATGACCGGATAGGCATCGAAATTACCCTGCTCGACCTGCCCGTCCTTGAAGCTGATTCGTCCGTAGAGGGCCGCAGACAACCCGTAGATGATCGAGCTTTCGAGTTGCTGGGCGATCAGTTGAGGATTCACGGCCACGCCGCAATCGATCGCGGCGACGACTCGATGCACTCGAGGTACACCGCCCTGACCTTCGGACACCTCTGCCACCAGCCCGACGATGCTGCCAAAGCTCTCGTGTAGCGCGACCCCGCGGGCCATCGCGCGACCGTCGGTCGTCTGCCCGATCGGTGTTTGCCATCCCGACTTGTCCGCCACCAGTCGGAGCACCGCCGCATGTCTCGGTCGATCACCGAGGTGTCGCAGCCGAAACTCGACCGGGTCGGCGTTCACCGAGCTCGCGAGCTCATCAATAAAGGATTCATTGAAAAAGGCGTGCTGCGAATGCCCGACGGATCGCCAAAAGCCGACGCCCACCGGCAACTCGACGGTGGTGTGCGTCACGAGATGATGTGCAAAGACATACGCCTGATCAGCGGCTCCCTCGACATTACTGGCGTCTGTGCTCGGCGCGGGCAATCCGAGCTGCCGCGGTAACGCTTGCGCGGCGATGGATTGCCCAACGCTGTGACAGTGATACGCCTCGATGCGCCCGCTCGCTGTATCGACGACCGCCGAGAGCCGTGCACGGACTGCCGGGCGGTAGAAATCGTGTCGCGTGTCGTGTTCGCGGCGCCATTGCAATTGCACGAGCGTGTTCGGAACGGCGCGACCGATCGCCGCACCGAGCGCGATGAAATCAGCGTCGAGTCGCCGACCGAACGCACCGCCGAGCAGCATCGGAATCAAGGTGACTTGATCTTTATCGAGCTCGAATACTTTGGCCGCCACGTCTCGCGAAACGTTTTGAACTTGCACGCCCGCCCAGACGGTGGCCTTTGTTCCTTCGTATTTGACCGCGCAGCAGAGCGGCTCCATCGCCGCGTGGGCGAGATACGGTACCTCGTACTCTGCGCGCAGCGGAGCCGTCGCCGATGCGATGATTGATTCGGCCTCTCCGACCTCGCGGTAGATATCGCGCGGCGCATCGGCTTGCAGTCCTTGCGCCAGGGTGGAATCGATGAGCGACTGGCCGAACGCGCCGGAAGGTCCGGGTCGCCAGCGGGCTCCGAGAGCCTCGACCGCGCGTTGCGCTCGCCATCGCTGATCGGCGACGACGCCGATCGCGGCAGGCGCTCCGGCGACCGCGGGAATCGTCACGATCTCGACGACGCCCGGAAGCCCGCGCGCCGCCGTCTCGTCAAAACTATCAAGCGTTCCGCCGACATACGGGCACAACGCGACCTCTGCATAGAGCATCCCGGGTTCTTGGATGTCGGCCGCAAACTGCGCACGCCCGGTCACTTTGTCCGAGGCCTCGAGTCGCTTGGCGGGTGTCCCGATCAAAGTCCAATCCGCCGGCGCTTTCAAAGAAAACTCGCTCACCGGCTCGAGTGCTTCGTCGCCGAACGCAACGATTTCGCCAAAACTCAGTGCTTGCCCATCGCCTCGGACGATCTTTCCGGCCTTAGCCGTGCACTCCGAGATGGCCACGTTCCAACGACGGGCCGCCGCCGCGCGTAATGTCTCCCGCGCCATCGCTCCCGCCTCGCGCAACACCACCCAAAGATCGGGGATGCTGCTCGACCCACCCGTCACCATGAAGCCGATCTCGCGCACGATCTTGGCGGTGAAGTGCGTCGTGATACGTTGCGACAGAGCGGGCTCGCCCGCGCTCAGCGCCGGACTACCGCCGGCCACTTTGACGTTGTTGTACACGCTCGCGATCGGCGCGGGCTCGATACGAATCGCCTCGAGTGCGCAGCCGAGCTCTTCGGCCAACAGCATCGCAAGCCCCGTATGCGTTCCCTGACCCATTTCGGCGCGCGGCATGAAAAGGCTCACCGAATCGTCTCGCCCGATACGAACCCAAGCATTCGGCGTGAACGATTTGGGGTCCGCGAATTGATCAGCCCCTCCCGTCAGCCGCTGCCGCGGCGGCAACACGCTCCAGCCGACAGCGAGCGCCCCCAAGGTGCCAAGCCCCATCCAGAGCACGGTACGACGTTTCATCCAGCCTTCACCTCCGGCAACCCGAGTCCGGCTCGCCGCAATGATTCGATTTGGTCTCTCAATCGTGCCGCCTCTTCGAACTCGAGGTTGCGCGCATGTTTGAACATTTCCGATTCGAGCTGTTTCATGCGGCGCAGCGCTTGCTCCGGCCGTAGTGCGTGCAACGACTGAGGCTCGGCGGCAGGCGCGCCTTTCTTTGACGACTTGGAAAGTTTCGCGGCGGCCTTGCCCTTTGACAAGGGCATTCCACCCTCAGCGCGTGCGCCCTCCATGACGTCGACGACGTCCTTGACGATACTGCGGGGCGTGATGCCATGCTGTTCGTTGAATGCGAGCTGCTTTTGACGGCGACGCTCGGTCTCTTCGATGGCACGCTGCATCGATCCGGTGATTCGGTCCGCGTAGAGAATAGCTCGGCCGTTGACGTTGCGCGCCGCCCGACCGATCGTCTGAATCAACGAATTCGTCGACCGCAGGAAGCCCTCTTTGTCGGCATCGAGGATGGCGACGAGCGCCACCTCAGGCATATCCAAACCTTCGCGCAGCAGATTGATTCCAACGAGTACGTCAAACACGCCGAGTCGAAGATCCCGGATGATTTCGCTGCGCTCGACGGTCTCGATATCCGAGTGCAGATAACGAACCTTCACGCCATGCTCATCGAGATACTCGGTGAGGTCCTCTGACATGCGCTTGGTGAGTGTGGTGATGAGCACTCTCTGGCCGCGTGACACGCACTGCAGAATCTCGGACAGGACGTCATCCACCTGCGTACGAACCGGTCGAACCTCTACGAGCGGATCGACGAGCCCGGTCGGTCGAACCACCTGCTCGACGACTTGCGACGCATGCCTTGCCTCGTAGTCGCCAGGGGTCGCCGAGACGAACACCATTTGCGGCGCGAGCCGCTCCCACTCCTCGAAACGCAGCGGCCGATTATCGAGCGCGGAGGGAAGCCGAAAACCGTATTGCACCAATGTTTCTTTACGCGATCGATCGCCCTTGTACATCGCACCGAGCTGGGGCAGCGTCTGGTGACTCTCATCGACCACCAGCAAGGAATTCGGCGGCAGATAATCGTAGAGGCATGGCGGCGGCTCACCGGGCTCGCGACCCGAGAGGTAGCGGGAGTAGTTTTCGATGCCCGCGCAATAGCCCACCTCTTTCATCATCTCCATGTCGAACATGGTGCGCTGCTCGAGTCGTTGTGCTTCCACCAATTTATCGGCCGCTCGCAGTTCGATGAGCCGTTCGCGCAATTCCTCACGAATTTGGTCGATCGCTTGAATCAGGCGCTCCTTCGGCGTGACGAAATGCGTTCCGGGATAGACCGTGAAGCGCGGAACTTTTCGAACCACGGTTCCAGTCAACGGATCGAAAATCGAGAGGCTCTCGATGGTGTCGTCGAACAACTCGACTCTCACCGCATCACGACCCGACTCTGCCGGAAATATGTCGACGATATCGCCGCGCACTCGAAACGTGCCTTGCGAAAAATCGATCTCATTCCGCGTGTACTGCATATCGGCGAGCCGCCTGAGCAGTTTGCGTTGATCGAGGCGTTCGCCCCGAACGAGGTGCAGCACCATCGCGAGGTAGGTCTCGGGGTCACCGAGACCATAGATCGAGGACACGGTCGCGACGATGATACTGTCGGGACGCTCGAGCAGCGCTTTGGTCGCCGACAAGCGCATCTGCTCGATGTGCTCGTTGATCGATGCGTCCTTCTCGATATAGGTGTCACTGGCGGGGACGTACGCCTCCGGCTGGTAATAGTCGTAGTACGAGACGAAATACTCGACCGCGTTATCGGGAAAGAACTCGCGAAACTCCCCATACAGCTGTGCAGCGAGCGTCTTGTTATGGGCGAGCACCAAGGTCGGACGCTGAACCGCCTGAATGACATTCGCGATCGTGAACGTTTTACCGCTACCCGTGACACCGAGCAGCGTTTGGTGCGCAAGACCACTCTGCAGGCCATCGATCAGGCTCGCGATGGCCGCGGGCTGATCCCCCGCGGGCTGGTAGTCCGATTTGAGCCTGAATTCAGCCATGGGGATCTACTATATCGGCTATCTCGGCAATATCGGCTCCGAAGGGCCTGTGTTTCATCGGCTTTCGACAGAGCGTGCGGCGCCGCTTGACGCAACGCAGCGCATTCCAGAGAATGCGCGCCTCTTTTCGCCTGCTGTTCCCCGGTAGCTCAGTCGGTAGAGCGTCGGACTGTTAATCCGCAGGTCGCTGGT
>JBMTZJ010000125.1:0-4491 GCA_049455515.1 Steroidobacteraceae bacterium
GCTCATGGGATCAGCCCTCCGAAAGCGGGCTGTGGGATCCCTTCGAGGGCTCGGGACGTCCCTTGTACACCCGTAACCCCGCCCAGCGGAGGAGGCCCGGAAAGTGCCGAGCGATAAATACGATCACTTTGCCGTGACCGGTGACCACAATTTCGGCCTTCCCTCGATCGACCCCGCGCACGATCTCGCGGGCCGCCTGTTCGGTTCCGACCCGTAGCCAGGCCGGGATGGGGTCCTTGGCGCCGACTTGCACGACCCCCTGATTGTTGGTCCGCCGGATGTCCGAATCGACGAATCCCGGAGACACCAAGGTGACGCCGATCCCTTCGGGAGCGAGATCGCCATGCAGGGTTTCCGCGAGGGCGCGGACGGCAAACTTGCTCATGGAATACGCCGACATCCCCGCCGAGGCCGCGTGCCCCGCGACCGATCCGACGAGAACCAGTCGTCCGCGGCTTTTTCGCAGCGCGGGCACCGTTTCTTTGACCGTGCGCAAGACGCCGAAAACGTTGGTATCGAACTGGCGCTGATAGTCTGCGATCGACAACCGCTGAACGTTCCCGGCGACGCCGAAACCGGCATTGGCATAGACCACGTCGATACCGATCCCCTGAGCGGCGAGGTCTTCGACCACCCGTAGCACGTCGCCGTCTCGGGTCACATCGCCTTGGTGGACGGTGACCTCAGCCCCCAGACCCCGCAACTCGGTTGCCAGGGCTTCCAGAAGATCGAGTCGGCGTGCGATCAGTGCGAGGCGATCACCCCGTCGGGCGTACGCCCGTGCGAGGCCCGCCCCGATCCCCGAGGAGGCGCCGGTAATCAGAATGGTTTGGCTCATGGCGCGAACCTTACCCCATGTCGGAACAGTCGGCTCCTGTTGACAGTGCCGGCCCGAGGAGGAAGATAGAGCAGGACCGGCCCGGCGTTGCGACGAGCAGCGCGGGTCGCCGGTCAACGGGGGTAAAAAAATATGTCGAGCCGACGGCCTGTCGAGGACCGGAGCGGCGTGTCGCGAAGCGTCGCGATCATCGCCGTGTTTGGGGCTGCCCTTTGCTTTTCGGTTGCATCGGCCGGCATGTCGTCGGCGAACGAACGGCGCAACGCATCACCCGAAACGCCCTCCTCGTTGTCACCGTCCCCCTCACACGCGACCGAGCAACCGCCCACTGCCGAGGCGCGCACGCTCTACACGCTCGGTCAACTCATCTCACGCACCCTCGATACGTTTGCGCTCAGCGTCGAAGAACTCGAGTGGGTCAAGTCGGGGCTTGAAGATGGTGTGCTGAAGCGCGATCCGAAAGTCGACTTGGCGGCAGAGGCCGACGGTCTTCACAAAATGCAGGATGCGCGTCGTCTCGCGATCGTCGAGCGCGAACGTCAAGCGGGTGTGGCGTTCATCGCAGCGATGGCCGACGCACCCGGATCGAAGCGTCATCCGAGCGGTATCGTGCTGCAGCCGCTGTCGTCAGGAGCCGGCGAGCAACCCGATGCCAATGATCATGTGCGCGTGCACTACGAAGGCCGACTCATCGACGGAACGGTATTCGAGAGCTCGCGCGCACGCGGCACTCCGGCGACGCTGCCCGTGCGCGGTGTGATTCCGTGTTGGAGCGAAGCGCTGCAATCTATGCGCGTCGGCGAGCGCAGTCGCGTCGTATGCCCTGCCGAGCTCGCTTACGGCGATCGCGGTGCGCCGCCCGTGATCAAGCCGGGTGCGACGCTCGTCTTCGATATCGAATTGCTCGGCGTCGTGCGCTGAATGAGGTCCCGTCGAGCGGGGCCATATTGCCGCTCCAAATAATTCACGATCGCTTTCGCGTCCTCATCGGACATCGGGGCTTTGTAGGCGTTGCGCATTTTCGCCACCTGACTCTCCCACAGCGCTCGCGTACCGAAGCGCGCGTGCATCTCGACGTAGTCGACGCTGTGACACGAACTGCATCGGGCAATGAAAAGCTCCCGCCCTTCGCCCGAAGCAGCCTCAGGTTCTGCCCGTACGGCAGCGGAAAACGCGAGCGAGAAGACTATCCACCAAAGAATACGGCTCACGACGGTACCCTCACCGGAACGCGGTGAAATGCGTTGTGTTGATAGCCCGAGGGGTTGGGGATCGCGCGCTCGACCTGCACCTGTCCGGCACGATTGGCCGCTCGTGACCACACCTCGTATTGCCCGGGCGCCAATGCGGGCCATCGCGCGCGCCACGGCCTGAAGGAATAAGGCCCGAGATCTTCTTCGAGTTCGCAGCGCTGCCAAGTCGTACCCGCATCGAAGGATACTTCGACGCGGTCGATACCGAGCCCCGAGTCCCAAGCGATACCGCGCAACTCCGATCGACCGGCGATCAAGGTGCCATCGGACTCCATCGAGGTGATCAAAGAATTGACTGCGATTTCGGTGACGGGCGCGCGCTCGCCCGACTCCTGCGACGGAAAGCGGGAGACCAAGGGGAACGTCGCGCGCGGCATCCGATACGCAGTCGACATCCAAAACCCTTTTTCGGGGGAATCCAGGGCCGTGATTTTGTTGAGGTGCTTGATCCAATACGTGGCGGTCCAGCCGGGCACCACTAAACGGACCGGAAAACCATTCGGCTCAGGCAGCGGCGCTCCGTTCATCTCGAAGGCGATCAGCGTATCGGGATGCAAGGCCTTGGAAATCGGTAAAGACTTGATGAAGTCGGGTGTCGCCTCGAGCGGCGGCGCATCCGCAGCATCGAAGGCGATTTCGAGCGCGGAGGTTTTGAGACCCGCCCGCGCGAGGACATCGGCGAGGCGCACGCCTCGCCATCGCGCGTTGCCCATCGCGCCGTGACCCCATTGCAGTCCGGCGACGGGAGGCTCGAAGAGCCCGCGGCGGTTGCCGGAGCACTGGCACACTGCGACCACCTCAGCGATCGGAAAGTCGCGTCGTAATGTGTCGAGTGACAAGACCAGCGGCCGCTCGACCGCTGCGCCACCGACTTCGAGACGGTAGTCCTCGACACTCACGGAGGGAATCACGGCATGGTGATAGCGCACGAAGAACGCGTCGTTGGGCGTTAGCGTGCTACGGAAATATCGGATGGGCGTCTCGTAGTTGGGTGGGCGATGGGTCAGCCGATGCAGCGCGACCTTCCCCGGCAACGAGGCTGCAAGCTCACGCGCGAACGACACCGCAGAGCCCGCGACCGACACCACGGCCGCGGAGAGCAATCCCAACACAGTTTGTCGCCGATTGAGTTCAACGGTCATAAGTCACCCCTCGGTGCCCGCAAGCATGCCAGAATCTCCACCGTTCACGCAGTGCTCTTCCGGAGGTCATGACATGAAACCCCTGCTTTCGATTCTGCTCACCGCAACCCTGCTGTTCGCCTTGCCCGCCAACGCCCAGATGGGTCAAGCCCAGCCGAAGAGCGAGACGACGATCGCCGTCGAGAAGGCTCTTGCCAGCCCGATCCGCACCGCCGAGGAGCGCACCCGTGACACCCTCGAGCGCAAACCCGTTCAAACACTCGAATTCTTTGGCCTGAAGCCCGATATGACCGTCGTCGAGATCATGCCCGGCGGTGGCTGGTACACCAAGATTTTAGGCCAGGTCCTCGCCGAGAAGGGCACGCTACACGTCGCCGTCGGTACGACTCGCGTCGCCCAGCGCCTCAAAGAATGGGGCCTCGAGCGCGTTCAGGTGGTCGACGGCAAATTCGTCACCCGCCCCTCTGGTCAACGCGGCATCTTCGACATCGAAACGGTGGAGATTCCCGTCAAGAACGCGGACATGGTGCTCACCTTCCGCAATCTTCACAACATGACGCCGGCCGCACGCGGTCTCCTCAACAAGGCGATTTTCGACACCCTCAAGCCGGGCGGTGTTTATGGTGTCGTCGATCACACTCGGCGGCACAACGAACCCACCTCGCCCGAGAATTGGCGGCGGATCGACCCGGTGATCGTCATCAAAGAAGCTCTCGATGCGGGTTTCGTTTTCGAAGCCTTCAGCGATCTGCATTACCGCCCCGACGATCAACTGCTCTACGACAGTCAGCGTCCTTCCATCGGGGGCTATAGCGATCGCTTCACGCTGAAGTTCCGTAAACCGACACGCTAAGCCGGGTCGACGGATGTACACGCTCGTCATCGGCAACAAGAACTACTCCTCGTGGTCGCTGCGACCTTGGGTGCTGATGCGCACTCTGCGCATCGACTTCGAGGAGCGCTTGATCCCGTTCGGCGAGCCGGGCAGTGCCGCACTCTTCCGGGACAACTCGCCCACTGCGCGAGTACCGTGCCTGCATGACGGCGCGTGGCGGGTGTGGGACTCGCTGGCGATCATCGAGTATCTCGCTGAACGGCACGCGGGCGTCTGGCCCGAGGATCCGCAGGCCCGGGCGTGGGCGCGATCCGCCTCGGCCGAAATGCATTCGGGATTCCACGCCTTGCGTAACGAATGCAGCATGAGCTGCGGACAACGCGTGATACTGCGGTCGCGATCCAAAGCCCTCGAGACTGACCT
>JBMTZJ010000126.1:0-4432 GCA_049455515.1 Steroidobacteraceae bacterium
CACTCGAGGATCGAGTCGACGCCATACGTTCCGAGGATGCCGTCTCCGAGCTCGAAGACGATGACGTCAGGTTTTTTGGCGGCGATTTCGGTGATCATCGTTCGCGTCAACGCAGGACCAACCGCGCGCGTCGTCGTGATGACACCCAGGTCGGTGAAGATCATGGAGTTTCGGGCGCCGGCATCTTCCATCGCGAGGATGTCTCGACGCAGCGAGACGCCAGTGGCCTTGAAGCAATCGACCACGAGGCCCCGATGCCGCATACGACTGACCATCGCGCAAGCCGCAGCCGTTTTGCCGGCTTCCATGCAGGTGCCGGCGAGTGCCACGACGGGAACGCCTTGGGCATCGAGCGTTGCGGCGAGGTCGAGCTTTCGATAGCCCGCCCGCGCGGGTACGCCGATCCGTTCGCCGAGATAGGGGAAGTGCAGCACGACGCCGAGCACGCGGCAGTCGAACGGTCGGCCCTTGTCCGGATTCGCGGAGTCACAAACGCCGAGTACGCCACCGATGTTGAGCATCTGAATCACATCGCCCACGGCGAGTTTTTCAGGCACATGTCCCGAATAGCCGAATAGCGCTTTGCGATGGCCCAGTGCGCCGACCACGATGTCGCCCTTGGTGACTTTTGCCATACGGCCGCTCGTCAATTCGAGCGTGTTGTAACTCGATTTGGTGTTGAGGATTTCCACGACCACCACGACGCCTTCCTCGGAGGGCAAGTTTTCCGTGGCGATACGCAGCTCTTGTCCGAGGCCGCAGGCCTGCGTGACCGAGGCGATCTTGTCGACGACGATGGTTCTCATTTCTTAGAAGTCCCCTGTGCAGCCGCGAGCTCACCGGCTCGCCGATGGAAAACACCTGTGAGTCCGACGATGCGCGAAAAGCCGAGCGCATCGGCGGCCGTCCACTCTCCCGTCGCTTCGCCATAAACGCCCTTGGAGGCAGCCATCAGCGAGAAAGGCGAGTCCACGCCTTCGACGAAGACGGAGCCCGGTCGGAACATCACGTGGACGACACCGCTCACGCGCTGCTGCGACGAGATGAAGAGCGCCTCGATATCGCGACATACCGGATCTAGAAGCTGGCCCTCGTGTACCCAGTCGCCGTAAGGGCCAGCGAGCATTTCTTTGATACGCTGCTGACGCCCTGTGAGAACGAGCTTTTCGAGCTCGCGATGCGCATTGAGGAGCACCTCGGCAGCGGGCGCCTCGAAGGCGACGCGCCCTTTTGTGCCGATGATGGTGTCGCCAAGGTGGATGCCGCGACCAATGCCGAAAGGCCCCGCGAGGGCCTCGAGCGTTTCGATGACGTCCACGGGTGACAGGGTCTTGCCGTCGAGACCACAAGGCACGCCTTGATCGAAATGAATCGTGTGTCGTTCGGGCGGTCTCGGATGGGTATACGCATCCTTCGAGAGAACCCAGGCGTCATCGGGAATGCTGCCTTGAGAGGTCAGGGTTTCCTTGCCGCCGATGCTGACGCCCCATAGCCCACGATTGATCGAATACGCGGCACCGAAGGGCGGGACCGGAAGATTTCGGGTTTGCAGAAACTCGAGTTCCTCCTGACGCTTGAAATGTCGGTCACGAACGGGTGCGATCACTTCGAGTTCGGGTGCGAGCGTGCGCAGCGCCACCTCGAAGCGGACCTGATCGTTACCGGCCGCCGTGCAGCCATGGGCGATGCTGCCGGTACCCAGCTTTCGCGCCATGAGCGCGATGGTTTGAGCCTGCATGACGCGTTCCGCACCGACGCACAGGGGATAAAGCTGGCCGCGCCGGACGTTCCCCATGATGAGAAAGCGCAGTACTTGATCAAAGTAATCGGCGCGAGCATCGATCTGGTGATGCGCAACGGCGCCCAAAGCCAGTGCACGTTGCTCGAGTGTTTTGGCGGTGCTCGCATCGATCCCGCCGGTATCGACGGTGACCGTGATGATCGGGCGCTGATACTGCTCCTTGAGCCAGGGGACGAGGAAAGAGGTATCGAGGCCGCCCGAATAGGCGAGAACGATGGGCTGGGACATGGGAATCCTTAGACTCGGAAGAGTTCGCGCAGACGCGCGACGATGGTCGTTTGCGCGGCGGCGCTGTCGGTGGCGATAAAAATGGTGTCATCGCCCGAGATGGTTCCGACGATCTCGGGCCATTCGGCTTTGTCGATCGCGATCGCAACGCTCTGCGCTGCGCCAACCGTCGTTCGCAGCACCGTGAGCGAGCTGCCTGCCGTCGCGATCCCTCGGACGAATTGGCGCAAGGTGCCGAAGTCGTCTAATGAGCGCTGAGTGGCGTCCGGGGGTAGGTAACGACCGCCGGCTTTGAGCACGCCGAGATCGCGCAGGTCGCGACTCACCGAGGACTGGGTGACCGGAAACCCCTGCTGCTTGAGGAGATCGACGATCTCTCCCTGCTTGCGAACGGCACTGCCGCGCAACAGGCGCAGGATGGCGTTTCGGCGGTCGGCTTGTTGAAGGTCGGTCTGCATAAAAGTGCGCGCATTATGCATATTAATGCACGGCAGTCAAGACCCTAGCCGGGCCCGCTCGAGGTCAGGGCGGGCGAACCGAAGGCGGGGAGGCTCAGCCGGATTTCAGTGCAGCCAAGCGTTCGACGACCGGGGGGTGCGAGTAGTTGAAGCGAACGTACCAGGGATCGGGGGTCAGGGTACTCGCATTGTCTTCCGTCAATTTGACGAGGGCCGAGGCGAGGTCTGATCCGCTCGACTGCGTTTTGGCATACGCATCGGCCTCGAATTCGTATTGGCGTGAGCGACGACTCGAGAGCGGCCTGAACACCACGCTGATGCTCGGCAGCGCAAGCAGGAAGAGCAAGAGCGCGAGCGCATCATTCGAGGCTGAGGCGTTGGGGGTCACGCCGAGCCCGAGGTAGAACGCCGGTTGCTGAGCGAGCCAGCCGAGCGCCGCGAGTCCGATCAGACTCATCACGAAGAGCCCGGCAATCAATTTCATGATGTGCTTGTGATGAAAGTGGCCAAGCTCGTGCGCGAGGACGGCCTCGAGTTCACCCGTCGAGAGTCGCGCGAGCAGCGTGTCGTAGAACACGACACGCTTAGATCGCCCGATCCCCGTGAAGTACGCATTGGACTGCGCCGAGCGCTTACTTCCGTCCATGACGTACAGGCCTTTGGCCGAAAAACCGCAGCGCTGCATGAGTCCTTCGACCCGAGTTCGAAGCGTGTCGTCCTCGAGCGGTTTGAATTCATTGAAGAGCGGCGCGATGAAAAGCGGGTAGATCACCATCAGCAACAGGTTGAACGTCATCCACAGCGCCCAAGCCCACAACCACCACATCGGTCCGGCGACACCCATCAGCCAGAGTACTGCCGCGATCAGCGGCACACCGACGACGACCGACAGCACCATGCTCTTCAGGATGTCGGTGATCCAAAGTTTGATCGACATGCGATTGAAGCCGAATTTTTCTTCGATACGGAAATTTTGGTACCACTCGAAGGGAAGATCGATCACGCTGCCGATGAGGGTGAATACCAAGACGAGCGTCACCGGATAAAGAAGACTGCCTGCCGCAGCATCGTCCCCGCCGAACACATGCAGCACGCCATGGTTGAGTAATTCGAGCCCGCCTCCCAAAGTCCAGGCGAGCAGTACGATCGTGCCGAAGGCGAGCTGTAGGAGGCCAAATTGCTGATTGGCGCAGGTGTAGTCGGCCGCCTTGGCATGAGCTTCGAGGCTGATGGCGTCTTCAAAGCCTTCGGGCACTCGATCGCGATGCGAGGTCACGTTCCGGATTTGGCGTCGCGAAAGCCACGCGGTCAATGACACGCTGACACCAAGAGCGATCAAAAAAATCCAGGTTACGAACTCCGCGGTCATACGCTTGCCTCAATGCCTTTTTCGATCAGACGGGCTCGAGTTTTCGTACGCCCCGACTCACCCGTAGCGTCTGGGTGTCCTCAAGCGAGGTATTACGCTCGCGTACGGTTTTCAGGAAATGGAACTGACCGGTGACTGACTCCGGTGTCAGCAGGATGCTGGTATAGCCGCGTCGGCTCGCGTCCATGTATGCGAGGCCGGGATTATTCGCAGCGATCGCGCGCGCGATCTCGCGGGGGTCAACACCCGGCAAGTTGTACTCGAACCCCGGGGATGCAACGGAATGAGTGGCGAACTCAACGCCGACTCGCCTATCGCCGAGCGTTAGATTTTGCGCCCACGCGTTGTGGGTATCACCGGCGAGAACGACGAGATCAGCATTGGCAGCCGCAGCATCGTTGAGTAGTCGCTGCCTCGCAGCAGGGAAGCCGCCCCAGCTGTCGAGGTTGTACGGTAAGCCTGCACGAGCGGCGGCGAGACCTGCGCGAAGTCGCCGGCGGATGAATTCCGGGGACTCGGGCCCCACCCATTTCGCGGCGTCCTGCGGCATGATGATCTCGCCCATCAACACTTGTT
>JBMTZJ010000127.1:0-4431 GCA_049455515.1 Steroidobacteraceae bacterium
GATTCCGCGCCAGAAATCGGCCTCGAGCAGGTCACCGTGAGTGCGGCGAAACAACGCACGCTGCTCGTCGCTGAAGGCTAAGAAATTGAGGAAGGTTTCAGGGAAGACGTCGTTTTCAGCAACGTAAAACCATGCTTCACCCCGCATCTCGTCCTCGTCGTTATCGGCCTGCGGCATCTCCCGGAAGCGACAGTCGGTGACCTGACACAGTTCGTCGTAGTCGTAGAAGATCACCCGGCCGTGACGGGTCACGCCGAAATTTTTGAGCAAGAGATCGCCGGCGAAGATATTGGACAGCGCGAGATCGCGAATGGCCTGGCCATAGTCGATGACGGCCTTGTCGGCCGCTTCGGGCGGCGCCCCTCGCAGATAAAGGTTGAGTGGCACCATCCGCCGCTCGATGTACATGTGATCGAAGACGAGATCGTCGCCGTCGATATGAACGGTTTCACCCGCCTCGGCGAGCAGTTCGTCGATCAGCTCTGTCGTGAAGCGCGCTTTCGGCAGTCGAACACGCTTGAACTCCTGCGCATCGACCAACCGTCCTGCACGATCATGACGGAAAACGAACTTGTACTTGTCGATGACGTCCTGACGCAGCACGGTCTTCACCGGCGGGAATCGATCGCGGATCAGTTTGAACACGACATCGAGCGAGGGCAGGGTGAAGCAGATCATCACGAGACCGCGCTCGCCGGGTGCGTGTGCGAACAGATCTTCCGAGTGCTGTAGATGCCGCGCGAGCTCGCGATAGCGCTCCGCCTTACCTTGTCGCGCGCGTCCGAGCACCGTGAAAAGCTCCGAGAGGGGTTTTCGCGGCAGTAATTGGCGCAGGAAGACGACCGCCTCGACGACACGCTCGAGGTCGGCATGAAAGTAGGAACGCGTGAATCCGAAGACGATACTGAGTTCGTCCTCATCGAGCATGACGGCGTCGATGAATAGGCCGCGGTCGGTGTTCTGCAGCGCGAGCAGCAGAGGCAAACGCAGTCCGTCAGCCACCAGCTGACCGACGACGTAGGCGCGCGTGCTCTGAAAGAAGAGGGGCGTGAGAATTTCGATGTATTTGAGGGCGTCGTCGACGTCGACTCCCGCGGGCAGGTGGCGACGCGCCTGTTTGACGATTTCGAGCGTGGTGTTGTTCACGCTCTTTTCGAAGTCGATCCATTGACGACGTAGTTTGATATCGCCGAGCAGATCCTCGATGACGAGCGCCACGCTGCCGCGGTTGGTGTAGATCTTCGTTTCGGCATTGTCGCCCGCCCCCTCGAGTGGATCGAGGTCGACACCGACGAACTCGATGTCGGCGGCAACGCCGATCGTGCCGAAGACGCGCCGTGATACCGAGCTGAAAAAAGTCCGCGCGAATGCGGCGTCCGGAAGTCCCGCCGTCCGCGCGTGAAATCGATCGCGCATCGTTTTCCAGAGGGCGCGATCGGACGCGACGTCGCCGAATTCCTGCCGCGCTAGGGCGACGGTGCTATTCACCCAACGATCGTATAGCTCGATACGTTCGACAGCGTCTTGTTGGCTGCCGTGCCAGTCGCAGGCTTCGAAACGCAGCGGGGCTCGCCGCGTGATCTCGCGAAACTCGCGATTGTAAGTCGCAAAGGCTGCGGCGATCCGCCGAGATCCTTCTTCGATCAGGTTCTCGGCGGTCACCGCCTGGCCCTTAGAGATTGCCGATCAACGCGTCGGCGAACTCGCTGCATTTGACTTCCTTCGCGCCTTCCATGAGACGTGCGAAGTCGTAGGTCACCGTCTTTTGACCGATGGTGCGATCCATGGCGGTGATGACGGCATCGGCCGCCTCGGTCCAGCCCATATAACGCAGCATCATCTCGCCCGACAGCAACACCGAGCCCGGATTGACCTTATCGAGATTGGCGTACTTCGGCGCAGTGCCGTGGGTCGCTTCGAACACTGCGTGACCCGTGACGTAGTTGATGTTCGCCCCCGGTGCAATGCCGATACCACCAACCTGCGCAGCGAGCGCGTCGGAGAGGTAATCGCCATTGAGGTTGCAGGTGGCGAGCACATCGAACTCGTCGGGCCGCGTGAGCACTTGCTGCAGCGTGATGTCCGCGATGGCATCTTTGATGATGATCTTGCCCGCTTTCTTCGCGGCATCCATCTCGGCGTTGGCGGCCTTTTCGCCTTTCTCGGCCTTAGTCCGCTCCCACTGTTCCCAGCCGTAGGTCTGGCCCGGGAACTCGCGCTCAGCCAGTGCGTACGACCAGTTACGGAAGGCGCCTTCGGTGAACTTCTGGATGTTGCCCTTGTGGACGATGGTCACGCTCTTGCGCTTGTTGACGACCGCGTACTCGACGGCAGCACGGAAGAGTCGCTCTGTACCCTCGAGCGAGACCGGCTTGATACCGATACCGGAGGTGTCCGGGAAGCGGATCTTTGCGTAAGCCTTGGGGAAATTGGCCTTGAACAGCTCCTTGAATTTTTTGTTCTCTTCGGAGCCGAGCTCGAACTCGATGCCTGCGTAGATGTCTTCCGTGTTCTCACGGAAGATCACCATGTCGACTTTCTCGGGCGCCTTCACCGGTGACGGGACGCCCTTGAACCAACGCACGGGCCGCAGGCAGACGTAGAGATCGAGCAACTGACGCAGTGCGACGTTAAGCGAGCGGATGCCGCCGCCGACGGGCGTCGTGAGCGGCCCCTTGATCGACACGAGATACTCGCGGCAGGCCGCGACGGTTTCGTCGGGTAGCCAGGTATTGAACAGCTTGTTCGCCTTCTCGCCCGCGTAGACCTCGAGCCAGTGGATCTTGCGCTGACCACCGTAAGCCTTGGCGACTGCCGCATCGATGACTCGAACGCTGGCACGCCAGATATCGGGGCCCGTACCGTCGCCTTCGATGTAGGGGATGATCGGGTTATTGGGGACGACGAGTTTGCCGTCTTTGATGGTGATTTTGGCGCCGCCGGGCGGAGGCGTGAGGGTGACTTTAGAAGCCGTGGTCATGTGCTGTGAACTCCTTCTGAATCGCCCGGCGTTTATTCGAAACCCCCGCCGTTGCGTGGCGCAATTCTACCATGGGGTGCGGGGTCGGCCCGTCCGAGCGGCGGCTCCGATAGAATCCCGCGAATGAGCGATTCCTTGACCTCAACGCCGCTGGCCGACGGGTTCCGAATGCCCGCGGAGTTCGAGCCGCATCGAGGCTGCTGGATGCTGTGGCCGACGCGCCCGGACAACTGGCGCGAATACGCGAAACCCGCGCAGCGGGCATTCGCGGCGGTGGCTCATGCGATCGCACAGTTCGAACCGGTATCGGTCGGTGTGGGCGCTGCGCAGTTCGACGAGGCGCGGCGTTTGCTCGAGCCGCGTATTCGTGTGGTTCGTCTCGAGAGCGACGATGCCTGGATGCGCGATGTGGGGCCGACCGGTGTGGTGGGCCCAAAGGGCGAAGTGCGTGGGGTCGACTGGCATTTCAACGCCTGGGGTGGTCTCGACGGCGGACTTTATTTCCCGTGGGACCGCGACGAACTCGTGGCACGCCGCGTACTCGCGCTCGAGGGACTCTCCCGTTATCGCGCGCCGTTCGTGTGCGAGGGTGGCGCTCTTCACTCGGACGGAGAGGGCACTTTGCTCGTCACCGAAGAGTGTTTGCTCAATAAAAACCGCAATCCCGGTCTAGGGCGGCGGCAACTCGAAACTTTGCTCAAAGCGTATACCGGCACGACGGAGATCATTTGGCTCGGTCGCGGTGTGTTCAACGACGAGACCGACGGGCACGTCGATAACCTCGCTTGTTTCGTCGCACCCGGCGAAGTTGCGCTGCTGTGGTGCGACGATCCCCGAGACCCGCAAGCGCCGATCTCACGCGATGCGTTCGTGCGATTGAGTGATGCGCGCGATGCGCGCGGTCGGCGGTTGAAAATTCATCGTATTCCGATGCCGGGTCCGCTCGAGATGACCGACATTGAAGCGGCGGGCCTGTTGCCGCGACCGGGGACGAAGCCGCGCCGAGGCGGGGAGCGCCTCGCAGCAAGTTACGTGAATTTTTATATCGCCAACGGCGGCGTCGTCGTGCCGATGCTCGATCGGCGATTCGATGCAAAAGTCATCGCGCAACTGCAAAGAATTTTCCCGAATCGTCGCGTGGTCGGGGTACCGGCTCGCGAGATTTTATTGGGCGGCGGGAACATCCACTGCATCACGCAGCAGATTCCGCGGGGTCGTCAGCGCGAGCGCCAGTCGACGCCGAGATACGCACTGCGTTCGCGCGCCGGAAAGTAACGCCAGTCGCCTTGGGCGAAATCGGCCCGATCAGCGAGCAGACGATCGGCGAGATTGTCGACTTCCAGCGTCAGCGCCATGTCGGGCGTCCATTGCCAACGACTCCGAAGCCCCAGCACGGTTTGCGAGGGATGTCGCCGAGCGTTGGCGGCATCGGCGAAATACGCGCCGACACG
>JBMTZJ010000128.1:0-4420 GCA_049455515.1 Steroidobacteraceae bacterium
TCCTCTGAACCGTTGGGTTCCGCCTTCAGCTTGATACAGAGCTCACGCAGCGCCGCGGGCACCTCCGGAGATTGCAGCAGTCCGATGTCGTTGGTACACATCGCACCGAGAACGGCATCGAGTGTCGCGCCGTCGGCGAGTGCTTTCAGTACGGCGCCATGCAACTGGTTCAGGCGCTTGTTCTCAAGGATGAGTTTTGCGCGGCGATCGAATAGCCCGGCCTTGCCGTCTTTGCCCTTCAGGCGCTGGCCTTCCACAGGCCCCGGGGCAATCGCATTGATCTGGATCTCCGGGCCCACGAATCGGGCAAGGTTTTCAACGAGGGCGCGCTGGCCGGCCTTGGATACCGCGTAGTCGGAGCGGTTGGGATACGGAACGGCAATGTACTTCTCGCCGCCGAAATACGAACTGACATTGAGAATGTAGCCCGAGCCCTGCTGCTTCATCATCGGCACGACTTTTTCGATGAGCGAGTAGTTCGAGACGAGATTGGCATGCAGCGTATTGCGCCAGTCTTCGGGCAGCAGATCGACGGCCATCTGTTCGGCACCGGCCACGCCGGCATTGTTGATCAAATAATCGATACGCCCAAACGCCTTGAGCGTGGCTGCGACCGATTTGACGAGTGCAGATTCGTCGGCCACATCAATGTCCGCCAGGATCCGTACTCTCTCGTAAGGTCGGTTGTAGCCGATTTCTTCGAGCTCGCGCACGATGCTGTCGCGCAGATCGATCAATTGGTTTTCGCGACGCGCCGTGAGCATCACGCGTGCGCCGGAGATCGCGAGCAATCGGCCGAGCTGACCACCGATTCCTGCAGAACCGCCCGTGATCAACACGCATTTGCCGAGATGCAGGCCCATGAGAGATTCGATCCAGCCGAAATTCGGACGCGTAGAGCCCGTCGCATCGACGATCGCTGAAGGCATGTAGAGATTGACTTGAGGCACCCGTCGCTTCGTATACAAGAGGCGAGCCGCCTGAGCGCCGGCAAACAAAAGACCGTTCTCCTCGGTGTTCGACCAGCGCAGAATTTGGTTCGACCATTCGAGCGCTGCGCGATCCCCGGATCGAACCTGGGTCTCGCTTTCATCACGCCAGACGCGCACGAGCTGCTCGATACCGGCGCGTAGAATATCGGCGTAGGTATCGCCCGCTTCGTCGCTGCCGTTCGACATAAAAATAATTCGCGGACTCACTCCTACAGGCGCAAGTCGATGCCACAGACGTGACAGTTCTCGAGCGATGCCGATCGCACCGGCAAGTTCGCCCTTCAGAAAAGCTTCGACGTCCGCATCGCTCGCCTCGGAAAGCGGCGACTTGAAACGCCAGTTTCCGAAGGCCGGGAGTACCACGGCGCCGTGCAGAGCTTGGGCGGGATCCACCGCTGCCAAAGATGCTGCGAGCGTGTCGGGTCGATGACGATCGAACAACACGGGTTTTATACGTCGGTCTGCATCCGTATCTTGCAGGGCGGTTGCGGCGGCTTGAACCGCCTCTTCCGTCCCGAGCCCGAGTAATACTCGGGCGCCGCAGCCTGACTGGATGCGTGCGATGGTCAGCGCATCGGCGACCTGATCACCTGCTGCGACGAGAACGGTTGATCCCGTGCCATCGACCGTTCGTAGTTCGGGCCGCGAGACCCAGGTCGATCGCGACTCTTGCATGACCTGCATGCCATTCGTGACTTCGAAGCCTTGGGCACTGAATGCCTGCGATTCGTCGCTGCCGAGGAAGACGATGGTATTGGCGACATCCTCGACGCTCGGAAAGCTGTGTGTCGCGCCGGTCGCGGGCTCAGCGCGCGAGAGTGCCATCGTCGAGGTGAAATCGTTCGCGGTCGTACCATCGGGTGCCTTGCGTAGCTGATCCATGGCCTTGAACACGGTACGGATACGCTGACTCTCGATAGGACCCGGATAGACAGTGTTGACCCGGATGCCGCGCTGACCGAGCTGCAGGGCGAGTTGTTTCGAAAAGGCGTTCAGCGCCGATTTCGGGACGACATAGGCGGCCCGACCAAAATATTTGGTGCGCGAGAATATGGTCGAGACGTTGATGATCGAAGCACCGGCCTGCAGATACGGCGCGGTCGCCCGAACCATGTTCCAACTGAGTCCGAGCAGATTGCCCGCGGCATCGGCAACGGTCTCCGAGTCGGTCGAGCCTGCGGCTCGCATGGCTTCGAGCTCTTCGCGAGACAGCGGTAGTTTTTCGATCGGCGCCTTCGGACCGGCAGATCCCGCATTGTTGACGAGCACGTCGATACGACCGAACTGACGCATCGTCGTTTCGACGCCATACCGAGCCTGGCCGGAATCCGAGGCGTCGAAATCAAGCACGAAAGCATGGCTTGCAGGAGCGCCCGTTTTCGCGAGCAGCTTGGTGCGCGCAGCTTCGAGCTTGGCGCGATTCCGTCCCACCATCACGACGCGAGCGCCCTCTTCGAGATAGCGCCGAACGATCACCTCGCCGATGTTGCCTGCGGCACCCGAAACGAGCGCTACCTTTCCGGCGAGGCGCATCGGGCGCGAGCGCGTCGTCTTCGATGACGGCGCAGCGGTTTTTTTGATCGCTCGCTTGGCTTTCGCCTTGGGCGCGACGACTTTGAGCGCGGGTTTTTTAGTTTTCGATTTTTTGGCCTTCTTGGCCTTGGTCGTCCTGACGATCATCGAGACGCTCCCCATTCCTGGAAAAGTTCATCGCGCGAGCGCAGCCCGATTCGCGGCAGCGCATGATTCACCACGTAGTTCGCTCCGGCGTGGGTGTTATCCCACATCGATTGGTGAGCGTTCGGTAGTTCGTTCCACGGAACGACTGTCGGCGGACTGACCTCGAGTTGGCCTGCCGCAATCATGTCGTTCATGCGCGCGACTTCGAAGGCATTACACAGATGCGTGCCTGCGATGGTGGCCGTCGGCATGATGATGCGACGCTGGCGCATCCAGACCTGTGGGGCATAGAACGTGTAACGTCGCCCCTGCATCGACTCGCAATACACCACTCGCCCGGTGAACGGTTTCACGAGCGATGTCGACGCCGCGAGCGCATCGTGTCCTGCGCGCTCGATGATGAGATCGGGATAGCCACGCGGATTGTCTGCCGAGCGCAGCCAGCGACCGATGGCACCACCGAACGGTTTCATGGTGCGATCCTGAAACTGTCGTACGGCTTCCTTGAACCGCCCGGTCTCTTTTTTGGAGTCTGGCATCGCCGGGAGCGAGGTAGGCCAATCGAAGTCAGCACCTTCCTTACGACGAATTTCTTCGATCGATACGACACCCCGTACGGCATCGCCATAGCCAAGCGACTGGACGAATTCGCGCTGCGCATCCGTTGCCGTCGCGACGACCAATCGCCCGCCCGCCTTGCGTACGGCTTCGATGGCTTCGAGCCCGACAGGATCCAGTAAGTCTCGAGCCCCCACTCCGTAATAGAGAAGGACGGCCTCGCCTGCACGCAAGCGTGCGCGACGCAGCATGTCTTCCGGCGTTGCGGCTCCGGCTTTGCCCACGAAGGAGAACCAGTATCCGCTGGTGGCGCCGTAGAACGTCAATGTTCCGTGCTCCGCCAACAACTGGAAAGAACGCGGGAACGACTCTTGTCCGGCATGCGACACCACGTAGTCCGCGAGTCGACCGCCAGCTTGGCGACGCATTTCGTCGAGAATGGGTTCGCCCGCGCGTTCCCACGCGGCGATGGCCTCGGTGCTTTCCGGTACGACCGTGAAGGCTTGCGCCCAACGTGGATCACGTCGATTGATGGCACCCGCAGCGCCCTGCCCAGCGATGAACGTCGCGCGCTCGGGACTCGAGACCAGCCCCACGCTCGTTAGACCATTTCGCGCAGCGCTCTTGAGCGCTTCGAATCCCGTGCCCGTCGCAGCGCCTTCGACGAATAGCGTCTTGCCACTTTCGATTTGCAGCGTCGTGAACAAGGCGCGAACGACCGTACCAAGATTGAGCACGTACGATCCTGCGGCCTCGAGCGTGAGATCGGGCGGTAGCGGATGCAGTTGAGGTCCCTGCACGAGCAGGAACTGCTGATGACTGCCGGTGTCGGTCTCGTAGCCTTGAATCGAAAACCCGGCGTACATCGGATCGCGTGCGGCGAGCGGCGACAGCAGATCGCTCTGGCCGGAATACACCGTCACGAGATCACCGACTTTGAGCCGACCCTCTCGTTTCACCTCGCTGCCCACTGCGGCGATCAGGGCGACACCCCCCGATCCTGTCACTTGATAGTCGAGATCATGATTATCGAAGGGCGACACTGGGATGCCCGTGATCGCCCAGATATCGTTGAAGTTGACCTCCGAGGCGAGCACGTACACGAGTGCTTCGTTCGGTCCGGGCGTCGGTACCGGCACGATGATCTCGCGCTCCGCGTTCTTCGGCAGTCCGTGTGCGGGCGCGCCGGT
>JBMTZJ010000129.1:0-4339 GCA_049455515.1 Steroidobacteraceae bacterium
GTGCAGACACCGAGCGTCTCGCGGACATTGTGATCGGTGATGAGGATGCCGATCCCGCGTGCGGCGAGTTCGCGAATGATGCGCTGGATATCGGCGACCGACAGCGGATCGACGCCCGCAAAAGGCTCATCCAGCAAAAGAAATCGCGGATTCGCAGCGAGCGCACGGGCGATCTCGACGCGCCGACGCTCGCCGCCCGACAGCGACATGCCGAGCGATTGTCGGACGTGGTCGATGCGCAGCTCGGCGAGGATTTGTTCGCACCGCGCGCGACGCTGGTCGCCGTCGAGATCCGCTCGGGTTTCGAGAATGGCGAGTACGTTGTCCTCAACCGACAGACGGCGAAACACTGAGGCCTCTTGAGGCAGATAGCCGATGCCGGATCGAGCGCGCAGGTGGATGGGCGAGTGCGTGAGGTCTTGATCGTCGATCTCGATACGCCCGGCATCGGCCGGAACGAGACCCACGATCATGTAGAACGCGGTCGTCTTGCCAGCGCCATTCGGGCCGAGGAGCCCGACGATCTCGCCATCAGCAACCTCGAGCGATAAATCGCGAACGATCTGGCGCTTGCCGTAGGACTTCGCGAGATGGGTTGCGCGGAGTCGGCTCATGGCGTCGTCCTCGGCCGGATGATGATGCGAACGCGCTCGTCGCTACCGGCGGGCTTGCCTGCCTGCACGCGCTGCTCGCGTACGTTGTAGACCAACGGATCGCCACGAATTTCGCTGCGCCCGTCGTCGCTGAGCCATGCGTCCTCCCGTAACGTGACCGTGGAGGCGGTCATGTCGTAGAGAATGCTGCCGGCACGTCCGCGGGCGCTGCCGCCGTCCTTCAATTTTTGAGCGAACTCCGCGGGCTTGCCGCGAATGCTGGCGCGGACGATGCGGTTATCCCGGAAAGTGACTGCCGCTTCGTCCGAGGTGAGCGTACCGCCGTCGACCTCGATGCGTACTGCACCACTCAGCGTCCAGGTTGAATCATCGAAATCGAGACCAGTCGACCGTGCGCGCTGCGCCACGACCCGTACCTGGCCCTGCGTGATGATGACGTCGCGAAAGAGCAGGGCGTTAGCGCGATAGTCGACCTCCGACGAGGCCGCATCGAGCGTGATATCGCCGCTCTGCGTCAACGGCTCGTCGGCAGATGAGATTGACGCACCGCTCAAAAATATCGCAACGAGCGATACGAAAATCTTGGCGTGTTCGGAAAAAGCGTTGTGCATCATGGCGTCAGCGCGCGAAGCGCCCCTGCACCTCGGTTCGAAGCTGTACCTGACGCGTGCGCAGGTTGGCGTCGAGTCCCGTGGCCGACAGCGTGTGGCCCTGCATCGTCAGTCGAACGTCGTCACGCGTACGAACACGCTCGGTATCGAGATCGTACTGCAGCGTATTGGTCTCGAGACGTAGTGGTTCGAGCGCCGCGGAGGCTCCGCCTTCTACGGCGACTCCGCCCTGCAGGTCGATGCGTCGCGCGTCTCGTGAGAGCACGCCCTGCGGCGCCTCGATGCGCCACGTCGTGCCCTCCATCGCTCGGGTTTCGAGTTGAAGATCTTCGATGCGTGTTTCGAGCGACTCGGAATCTTGTTCGATCCGCGCGGCTCGAAGGCGATACTGCGGTCGTCCGTCGGCATCGGTCTGGATGATTTCCGTGTCGGTCGCCGAGTAACCCGGGTCTCGCGATTCTGCAGCGAGACGATTCACGTCGTTTTCGTTCGCTCCGCAAGCGGTCAAAAAAAACAGGGCGATAAGAGACTGGAGTCGCACGTCGCGCCAACCGTTCACATCACGCCGCTGCGCAGTAGGTCGTGCACGTTGAGTGCGCCAACGAGCACGCCTGCATCGTTCACGACCGGGAGCGAGGTGATCCGATGCGTTTCCATGAGATGCACGGCCTCGGCCGCGAGTTCGCGTTCGCCGATGCTTTTGCAGGGCGCGGTCATGACATCGCGCATTCGGGTGCCATGGACGTCGACTCGCCCATCGAGCGAGCGCCGCAGATCACCGTCGGTATAGACGCCCACCACACGACCTGCCTCGTCGACGACGACCGTCATGCCGAGGCCTTTGCGGGACATTTCGAGGAGCCCATCGGCCATGCGGGTGTCGGGACCCACGCGGGGTACGGCCTCGCCGCTGCGCATGACGTCGGCGACGCGCAGCAGTAGCCGTCGGCCGAGCGAACCACCGGGATGTGATCTCGCGAAATCTTCGGCCGTGAACCCTCGCGACTCGAGGAGCGCCACCGCGAGTGCATCACCCATCGCGAGGGTGGCGGTGGTACTCGCCGTCGGTGCGAGGTTAAGGGGACAGGCCTCTTCGGCGACACCCACGTCGAGATGAGCGCGCGCCTCGCGCGCGAGCGTAGAGTCGGCATGCCCGGTGAGCGCGATGAGCGGTACGCCGAGTCGCGCAATCGGCGCGAGCAGCGCCAGAATCTCCGGCGTCTCGCCGGAATTTGAGAGCGCGAGGACAACGTCATCTCGCGTGATCATCCCGAGATCGCCGTGGCTCGCCTCGGCCGGGTGCATGAAAAACGCCGGTGTACCCGTGCTCGCGAGGGTTGCAGCGATCTTGCTCGCGATATGCCCCGACTTGCCCATGCCCGTCACGACCACCCGACCGTTGCACGCGAGGCAGAGTTGGCAGGCCGCCGCGAAGGCCGGCCCGAGGCGGGCTTCGAGCGCGGCGACACCCCGAGCCTCGGTGGCGAGGGCCCGACGTCCGGCGGCGATCAGACGGTCGGCTTCGCCGAGCGCTGCAGTCGGTTTCGCAGGTTTGTTCATGAGGTGGCATCATACCGCTCCATGCACCCGGAAAAAGTAGCTGAACTCATCCGTGCCGGTCTGCCCGGCGCCGAGGTTCTGGTCCGCTCGGACGACCAGACCCACTTCGAGGCCCGGGTGGTCTCCTCAGCCTTTGAGGGTCGCCGGAGCATCGCGCGACATCAAATGATCTACAGCACACTCGGTGAACGCGTCGGTCGAGAAATCCACGCGCTGTCGATCGAGGCGTTGACACCGTCCGAGGCGGACACCGCGTCCCGCGGCTGACCCTCTTTCGCCGAGACCCATCATGGACAAACTGCACATCGAGGGCGGTACCCCGCTCGAGGGCGAGGTACGGATTTCCGGTGCCAAGAACGCCGCGCTGCCCATTTTGGCGGGCACTCTGCTGGCGTCCGAGCCCGTCGCGGTGGGTAACGTGCCGCATCTCCAGGACGTGACCACCATGATCGAGCTACTCGGTCGAATGGGGGTGACCGTTACGGTCGACGAGCGGATGAACGTCGAGGTCGATGCGAGTTCTCTCGGCAAGCCCATCGCCCCGTACGAACTCGTGAAAACCATGCGCGCCTCGATACTCGTGCTCGGACCGTTGGTCGCACGATTCGGGCACGCCGATGTGTCGTTGCCCGGCGGCTGCGCGATCGGCGCGCGTCCCGTCAACATCCACGTCGCGGGCCTACAGGCCATGGGCGCCGAAGTGACGATCGAAAACGGCTACATCCGCGCACGCGCCAAACGCTTGCGGGGCGCTCGGCTCGTGCTCGATACGGTCACCGTGACGGGCACCGAAAATTTGATGATGGCCGCGGTGCTCGCCGAGGGCCAAACAGTGCTCGAGAATGCCGCGCGCGAGCCCGAGGTCGTCGATCTCGCCGATTTCCTCAACACGCTCGGTGCACGCATACGCGGCGCAGGCACGGACAAGATCATCATCGACGGCGTCGAGCGACTTCACGGCGGAGAATTCCGTGTCGTCGCCGATCGGATCGAGACGGGGACCTATCTCGTCGCAGGCGCAATCTCGCGCGGTCGCGTCCGCGCGAAGCACACGCGCCCCGAGCACCTCGATGCGGTACTCGCGAAGTTGCAGGAGGCGGGCGCCTCGCTCGAGGTCGGGAGCGACTGGATCGAGATCGACATGCGTGGACGTCGGCCGCGCGCCGTCGATTTGCGCACGGCACCTTACCCAGCGTTCCCGACCGACATGCAGGCGCAGTTCGCTGCACTCAACACGGTGGCGGAGGGCGTCGGGACGATCATCGAGACGATCTTCGAAAACCGTTTCATGCACATGCTCGAGATGCGCCGCATGGGTGCGGAAATTCGTCTCGAGGGTAATACGGCCATTATCAAGGGCGTGCCGCGCCTGCAGGCCGCACCCGTGATGGCCACCGACCTGCGTGCGTCGGCCTCTTTGGTGCTGGCGGGTCTCGTCGCCGAAGGGCGTACTGAGATCGATCGGATCTACCACATCGATCGCGGTTACGAGGCCATCGAAGAAAAGCTCGCGGCACTCGGCGCGGCCATCAAACGCGTTCCGGGCTGAGGCTC
>JBMTZJ010000130.1:0-4315 GCA_049455515.1 Steroidobacteraceae bacterium
GCGCTCGATCGCGAAGTCGCTGAGCTACACGCCAATCGCGTGCGGGTGCGCATCATCGGGAATCGTCAGCGTCTCTCGGTGCGTCTGCAGCAGCGGATCGCCGAGGCCGAAGCGCTCACGGCGGCGAATGAGGGTCTCAAGTTGCAGGTGGCCGTGAGTTACGGCGGTCGCTGGGACGTGCTCGAGGCGGCCAAGCGCCTCGCGGCGCGCGCGGCGAGCGGCGAAATCCGCGCCGCAGACATCAACGAGGATCTTTTCTCCGCGGAGCTGCAGTTGTCCGATCTCCCGGACCCGGATCTCTTCATTCGGACGGGCGGTGATCATCGAGTGAGCAATTTTTTGCTCTGGAATATCGCCTACGCTGAGCTCTACTTCACTGACGTGCTCTGGCCCGATTTTAACGAGGCGGAGTTACAGCTCGGCCTCGAAGATTTCGCGCAGCGTGAGCGACGCTTCGGGCTCACGAGTCCCAAAAGATGAGCGAACTGCGACAGCGTGTGCTCACGGCCGTGGTGCTCGCGGCCTTGCTGCTCGTCGTGCTCTTCGTGTTGCCGCCCGTCGTCACCACGTTTTTGATCGTGCTCGTCGTGACGGGCGGGGCGTGGGAGTGGTCGGCATTTCTGCATCCGGAGCGGCGAAGACTGCGCCTCGCGTACGTCGTGCTCGTCGCGCTCGGCCTCTACGTCGCGTGGCTCTACACGAGCGGTACCGAGGCGTTCACCTTGCTGCTCGCGCTCGCGGCGGCCTGGTGGATCATCGCCTTGGGCTGGGTGATGTTCGCGCCCACGCGCGGCGGCTCGGTGGCTGCCGCGATCGCAGGGCTGCTCGTGCTCGTGCCGGCGGGGGTCGCGCTCATTCGGTTGCGGCTCGAGGACAACGGCGCCTGGCTCGTGCTCTTTTCTTTGGTCGTGGTGATGGCGGCGGACGTCGGCGCTTATTTTGCCGGTCATCGGTTCGGGCGGACCAAGCTCGCACCGCAGGTCTCGCCGGGAAAAAGTTGGGAAGGGGTCATCGGCGGTGTCGTCGCCTCGCTCATCGTCGCAGCGATCGGCGCCACCTTACTCGACTGGCCCGCGCTACCCGTGATGCTGCTCGCGGCCGGCGCCGCGGCGTTCTCGGTGGTGGGCGATCTCACCGAAAGTCTCATGAAGCGGCACACCGGGCTCAAAGATAGCGGTCGATTGTTCCCGGGCCACGGCGGTGTGCTCGATCGATTCGATAGTCTCTCGGCGGGCATCCCGGTCTTCGTGCTGGGCCTCATCAAAGTCGGAGCGCTCGCGTGAGCACGCCGATCGGCCTCGCCGTGCTCGGTTCGACGGGCAGCATCGGCGACAGCACGCTCGATGTGGTGGCGCGTCACCCCGACCGTTTCAAGATCGTTGCGCTGGGTGCACGGCGCGACCACGCGAAGTTGCTCGCGCAATGTTTGAAGTTCTCGCCCGAGTACGCGGCGCTCGTCGAACCGGACGCCGCGCGCGAGCTCGAGCAGGGCTTGCGCGCTGCGGGCGCGAAGACGCGTGTGCTCGTGGGTGACGCAGCGCTCGATGAGATCGCCGCGATGCCGGCGGCACCCTATGTAATGGCGGGCATCGTCGGTGCCGCGGGACTCTCGTCCTCGCTCGCTGCGGCGCGCGCGGGCAAGCGCCTCATGATCGCGAACAAGGAACCGCTCGTGATGGCCGGCCCCCTGTTGATCGAGGCGGCGCGACAGGGCGGGGCAACATTGTTGCCCATCGACAGCGAACACAATGCGATCTTCCAATGCTGGCCCGCCGGCGCCGAAACGGGACGAGCGCCAAAAGGCGTACGACGCATCCTGCTGACGGCCTCGGGCGGTCCGTTCGTCGACTGGAGCGCGGCGCAGATCGCAGCGGCGACGCCGGAGCAGGCCTGCCGTCATCCGCGCTGGGTGATGGGCCGCAAGATCTCGGTGGACTCGGCCACCCTCATGAACAAGGGCCTCGAGGTGATCGAGGCGCGCATGTTGTACGGCCTGCCGCTCGAGCAGATCGAGGTGGTGGTGCATCGGCAGAGTCTCGTGCACTCGCTCGTCGAGTACGTCGATGGTTCGATGCTCGCGCAGCTCGGCTCGCCCGACATGCGCACGCCCATTGCCCATGCGCTCGGTTGGCCGGACCGGATCGACTCCGGTGTACAATTCCTCGATCTTGCCCGGGCGGGCGTGCTGCAGTTCGAGCCCCCGGACACGGGTCGATTCCCCTGTCTGGCGCTTGCGCGTCAGGCGGCCGCCGCGGGGGGTCTGGCGCCTGCCATCCTCAATGCGGCCAACGAGGTCGCCGTGGCGGCGTTCCTGGAGGGACATTTGAACTTCAACGGTATCCCGACGGTCATTGACTCGGTGATGAATGCCGTGTCGGCCAGCGAGGCCCAAGACCTCGAGAGCGTGCTTGCGGCCGATACCGCGGCGCGCGGCGCGGCCTTGCGTCTGATCGCCGAGGAACGTCGTTCCTCGAGAGGGCTCTGATGGATTGGCTCTGGACCATCGTCGGTTTCATCGTCGCTGTGAGTCTGCTCGTGACCGTTCACGAGTACGGGCACTACTGGGTCGCCCGTAAGCTCGGCTTCAAGGTGCTGCGCTTCTCGGTGGGTTTTGGTCCCGCGCTCTGGTCGCGCGTCGCGGGGTCCGATCGCACCGAATATGTCATCGCGGCCTTGCCCCTCGGCGGTTACGTCAAGTTGCTCGACGAGCGTGAAGGTCCGGTGCCGCCCGCCGATCTCGAGCGCTCGTTCACTCGCAAACATCCTTGGCAGCGCATCCTCGTGTTGCTCGCGGGGCCGGCGTTCAATATTGCCTTTGCCATTCTCGTGCTGTGGGCCGTGCTCTGGGTCGGCGGCGAACCGCAAGTGAAGACCATCGTGGGTCGCGTCGTCGCCGACTCGCTCGCGGCGCGTGCGGACTTGCGGACCAACGACGAATTCATGCGCATCGAGGGTCGCGAGATCGCGACGCACTCGGACGTGATGCTCGGTTTCATGGAGGCCATCAGCGATGATGGTGTCGTGAACATCGAGGTGCGTCGTCCGGGCTCGGGCGTACGCGCGCTCGAGATGCGCGTCGAGGATGCCGAAGTGCGCCGTGCCCTGACCGATCCCGCAGGGCTGTTACCCGGTATCGGCATGCGATTTTGGACGCCGACGGTGCCCGCCGAGATCGGCAAGATCGAGGCCGGCGGGCCTGCGGATGTCGCGGGCTTACGCGCCGGAGATCTCGTGACCGCCGTCGATGGCGAGCCGATCGCCGATTTTCCAGCGCTCGTCGAAGCGATCTCCGCGCGACCGAATCGCGAGGTCGTCATCGATTACCGACGTGCGGGTAGTGCGTCGCAGCTCACCGTGCGTACGGCGGCCGATATCGTCAACGATCGCGAGATCGGTCGGATACGGGTGCAAACGCCGCCGCCTCCGCCCTGGCCGGAGTCGATGGTGACGCATCGCACGTACGGCCCGATCGAATCGCTCGCGCTCGCGACCGTACGGGCCTGGGACATGACGGTGCTGCAGGCGAAGATGTTCGCGCGCATGCTGGTCGGTCAGGTGTCGCTCAAAAATCTCTCGGGGCCGATCACGATTGCGGAGTTCGCCGGTGAGTCGGCGCAGAGCGGGCTCACGGAGTTCCTCGGTTTCCTGATCGTGATCTCGCTCAGCCTCGGTTTTCTCAATCTTTTGCCGATCCCCATCCTCGATGGCGGTCAGATCGTTTATCAGCTCGCCGAGTGGGCGCGTGGTGCGCCGCTCTCCGAGCGGGTGCAGGCGCTCGGGCAGCAAATCGGTATCGTCTTGTTGCTCATGCTCATGAGCGTCGCCCTTTTCAATGATTTCGCGAGGCAGCTCGGCTGATGATGTCCCTTCGACTTTCTTTGATGGCGAGTCTGCTCGCTGCCCTCGGCCTGATCGCTGCTCCACTCTGGGCCCAATCGGCCGCAGCGCCGCCCGTGCTGCGGGTCGACAACATCCGCGTCGAAGGTCTGCAGCGCGTCTCGGAAGGCACGGTCTACAACTATCTGCCCGTCAACATCGGTGATCGACTCTCGCCGCAGCGGGTGCGCGAGGCGATTCGAGCGCTCTACGACACCGGGTTTTTCCGTGACGTCGAGTTGCGTTGGGAAGAGGGGACCCTCGTCGTGGCGGTGCTCGAGCGCCCCTCGATCGAGAGTTTCTCGATCTCGGGCAACAAGGACATCAAGACCGAAGATCTCAACAAGAGCCTTCGTAACGTGGGGCTCGCGACCGGCAAGACCTTCGACCGCTCGGTCCTCGAAGACGTCAAACAATTTCTGACCGACCAGTATTTCAG
>JBMTZJ010000131.1:0-4289 GCA_049455515.1 Steroidobacteraceae bacterium
CTCGACGAACCGACACCTCGTGCCGCCATCGAGCTCTTGCGTGAGGTCGGCGCCCTTCGAGTCATCCTCCCTGAGATCGACGCTCTTTTCGGCGTGCCTCAGCGCCCGGAGTGGCATCCGGAGGTCGATACTGGCGAACACACCTTGCTCGCTCTTCAAGTCGCTGCCTCACGCGGCGCCTCTCAGGCCGTACGATTCGCCGTGCTCGTGCACGACCTTGGCAAGGCCCTCACACCGAGAGCTGAGTGGCCACGACACCATGCGCACGAGACGCTCGGATTACCTGCCATCGAGGCGTTGTGTGCGCGTCTTCGGGTACCTCAAGAGCATCGTGAACTCGGTCTGCTCGCGAGTCGCTTTCATACACATGTCCATCGCGGTCTTGAGTTGCGCACCAGCACCTTGCTCGAACTGCTCGAGCATTGCGATGCATTCCGTCGACCTGCGCGCTTCGTCGAATTCCTTGAGGCTTGCGAATGTGATGCACGGGGTCGACTCGGATTTACCGAAAAGCCCTATCCGCAGCGTGCTCGCGTGGAGCAGGCGTTCGAGATCGCGCGCGGTATTTCACTCACCGAGTCCGAGCGAGAAGGGCTCGATGGCGCTGCGATTGGTGAACGCCTGCGCAGCAAGCGTCTCGCTGCATTAAAGCGAATCGCGTAAGTCTCTTAATGAGAATGCGGGCAGATCGCCGAGCGCGCCCTCGTCGATGTTTCGCGTAAGTAACATGAACTTCACCGCTTCGCCCATCTCGCCCGGCAGCAGAAGCGTTCGAATACCCCTTACCAGCGCGAGGTAATCGGAACTCGATGGATCGACTCCCGCGGACATACTCATGAGTTCCTGTTCGATACCCGATCCCATCAGGAACGCCGTCTGAGTCGTGAATCCCTCCAGCTTGAAGCCGGCGCGAATTGCAGCGCCTGCGACTGCAGAGAAATCCACCCATGCCGTGATGTCGGTCAGGCCGAGGTAGAGAAAAGGGTCTCCATACGCATGGTGGCGGTAATGGCAGCGAAGACTTCCTTGCATCCGATCGGGATGCATCAGCTGTCGCCGCGGCAACCCATAATCGGCAAGTAGTACGACACCGCGATCGATGGCCGAGCCCAGAGCGCTCAACCATCCATCGAGCCAAGGATGCCATTCACCGCAATAGCCTTCGGGCAAAGTCTCTCCATCGGACGACAAATCTTTGAGACGCTGCTCCGCCCCGTCGATGAACTCGGCGTCTCCGGGTGCCGCCCCGTCCGGCGGGCGAACCCGCCACTCAAGTCCGGAAGTGCCGACACCCACCCCAACTCGCCACCATTCACGACGTCGGACCATGAAACGTTCGCAGGGCAGCGCATCGAGTACTTCATTGGCAAAAACGACCCCTCGAAATTCCCGCGGCAATTCATTGACCCAGCCAATGTCTACCGATTTTGCTGACTCAGCTGCCTTGATAGATCGAAGCTCAACGGCCTGTCTGGCTCGCAGGTCGGCACTCACCTCGAGCAAGGCATAACGACGCAGCGGGGAGTCCGGCTCGCCCAGAACGGCCAGCGCATCTGCGGCAAAACGCCCCGTCCCCGGACCGAACTCGAGCACGGCTTCCGTACCGCTCGCCCGCAGCAGGCGCGAAATCTCGCGCGCGCATGTCCTCGAAAATAGCGGCGAGACGAGCGGTGCCGTGACGAAGTCTCCCTCACCGCCGAACTTCGTCGCTCCCGCGCTGTAATAACCGAGACCGGGCGCGTAAAGGGCAAGTTGCATGTATTCCGCGAACGAAATCCACCCGCCCGAGGCGTTGATCCGTTCGACGATCACCCCGCGAAGTTGCTCGGAATGCGCCAAAGCCTCGGGCGACGGCTCGGGAAACGTCGGTTTACGCACATCCGGCATTGAGACTGAGCCCGCCGGCGTCATAATCGAACCCTATGAGCGACCTTCACTCTTCGAGCTCCGTACGCCCCGATCAACCGCTCGCCGGAAAAGTCGCGCTGGTGACCGGCGGAGCGCGTCGTGTCGGAGCGGCAATGGTAAAAATTTTTCACGACGCCGGCGCAAACGTCGTGGTGCATTACCAACGTTCGTCGAAAGAGGCGGAGTCGCTCATCGCTAACCTCAACGCCGTACGTCCGAACAGTGCGGCGTGCGTCAGCGCCGATCTGCTCGACACCGCGCAACTCAATACGCTTCCGCAGTTCGTCCATGAGCGATTCGGCAGACTCGACATCCTCGTCAACAACGCCTCGACGTTCTATCCGACACCGATCGGCGAAATCACCGAAGCACATTGGGACGATTTGCTCGGAACCAACCTCAAGGCTCCGCTGTTTCTCTCTCAAGCCGCCGCGCCCGCGCTTCGTCTCGCGCACGGACTGATACTCAACATCGTCGATATTCACGGTATGCGGCCGCTGCGCCGTTACCCGGTCTACGGCGTCGCTAAAGCGGGACTCATCATGCTCACTCGCGCGCTCGCGCGGGAGCTGGGCCCGCAGATTCGCGTCAACGCGATCGCGCCCGGTCCAGTGATGTGGCCCGCCGACGGCGTCGCCGATGCGGAGCTGCAACAAAAAATTGTCGGTCGTACGCTGCTCAAACGTAGTGGATCGGCCGACGATATCGCTCGAACGGCGCTTTTCTTTGCAACGAATGCGCCTTTTATCACCGGCCAAGTGATGCCCGTCGACGGAGGTCGAAGCGTCGCCTGGTAAGTTCATCGTACGCCGAGCGACAACTCGATCGGCGTGAGCGGATGCGCATCGCGATCGAAACTTCCCCACAATTCGGAAATCGTTTTTTTCTTGAGCGGATGCACTACATCGCCCGCGATATCGGCCATCGGTCCGAGCATATAGACGCGACGCAGAAGATCAGGCCGCGGCAAAATCAACCCCGGCTCCTCGCAAATCATGTCGCCGAAAAGAAGGATGTCGAGATCCATGCTGCGCGGCGCCCACTTCGGCGCATCACGCTCTCGTCCGCACAGCCCCTCAATGCGCTGTAACTCACTGACGACGGCACGTACCGTCAGTTCAGTATCGAATGCCGCTACGAAGTTGATGAAATCATCGCCCTCGAAGCCCGCGGCAACATTTCGGTAGGCGGGAGAGAAGTCGACTTGACCGAAGGTTTTGACAAGCTCTTCGGCGGCCAATCGGAGATTTTTTTCGGCTTCGACATTGCTGCCTGCAGCCACGAAAACTCGTGTCATGACCAACTGTTTATTTTGATGCGGCAAGATCGGCGCGGTTTCGTTCGATCGCTACACCGACATCACGCGAGCCGCGAATCGCACCTGGTTTGTTGATCCATATACGCACCCACTCGATACCGAACTCCTCGAGTATCAGCATCGCCATGCGATGCGCCATGGTCTCCACAAGCATGAATTCGGAAGCCTCGACAAACGCAATCACCCGTTTTGCGACGCTCTTGTAATCGAGCGTATCGATCACATCGTCGGATCGCGCGGCTTTCGTACAGTCGACCGGCAGCTCGAGATCGATCTGGATGCGCTGCTTGATACGCCGCTCCCACTCGATGAAGCCGATGATGCACTCGACCTCGAGACCTCTCAGAAAAATTTTGTCGGGAGCGCGAGTCGTCACGATGTCAAATACTCCTCAAAGATTTGGTGGCGGTCGTAAACTGTCGAGCGGCCATTGGGCTCGCGCCCGAATCCCCACCGAGTCGTGCTCACCCGCTGAAAGTCGCGCGTGCCCCGCGACGGCGATCATCGCGGCATTGTCGGTGCAGAACTCAAGGCGCGGATAGTACACGCGAACACCCTGTTTCGCGGCGGCCGCATCGAGTCGAGAGCGCAAGCACCGGTTCGCACTCACGCCGCCTGACACAACGAGCGCATCGAGCCCGGTGCTCGCGACAGCCCTCAAGCTTTTAGCGACGAGTGTATCGACGACTGCATCCTGTAATGCGAGTGCGATATCGGCGCGATCTTGCTCGCTCGCGTCAGGCCGTGCGCGTACGGCGTGCAGTACGGCGGTTTTCAGTCCCGAAAAACTGAATTCAAGACCGGGTCGGTCGAGCATCGGTCTCGGGAACACGTAGCGAGATTCGCGACCTCGCTCCGCAAGGCGCGCGAGATGCGGGCCACCGGGATACGGAAGGCCGAGCAACTTGGCGCTTTTGTCGAAGGCCTCTCCTGCAGCGTCATCTCGCGTTTCACCGAGAACGGTATATCTCCCGACGCCCGCGCATTCGATCAACATGGTATGACCGCCCGACACCAGCAGAGCCACGTGCGGATAGGGCGGCGGATCGGGCTCGAGTAACGG
>JBMTZJ010000132.1:0-4237 GCA_049455515.1 Steroidobacteraceae bacterium
CCGACCTCATGGTTCGTAGCCATGCGCTCTATCCAACTGAGCTACGGGCGCGTCGCAGGGGGCGCGAACTGTACCAGAACCGCCCTTATGCAGCGAGTCAGAGGCCGAGGGGCGCCCTAGTACCCCTCGAGTGCAGCCAGCCGGTCGAGATGGTGGTGCGCGTCTCCGTAGGCCTGCTCCAGCACACGGGCGCGTTTGATGTAGAGCCCGATATCGAAGGCGTCGGTCATCCCGATCCCCCCGTGCATCTGGATCGCCTCGTTGGTCGAGAGCTCGGCCACCTGTGCGAGTTTGGCCTTGGCCATGCTCGCGAGCGCACGGGCACGCTCAGCATCAACTGGCGCCGTGCTGCCCTGCGCCTGCAACGCCTCCTGGACGATCGTCCGCGCGAGCTGCAGCTCGACGAACCAGTGGGCGGCGCGATGCTGCAGCGCCTGGTAGCCCCCGATCAGCTTGCCGAATTGCGAACGCTCCTTGAGGTACCTGAGCGTGCGCGCGAAGGTTTCCTCGCAGAGGCCGAGAAGCTCGGCGGCGAGGCCCACGTTGATGATGTCCGCGAGTCGCTCGAGCGCAGCCGCTGTCACGCCGGTCAAACGGCAGCCGTCATCGACGAGCACTCCGTCGAGCGTCAGGCTGCCGCAGTTACGCGCATCGACGCGTGGCGTCACCTCGAGGCTGACGCCTTTAGCCGCGCGCGGCACGACGAACACACCGAGTCCCTCGCGATCGCCCGGGCGCCCCGACTCGCGCGCCACGACGACAAACTGATCGACCGAGGCGAGATCGTCGACATGACGCTTCACACCCGAGAGACGCCAACCGCCCGGCGTTTTTTCTGCTCGGGTCGCCACCACGAACGGCGCGAAATGGGCGCTTTCATCCCAGGCCAAAGACAGCGTGAGACGACCCTCGACGATCGCCGGAAGCCAGGACGTCTTTTGGGTCTCACTGCCCATCAATGAAATCGCCGTGGCACCCGCGAGCACCGTGGCGTTCATCGGTGTGATGCTGAGATGACGCCCAAAGTGCTCGAGTACGAGCGCAAGACCCGAGTAACCGAGTCCCGAACCTCCGTAAGTCTCGTCGATCGCGATACCGCACCACCCCATCTCCGCGATCTCGCGCCAGAGTGCGGGGTCGAATGCCGTTTCGTGGGTGCGCTCGCGCCAGAGTCGAAATTGCGCAAGCGACGCCCGATCGGCGACAAACTCCGCAACGGAGCGACTCAACATCTCTTGTTCTTCGGTGAGCGGCAGCGTCATGGCAACCCCAACACGCGCTTGGCGATGATGTTGAGTTGGATCTCCGAGGTGCCGCCCTCGATCGAATTACCCTTCGAACGTAGCCAGTTGCGCGCCCAGGCCTCTCCCGCCGGTCCGCGAGAGTCCCAAAGCAACGCGTCCGCCCCCTCGATGTCGAGATAGAGCTCGTTGCGACGCTTGTTGAGTTCGGTGCCGTAGTACTTCACGGCGGAGGACATCGCCCCCATGCCGGCGCTCGCGTTCGGGTGACGCTCGCCGTGCTCGATCCAAAGCCGAAACGCCGCAGCGTCGAGCTGATAACGCGCCAGTGTCTGACGCAACGAGGCATTGCGCAATCGACCCTCACCGTCGGTCCCAAAGATTTCGAGGGCTCGGCGTCCGGGGTCGGTATCGTGACGGATTTTGCCGAGACTCGAGATCATCTCGCGCTCGTGCGAGAGCAGGTAGGTCGCGATCGCCCACCCCTGCCCCTCCTCGCCCACGCGGTTTTCTTTCTCGACGCGTACGTTCTCGAAAAATACCTCGCAGAAGGGCGAAGCACCGCTGATCAACTTGATCGGACGCACGGTGACACCGGGCGTCGACATATCGAAGAGCACGAAGCTGATGCCCTCGTGCTTCGGCACCGATGTGTTCGTACGCACGAGACAGAACATCCAGTCCGCCTCGTCGCCGTAGGAGGTCCAAATTTTTTGACCGTTGACGAGGTAGTGATCGCCCTGATCTTCGGCGCGCGTCATGAGGCTCGCGAGGTCGGAGCCCGAGTTCGGCTCCGAATAACCTTGGCACCACCGAATCGCACCGCGCGCGATGTCGGGCAAAAATCGGCGGCGCTGCGCCTCGGTGCCGAACTTGAAGAGCACGGGCGAGAGCATGCTGATGCCGAAGCTGAAGAGCGGTTGTTGCGCCCCGATTCGGCGCATCTCCTCGCGGAGGATCGCCGCCTGCTCACGCGTCAGCCCAGCACCGCCGTACTCGACGGGCCACTCGGGTACCGTCCAACCCCGCGAGGCCATGGCCGCACACCACGCCGGTTGATCGGGATGCCAGACCTTGGCGCGTCGCCCGCCACCGTAGAGATGCGAAATCTCCGGGGGCGCCACACGCATAGAAGACGGACAATTCGCGGCGAGCCAGGCTCGCACCTCGTCACGAAAGGGATCGCTCATGGCTCATTATCCGTCACTTTCTGATACTTTTGCGACGCCCTTCATGAGTACGTCACCGATCCAAAGCCTGCGTTTCAATACGCCGAGCGACATCACGTTCGGTATCGGCTGCCTTCGCGATCTCGGCACGCTCGCCGCGCAGAGCGGCATTCGTCGGGCCTTGCTCGTCACCGATCAGGGCATCGCCTCGCGCGGCATGCACCGCGCCGCATGCGAGAGCCTCGAGGCAGCAGGCATCGCCGTCACCTGCTACGAAGACGTCATCGCGGACCCACCGGTCGAGGTCGTGCTTGCCGCCACCGCGCTCGGTGCGCAGGCCGATTGCGATGGCGTCATCGGTTTCGGGGGCGGCAGCAGCATGGACACCGCTAAACTCGTCGCGACGCTGCTCTGCAACGAGCAGCCGCTCGAGGCGATGTACGGCGTCGATAAGGTTCGCTCGCGTCGCAAACCCTTGATCCAGGTGCCGACCACCGCGGGTACGGGCTCCGAAGTCACCATGATCTCGGTCGTGACGACGGGTGCGAACACCAAACAAGGTGTGGTCAGCCGCACCCTGCTCGCCGATCGCGTACTGCTCGACCCCGAACTCACCGTCTCGATGCCCGCACACGTGACGGCCGCCACGGGTATCGACGCCATGGTCCACGCGATCGAGTCCTACACCAGCGCCCGACTCAAAAACCCGATGTCTGATTTCTTTGCGCGCGAAGCCCTACGCTTGCTCGCGGCGAACATCGCCCAGGCCGTGCGGACGCCCGAAGATTTGCAGGCGCGAAGTGCGATGCTGCTCGGTGCCATGTATGCCGGTCAGGCTTTCGCCAACGCGCCGGTCGGTGCCGTACACGCGCTCGCCTACCCGCTCGGCGGGAACTATCACATCCCGCACGGACTGAGTAATTCTTTGGTACTGCCGCACGTGCTGCGCTTCAACGCACCGGCCGCAGAGTCGATGTACCGCGAGCTGCTGCCGATCGTGCTGGGCTCGAGCGCAGCAAGGAGCCTCACAGCACGGGAAGAAACGAGCGTCGCCGCGAACGCCGGCAACGCAGCCGAACAACTCGCCGCGCATTGCCTCACACTCGCCAAAGACTTGGGACTGCCGACCCGCCTGCGCGAGCTCGACATTCCGCAGGGCGATCTGCCCAAACTCGCGAGCGAGTCGATGTTGCAGCAGCGCCTGCTCGTCAACAACCCGCGCTCCGTCACCGAGACCGACGCCCTCGCCCTCTACGAACAAGCTTACTGAGCATCGCTATGACTGAGCCCCGACAAACCCGCGCCGATTATGTTTATTTCGAGACCATGACGACGCGCTGGATGGACAACGACGCCTACCGACACATCAACAACGTCGTGTACTACAGCTTCTTCGACACCATCGCCAACAATTATTTGATGAAGGCGGGCGTACTCGACATCGATCGATCACCCGTGATCGGGTTCATCGTGGCCTCCTCGTGCCACTACAAGAAACCCCTCGCCTATCCCGCCAAAGTCGATGCGGCGTTCCGGGTCAACCGCATCGGTACGAGCTCCGTCGAGTACGGCGTCGCCGTGTTCGCCGAGGGTGATGACGAGCCCGCGGCGTACGGGACTTTCACCCACGCCTTCGTCGACCGTGCGAGCAGCAAATCGGCGCCGATTCCCGCAGAGACGCGGACGGTCCTCGAGAAAGCGCGGGTTGAAGGTCGCTGAGCGGCGAGAGGTAATTGGCGGAGAGAGAGGGATTCGAACCCTCGAAGGGCTTTTGGCCCTTACGCCCTTAGCAGGGGCGCGCCTTCGACCACTCGGCCATCTCTCCGC
>JBMTZJ010000133.1:0-4199 GCA_049455515.1 Steroidobacteraceae bacterium
GCAATCGATCAGCAGGTCGCCTGAACCGTCGTCATGAGCGAGACGCCCCGACTGCAACTCGATCGCTTCTTGCCTTACCGGCTTTCGGTGCTGAGCAATCTCGTGAGCTCCGCGATCGCTGGAAGCTACTCGACTCGCTTTGGGATCAGCATTCCCGAATGGCGCGTCATGGCGGTGCTCGCCATGCAACCTGAGCTCTCTGCGGCGCAGGTCGCCGAGCGCACGGCCATGGACAAGGTTGCGGTCAGCCGCGCGGTGTCGAGCCTGCTCGATAAAGGCCGCATCGAGCGCAGCGTATCGCCCGGCGATCGACGCCGCTCGATCCTCAAGCTCTCGGCCGAGGGCGTGAACATCTACCGCGAGGTAGTGCCACTCGCACTACGTCATGAACAATCTTTGCTCGACGTGCTCGATTCCACCGATCGCGTAGCCCTCGAGCGCATCCTCGATACCTTGCTGGGTCGCGCCCGCGTGCTCGGCGATCACACCTGAATTTTCAAAGGAACTCCAAAATCATGCTGAGTCGGATTCCGCAACGAAGAACTGCCCTCATCGAGCAAATCGTGCGTGCCGCACGCGGACGGCGCGGCTCGCCCCCGCCCTCGCTCCTGCGCGATTATTTCCGCGGTGTCGGCGAGGAAGATCTCGCCGCTCGGGATCCGCTTACGCTCGCCCTGCTCGCGCAGACTCATCAAGATCTCGCGAGACGTCGCAAGCCGGGCGAAACGCTGGTCCGGGTTTTCTCGCCCGACGCCGATGATCCGATCGGCGATCGTCACAGCTACGCGCTCATCGTCACCGACGATCGTCCGTTCCTCGTCGACTCCATCGGTCTCGCCTTCAGCGCCACGGGCGTCGGCGTTCAGATGCTCATCCATCCGGTGCTGCAGACGACGCGACGTCGCGATGGTCTTCTGGCGCGCGCATCGCTCGCCAACGGCAAGGATGTCGGCCAACGCGAGTCCTGGCAGCTCTATGAAATCGACCGCCAGTTCGGTGACGCCCCGCTTGCAAAGATTGAGCGATCCCTACGTGCCACCCTCGAGGACGTACGCGTGGCGGTGGAGGATTGGCGCGCCATGCGCGCGAAGGTGCTCGGTGTGCTCGTTGCGCTGCAGTCTCCGCCCGTGGCGCGACAGCGTGAAAGCATCGCGAGTCAGGCCGCGCGATCGGAGGCAATCGAATTGTTGCGCTGGGTCGAGGGTGCGCACTTCGTGTTCTTGGGATACCGCTACCACGCGCTCCGACGCGGTCGCACGACCGATCGCTTAATTCCCGTGACCCGTAGCGGGCTCGGACTGCTGCGTCCGGGACATGCCGGAGTGCCGCAACCGGAGACGCTGAACGGAGCGCTTCGGGAAGCCTTGCGCAACACCGATCCCCTGCTCATCACGAAATCACCGATCACCTCGACCGTACACCGCGCGGGACACCTCGATCACATCGCGGTCAAAGATTTCGATTCGAAAGGACAGGTCCGCGGCGAGCACCGCTTCGTCGGCTTGTGGACCTCCACGGCCTACTTCGCCTCGCCCGCGGAGATCCCGGTCGTGCGCCACAAAGTGTCTCAGGTCATCGAAACCTTCGGGCTCGACCCGCAGAGTCACGATGGTAAGGCCGTACTTGCCGTACTCGAGACTTGGCCCCGCGACGAGCTGTTTCAGTCGCCCGTACCGGTCCTGGTCTCTTTCGTACGCGGCGTCGTCAACCTCTACGAACGTCGTACGAGCCGCCTCATGATGCGTCACGACGCGCTCGGAAGATTCTGGTCCTGCATGGTGTTCGTACCGCGCGATCGCTATACGACGGATGTCAGGTTGCGCATCGAGCGGCTGCTGCTCGAGCGCTGCGCGGGAAATACGCTCGAATCGCAAGTGCAGATCGCGCTCTCGAACCATGCGCGACTGCACATCACGATACGCGGTCAGCAAATACCGAGCCGACTCGACGTGTCCGCGATCGAAGCCGAGGTCGCCGCTCTCGTCGCCACCTGGTCGGACAACCTGCGTACCGCGCTCCTCGACTCGATGCCCACGTCCCAGGCGATGGAGTTGCTCGATCGACACGGGACGCGTTTTCCACTCTCGTATCAGAGCGAGGTCACGCCGCAAGAGGCGATCGGCGACCTGCAGGCGCTCGAGGCGCTCATCGCACAACCCGACCTACCGCACCTGCGACTTCATCGTCCGGCGGGAACCCTCAAAAATATCGTTCACCTGCGCGTCGCGCGATCCGCCGAAGCACTGCCCATCGCCGAACTCGTACCACTGCTCGAAAACTTCGGACTGCGAATGCTGGCCGAGCGTCCATGGACACTCGAGGGTATCGCGGGCGGCCCCATCGTTTCTCTGCAAGATTTCTCGCTCGAACTGCGCGACGGCGCCACGGTCGATATCGCTAAGGATGGTGACCGGCTGTTGCTCGCTTTGAGACTGGTACGACGCGGGGAGCTCGAGAGTGACGGCTTCAATCGCCTCGTACTCCGCGCTGGGCTTGCGGCACATGAAGTCAACGTCCTGCGCGCCTGCTGTCGATATCTCCTGCAGACCGGCATTCCGTTCAGTCAGAGTTACATGGAGCGAACGCTCGCATCGAACGCCGGTCTTGCCGCCGATCTCTACGCGCTCTTCGACCAGCGACTCTCGCCGAAGCACAGTAGAGCCAACGGTGAAAAGCGATTGCTCGCGCGGATCGACCGACAACTCGAAGCGATCGCGAGCGCGGACGAAGATCGTATCCTCCGTTCGTTCCTCGCCGTCATTCTCGCGATCGATCGCACCAACCATTACCAGCGCGAGGCGGACGGATCTCGACGGCCCACGCTCGTCTTCAAACTCAACCCTCAGGCCATTCCGCATCTGCCTTTGCCCAAGCCGAGGCACGAGATCTACGTCTTCGGATCGCGAGTCGAGGGCGTGCACCTGCGCATGGGCGATGTGGCGCGGGGCGGCATCCGATGGTCCGACCGGCGCGAAGATTTTCGTACCGAAGTTCTCGGCCTTATGAAGGCACAAAACGTCAAGAACACGCTCATCGTTCCCGAGGGTGCGAAAGGCGGCTTCGTGGCGCGAAGGCTACCTTCAGGGGGCTCTCGCGAGGCGGTGCAGACCGAGGGCGTCGCCGCGTACCGAACCTACATCCACTCGCTCCTCGACGTGACCGACAACATCGTCAAATCAAAGATCGTTCCGCCGAGCGACGTTCGTCGTCGTGATGGTGATGATCCCTACCTCGTCGTCGCGGCCGATAAGGGCACGGCAACCTTTTCCGATACCGCTAACGCAATTTCCGTGGAACGCGGCTTCTGGCTGGGCGATGCGTTCGCATCGGGCGGCTCCGCGGGCTACGACCACAAAAAAATGGGAATTACGGCGCGAGGCGCCTGGGAGTGCGTGAAGCGCCACTTCCGAGAACTGGGTACCGACATCCAATCACAGCCTTTCACGGTCGCAGGGATCGGCGACATGTCGGGGGACGTTTTTGGCAACGGGATGTTGTTGTCACCCAAGATCAAACTCGTGGCGGCCTTCAACCACGCGCATATCTTCATCGATCCCGATCCAGATACCGCGAAATCTCTCGCCGAACGCGCGAGACTGTTCGCGCTACCCCGCTCAGCGTGGAGCGATTACAACCGCAAACTGCTGTCCCGCGGCGGCGGCATCTTCGAACGCAGCGCGAAATCCATCCGCTTGTCCGCCGAGGCGCGTGCCCTGCTCGATCTCGACGTCGACACCCTGACGCCCACGGAGCTCATTCGCGCCATCTTACGCTTGAACGTCGATTTGCTGTGGAACGGCGGTATCGGCACCTATGTGAAATCCTCCCAGGAGCCGCAATCGGCGGCGGGCGATCGCGGTAACGACGCCGTTCGAGTGGATGGTCGAGAGCTTCGCGCGAAAGTTGTCGGTGAAGGTGGCAACCTCGGATTCACGCAGCGCGGTCGTGTGGAGTTCGCCCTCGCAGGCGGTCGACTCAATACCGATTTCATCGACAACTCCGCCGGCGTCAACACCTCAGACGTCGAGGTGAACCTGAAAATTTTGACGAGCGGCATCGAGGCCCGTGGCCGACTGCGGCGCAAAGATCGCGATCGCTTACTCGCCAGTTTGACCGATGAAGTGGCCAGCCTCGTCTTGCGAAACAACTATTTGCAGAGTCAGGCGCTGTCCACGCTCGAACTGCAATCTGCCGAGCGG
>JBMTZJ010000134.1:0-4127 GCA_049455515.1 Steroidobacteraceae bacterium
AATCGCCGAAGACCGGCTGGTTTCGGAGTGGTTGCTGCGAAACCGACGCCTCGGATCTGGGATCCCACACGGTGTGCGCGGTGATGACTGCGGCGTTCCTAGAGTTCTCCCGTTCGAGGGGAAATGATCTGTCCACACCGAGACCCGAGTTCGGATTTCCGGGACTCAAACCCGGCGACCGCTGGTGTCTTTGCGCCGCGCGATGGCAAGAGGCTTTTGATGCCGATTGTGCGCCCAAAATCAGCCTTAAGGCGACTCATCGTCGCGCCCTTGAAATAATAAAGCTGACTGATCTGAAAGCGCACGCGATCGATCTTGTCTGACTCTCCCACCATCGGCTCGGCGATCGCCACGCCACGAGCAGCCTTTCTGCATGGTGTCCGCGATCTATTACCCGCGGCGCCCGGGGTCTTCGCGTGGGGCTTGGTGACCGGGGTCGCGATGGTGAAATCCGGTCTCGGCGTGACGGAGGCGATCGTGCTGAGCCTGCTCGCGTATGCCGGCAGCGCACAGCTTGCCGCCTTACCCCTCATGGCGAGCTTCGCGCCGATCTGGCTCGTGATCGTCACGGCTGTGATCGTGAACCTCCGGTTCGTCGTTTACAGCGTCATGGCGCGTTCGCATTTCGCCGGGCTCTCGACGAACAAGAGGATCTGGCTCGGGTATCTCGTCGGCGACATCATGTTCGCGCGGTTTTCGGCGCTACTCGAGCGTGAACCACAGTATCCGTTCCGCGTCGCGTATTACTTCGGTGGCGCGAGTTGCAATTGGATGTGGTGGCAACTGTCTTCGATCATCGGGATTCTCGCCGCCACGGCTATTCCGATCTCCTGGGGACTGGAGCTCGCTGGTACGTTGACCTTGATCGCTTTACTCGTGCCGCTTTGTCGCCAGTGGCCGGTGCTCGCAGGAGCCTCCGTCGCTGCCGCCACATCTGTCGTCGCCCACGGCCTGCCCTTTCGTCTCGGGTTGCCGCTTGCCATCCTGTTTGGCGTAACGGTCGCGTTCGTCGTGGATCGACGCCGGGTGGCCGCATGACAGAGCCTTATGTCTGGTGGGCCATCCTCGGTATCACTCTCGCGACCTTCATCACGCGGTCCGGCCCGCATTGGCTCGGTGAGCGGCTGCGGATTCCGCCCACGTTCGATTCGGCCTTGCGGTTTGCCCCCGCCTGCGCACTCGCCGCGATCATTGCGCCAGACCTGCTTTTCGTCGGCGATAGCCTGGTTTTGACCTTCGGGAACCCACGATGGGTGGCGGGACTTGCTGCAGCCGCCGTTTTCGCAGCAACTCGCAGCATGATCGCGACAATAGTCGGCGGGATGGCCGTTTTTTGGCTGCTGAAGGCCTGGCTAGGAGCGTGACAGTCATCTAATTGAAATACGGTGGTCCAGTAATTGACACCGTGTCAGTCGATTAGGCAAGGTAACGGGCATGAGCTACCTCGCCGAACGCCGACTCGAAGAAAAAGAACGCCGCCGTATCGAAATTCTCGATGCCGCAGAGGCCGTCGCGAGCGTGGTGGGCATCGAGGCCATGACCATGGACCAGGTCGCCCGCAAGGCGCGCCTCTCCCGAGCGCTCGTCTACGTCTATTTTCGGGATAAGGCCGATCTATTGATCGCGGTATCCATTCGGGCGCTCGAACAACTGAACGAAAGATTCGTCGAGGTGCTCTCCCAGCCGATCCGGGGGCTCGACCAAGTCGAGGCTTGCGGCCGAGCCTACGTCGGATTTGCCCGGGAGTTTCCCGTGCGGTTCGAAGTGCTCGCGCATTTCGAGGCGCACTCGCCGACGGGCGAACTCGACCCCGCGTACGAAGAATTTTTGAAGGTTGGCGAGCGACCGCACTCGTCCCTCACGCGCGCCATCGAAACGGGCCTGAAAGACGGCTCGATTCGTAACGACCTCGGCAACCCCGCACTGCTCAGCTTCACGTTGTGGGGTCTCATGCACGGAATCATTCAGTTGACCATGCACAAGATCGGCGGACTCCAGCGTGCAGGGGTCTCTGCGGAATCCTTGATCGAGCACGGCTTTCGTCTCGCGCTCGACGCGATGTCGCTCGGCAAATCCGTTCGAACCTGATGCCATGATCATCGCTTTGTCCCGCGCGTGCTGTAGCTTGATCGTCGTCGCTCTTTTGACGATCGATGCCTCGTCCGCACAAAACGGGCCGACACGGGAGGCCGGCGCACTGCTCGAGACCTCGCCGACTCGTCCCGTCCCTGCCGTGATCGAGGACTACGTCCGCGCAGGCCTTACCTCGAATCTCGCTCTGCAATCTGCCTCGCTCGAAGTCGAGCGCAGTCAGGCTGCTCTCGATGCAGCGCGTGGCAAGTTTTTTCCCGAGGCGGCGATCGCCTCTCGCTATACGCGGGCCGAAGGCGGGCGTGAAGTGAGCCTGCCGATCGGCTCAGCACTCAATCCGGTTTATTTGACGCTCAATGAATTACTCCTCGCCGACGGTAAAGCGCCTCGCTTCGGGACCATCGAAGATCCGCGGTTTTTATTACAACGCGAAGAAGAGCAGGACACACGTCTCAGTATTCGCCAGCCGCTCTACGTGCCGGCTATTCCAGCGGCGGTCCGCGCACGGCGCTCTTTGCTCGAAGCCAGCGAATTTGCTCGGCTCGCGCTCATCGGCAGGCTCCGACGCGACATCACCGTTGGATATCTCAACTGGCTGCGCGCGAGTCGCGGCGCGAGCTTGATCGAAGCGAGTCGTAGCCTTCTCGCTGAAAATCTTCGCATCAACGAGTCGCTATTCCAAAACGGAAAAATCACTCGCGATCAGGTGCTCCGTGCCGAAGCAGAGTTGTTGGCCGTCGAGCAGCAGCTCACCGAAGCGCGAAGCCTTCGGGATCAATCGGCCAGCTACGTCAACTTTTTATTGAATAGGCCCCTCGACTCAGCGCTGGAGCAGGCCGATGCCGGCGCCGAAATCTCTAAAACGGTTGCCGATCTTTCCGTGCTGCGAGAGATGGCGGTCACGAAGAGGCCTGAGTTCGCACAACTCGATCGCGCCGTCAGCGCAGCGGGTGCGCAGTTGGATGCTGCGCGCGCGGCCCGCAAACCGTCGATTGCCTTGGGGGTGGACGGCGGATCACAAGGCGAGAAGTACGAATTCGGTCGCGGTCGCAACTTCGCAACGGTATCGGTCTTGCTCAACTGGACGGTGTTCGACGGCGGCTCCCGTCGCGCAGAAGTTCGACAAGCGAAGGCCGCGCAACGTCAAGCAGAAGTTCAACGGGAACAGGCGGGGCAGCAAATTCGACTGGAAGTGCAGCAGGCACTCGACCGACTGCAGGCGAGCGAGGCGTCGTTGCGTACGGCAGATGCTCGTGCTGAGGCCGCTCGCGCTGCATTCCGCATTGCCGGACGTAAACGCGATGAAGGTGTGATCAGTCAGGTCGAATTTCTCGATTCTCGTACCACGCTGACCGCCGCAGAACTCAATCTCAACGCCGTGCGCTTCGAATTACTCGCACGCCAAGCAGAACTCGACTACGCCACCGGAGCGAACACACCGTGACCAAACCTTTTTCGAAGATTTCGCTCCCACTGATGCTGCTGATGACCGCGATGCTGGGCGCGTGCGGCGATACCGTCGACGAGAAGGAAGCAGCGGGCACCTCCGTTCGAGCTGCTGAGGCGACCGAAGGGCCGGCAGCGGCTGCGATCGAGGCCAACGGCCTCATCGGCGCGAGAGACGAAATGCGACTGTCATTCAAAACAGGCGGCATCGTGCGTCGCATTGCGGTTCAGGAAGGCGAAGTCGTTCGAAAAGGCGCGCTGCTCGCGGAACTCGAACTCACCGAGATTCAAGCGCAGGCCGAACAAGCGTCACAGCTGGCTGAAAAGGCAGGACGCGATCTCGAACGAGGTGAGCGTCTCTACGCCGACCAGGTTATCAGTCTGGAGGCGCTACAAAATCTGCGTACGCAGGCGGCTATCGCCAACGCTGCACGCGATGCAGCGCGCTTCAATCTCGGTTACTCGCGAATCGTTGCACCGCGAGATGGCGTGGTGCTGCGCAAGCTCGTCGAGGAGCGCGAGCTGGTTCCTCCCGGACAGCCGGTGGTCATGCTCGGAAGTGCGGATCGCGGATACGTCGTACGACTTGC
>JBMTZJ010000135.1:0-4081 GCA_049455515.1 Steroidobacteraceae bacterium
ACACCCGTCTTGACCAAGGTTTCGACGGCGACTCGGCAGCGCTTGTCCTTCTCGAGGATGGCGTCGAGGATGGCGTCGGAAATCTGATCGGCCACCTTATCCGGGTGACCCTCGGAAACCGACTCAGACGTGAAAAGGTAGCTGTTGGCCATGGCGCACTCTGAAATTTCTGGCGACGAAAACGGACGCGGATTATAGCGGCTCAATGCAAATCATCAGCCGCAGAGAACCCCTTTTTCGTTGAAAAAGCGGGCTCTGGTAATGGACAATTGCGGTTTCCTGTAAACAACCCGGGTTTTCCATGTCGCAACACCGTCTCCTCGCGAACGCCGTTCGCGCTCTTTCCATGGATGCGGTTCAGCGTGCCGCCTCGGGCCATCCGGGTGCGCCGATGGGCATGGCGGATATCGCCGAAGTTCTTTGGCGAGACATCATGGACTACAACCCGGCCAATCCGCGCTGGGTCGATCGGGACCGATTCGTGCTCTCGAACGGACATGCGTCGATGCTGTTGTACTCGGTGCTGCATCTGACCGGTCATCCGCTCACGATCGACGACATCAAAGATTTCAGGCAGCTCGGCTCGCGCACGGCGGGCCATCCCGAGCACGATCAGGCGATCGGTATCGAGACCACGACGGGTCCGCTCGGACAAGGTGTCGCCACGGCCGTCGGCATGGCGCTCGCCGAGCGACTGCTCGCCGCCGAGTTCAATCGCCCCGGTCACGACATCGTCGATCATCACACGTACGTGTTCCTCGGTGACGGTTGCATCATGGAGGGCATCTCTCACGAGGCCGCCTCGCTCGCGGGTACCTTGGGGCTCGGCAAGCTCATTTGTATTTACGACGACAACGGAATTTCGATCGACGGCAAGGTCAAGGATTGGATGGCCGACGATACGGCGAAGCGATTTGCCGCCTACGGTTGGCAGGTCATCAAAGATATCGACGGTCACGATCGCGATGCCGTTTCCAAGGCGCTGAAGCGTGCCAAGGCCAACCGAAAACAACCGTCGCTGATCTGTGCGCGCACCGTGATCGGGTTCGGCGCGCCGAACAAACAAGGCAGCAAGTCGACGCATGGTGAGCCGCTCGGTGCTGACGAGATCGCCGCGACGCGCGCTGCTCTCGGCTGGAATCATGAGCCCTTCGTCATTCCCGCCGACGTCCGCGAGGCCTGGGATCAGCGAGAGCGTGGCGCTCGCGCCGAAAAATCTTGGAAGCGGCGCTTCAGTCGCTACAAGCGCGAGTTTCCGGCGCTGGCTGCGGAATTTGAGCGTCGGATGCGTGGCGAGTTGCCGGCGAACTGGTCGCAGTTACGCGATGCGGCGATGGCGGCGGCGGCAGCTGTCGGCGCTGCGCAGGCCACACGTGCGTCGTCGCAAGGGGTACTTAATTCCATCGGCGCCGGAATGGGCGAGCTGCTCGGCGGCTCAGCCGATTTGACGGGCTCCGTCAACACGCTCCGTAAAGACTCGAAGGCGGTGACGCCAGCCGACGTGTCGGGCAATTACGTGTATTACGGCGTTCGCGAGTTCGCCATGACGGCGATGATGAACGGCCTCGCGCTGCACGGTGGTTTCATTCCGTATGCCGGCACGTTTTTGGTGTTCTCCGATTACGCGCGCAACGCCGTTCGCCTTGCGGCACTCATGCATCAGCGCGTGTTGCTCGTCTACACGCACGACTCCATCGGATTGGGCGAGGATGGGCCGACGCATCAGCCGATCGAGCACCTCGCAAGTTTGCGCGCCATGCCGAACCTCGGCCTCTGGCGTCCGTGTGACGCCACGGAGACCGCGGTCGCTTGGATTGCAGGGATCGAGCGCCACGACGGACCGAGCTGTCTCGTGCTGACGCGACAGGCGTTGCCACAGCAACCGCGCACCCCCGCGCAGATCGAACAGATTCGTCGTGGCGGGTACGTGCTCATCGAGCCTGAGCTCGCCGCCGGTACACTGCCCGAGGCGATCATCATCGCGACAGGTAGTGAAGTCGCGCCGGCCGCAGAGGCGGTACGTGCCGCCAATGCGGCGGGACGTCGCGTTCGACTCGTCTCGATGCCCTCGACCGACGTCTTCGACGCGCAAGATGCGGCGTGGCGCGAGCAGGTGCTACCGAAGGCGGTGAGCCGACGACTCGCCATCGAGGCTGCGGCCTCGCAGAGTTGGTGGAAGTACGTCGGCGGCGGTGGCTGCGTGATCGGTATCGACCGCTTCGGCGCCTCTGGCAAGGCCGCCGCACTCTTCGAGCACTACGGATTGACGACTGCACACATCAGCCGTGCGCTCGACAACCTACTCATCGGCTGAAATCGAAGAACATTCAAAGAACTTCAAAGAGGACAACGCATCATGGCAATCAAGGTGGGCATCAACGGTTACGGTCGCATCGGACGTAATGTGCTGCGTGCACTTTACGAAGGCGCGCGTCGCCAGGACATCCAGATCGTGGCAATCAATGATTTGGGTGATGCGAACACCAATGCCCACCTGACGCGCTACGACACGGCGCACGGTCGGTTTCCGGGCGAGGTGACGGTCGACGGAGATGCCATGGTGGTCAACGGCGATCGCATTCGCGTCGTCGCGCAGCGCGATCCGTCGAAGCTTCCGTGGGGCGAGCTCGGGGTCGATGTCGTGCTCGAGTGCACGGGCCTGTTCACGAGCAAGGCCAAGGCCTCGGCGCACATCGCCGCGGGCGCCAAGAAAGTCGTCATCTCGGCGCCGGGCGGCGACGATGTCGATGCGACGGTCGTCTATGGTGTGAATCACAACGTGCTCAAGTCTTCGATGACCGTCATCTCCAACGCGTCCTGCACGACCAATTGCCTTGCGCCGATGGCGAAGGTGCTGCAGGAGAACATCGGCATCGAGAGTGGGCTGATGACGACCATCCATGCGTACACCAACGATCAGGTGCTCACCGACGTTTACCATTCCGATCTGCGCCGTGCGCGGTCGGCCACGATGTCGATGATCCCGACGAAGACCGGTGCGGCCGCGGCTGTAGGACTCGTCTTGCCCGAGCTCAAGGGTAAGTTCGATGGCTTTGCCGTACGCGTGCCGACGATCAACGTCTCGTTGGTCGATCTCACCTTCACGCCAAAGCGCGCGACGACGGTGGCCGAGATCAACAGCCTCATGAAGGCGGCTGCCGAAGGCCCGCTCAAGGGTGTACTCGCGTACACCGAGGCGCCGCTCGTGTCGATCGACTACAACCACGATGCGCATTCGTCGACGTACGACGCGACGATGACGAAGGTCATCGGCGGCAATCTCGTCAAGGTGTGTTCCTGGTACGACAACGAGTGGGGCTTCTCGAACCGCATGCTCGACACCACGCTCGCGTGGTCCAAGGCCGGCTGAGGGCGCGACCTGATGAACGTGTTGCGGATGACCGATCTTGACCTTGCGGGTCAGCGCGTGCTGATTCGCGAGGATTTGAACGTGCCGCTCGAGGGTGGGTCGATCACGAGCGATGCGCGTATTCGTGCATCGCTACCGACCATTCGTCACGCGATCGCGAAACGAGCGCGCGTGATCTTGCTGTCGCATCTCGGACGTCCCAAAGAGGGCGAGTTCTCTGCTGAGAACTCGCTCGCGCCGGTAGCCGCGCGTCTGACCGAACTCCTCGGTCAGCCGGTCCGTCTCGTGAGCGATTGGTTGGATGGCGTCCGCTGCGAGCCGGGTGAGGTCGTGCTCTGCGAAAACGTGCGCTTCAATAAAGGTGAGAAAAAAGACGACGAGACCTTGTCGCGGCGTATGGCGGCATTGTGCGACGTGTACGTCATGGATGCCTTCGGTACGGCGCATCGCGCCGAGGCGAGCACCCACGGCGTCGCGCGTTTTGCGCCGATCGCCTGCGCGGGCCCTTTGCTCGTCGGAGAACTCGAAGCGCTCGAGCGCGCACTCGCGAAGCCTGCGCGTCCACTCGTCGCGATTGTCGCCGGATCAAAAGTGTCGACTAAGTTGACGGTGCTCGAGTCGCTCCTGTCGAAGGTCGATAAGCTCATCGTGGGGGGTGGTATCGCGAATACTTTCCTCGCGGCCACCGGCGTCAACGTCGGTAAATCCTTG
>JBMTZJ010000136.1:0-4013 GCA_049455515.1 Steroidobacteraceae bacterium
CTACTCGTCAGTTACGCGCGATGCTGTTTCCCCGTGCCGGGCGACCCGATTCTCGCCTACCTCTCGAGTGGGCGCGGCATCATCGTCCATCGCGAGGACTGTGCGAACGTAGACGACTACCGCAAGCATCCGGAGAAATGGATCTCGGTCACCTGGGCGGAGCAGCCAGGTCGTATGTTCGGCTGCGAGCTGCGCGTCGAGGTTCAGAATCGAATGGGTGTTCTCGCAGCGGTGGCCTCAGCCATTGCAGGAACAGAGACCAACATCGATCACGTCGAATTGGAAGAGCGCGATACCGACACCTCGGTCCTCGTTTTCGAGGTCAGGGTTCGTGACCGCCAACATCTCGCCAGCGTGATGCGGGTCATCCGCCGCATGCCCGACGTCTTGCGGCTCTCGCGTACACTTGCGGTCAAAACCCGCGACGAATGAGGTTGAAGATATGACTCGACAGATCATCAATACGCCCGATGCACCGCAAGCCATCGGCACCTACTCGCAAGCCGTGCGCGTCGGACCGACCGTTTATATTTCCGGTCAGATCCCACTCGATCCCGCCACAGGCGAGCTCGTCAGCGGCGACATCGAGGCTGAAATCCGTCGTGTCTTCGACAATCTGTCTGCGGTCGCCAAGGCGGCAGGCGGATCGCTCAAGCATGCGGTTCGTGTCACCGTGTTCCTCACCGACCTCTCCAACTTCGCAAAAGTGAACGAAGTGATGGCGACCTACTTCCCGCAGCCTTGGCCAGCGCGTGCGGCGCTCGGTGTATCGCAGCTGCCGAAAGGGGCGAGGGTCGAGGTCGATTGCATCCTGCACCTTGACTGAACCTCGAGAACAACGCCCCGTCACGGCACTGCGTGGTGTCGGGGATGCGCTGGCCGCTCGCCTTGCCGTGCTCGGCGTGACGACCGTCCAAGATCTTCTTTTCGTGCTGCCCACGAGATACGAGGATCGAACTCGCGTTCAACCGATCGGCTCCCTGCTCTCCGGTCACCGAGCGGTCGTCGAGGGGGAAGTTCAGCTGACCGAAGTCGTGTTCCGTCGGCGTCGACAGATGCTCTGTCGCATCGCCGACGGCTCCGGATTTATCACGCTGCGATTTTTTTATTTCTCTGGTGCACAACAGGAGGGTCTCGCACGCGGCACGCGCATCCGCTGCTTCGGCGAAGTCCGTCGAGGCCCGCTCGGTTTGGAAATGGTTCATCCCGAATATCGGCGAATCTTCGACGACCGTGCGCCACTCGAAGATTCCCTGACGCCGGTCTATCCCGCCACCGAAGGCGTCAGTCAGGGACGCTTGCGAATGCTCATCAACCAGGCTTTGCGCGAACTCGACACCTCGGGCGTTCGCGACTGGCTGCCAACCTCGATCATCGCTCCGCTCGGTCTGCCGCCTCTTCGCGATGCGCTGCGATATGTCCATCGGCCGCCCGTGGATGCGGCGCTCGACGAACTCGAGGCGGGTCGACATCCCGCTCAAAGACGATTGGCTTTTGAGGAGCTGCTCACGCACCAGACCGTGATGCGACGACTTCGCGAAGCCACCCGAACAGATCCGGCGTGGCCGCTCGATGATCCAAAAGGTCTCGAAGCCCGGTTCATCGCCGCCCTTCCCTACTCGTTGACGGCTGCACAACAGCGCGTACTTCAGGAGGTCGACGCCGACCTCGTCGACGAGCGTCCGATGGTTCGCCTCGTTCAGGGCGACGTGGGGTGCGGCAAGACGGTGGTGGCCGCGGCGGCAGCTGCTCGTGCCGTGGGGAGCGGACGACAGGCCGCTCTCATGGCACCAACCGAGTTGCTCGCCGAACAGCATCAAAGAAATTTGGACGCCTGGTTTCGTCCGCTCGGAATAACGGTCGCACTGGTGTCGGGTTCGCAGCCGGCGCGAACGCGGCGCAGCGCTCTCGAGGCCGTAGCCTCAGGCGATGTGCAGATCGTGGTGGGCACCCACGCTCTTTTTCAGGAAGGCATGCAGTTTCGCGATCTCGCATTGGTGATCGTGGACGAGCAACACCGATTCGGTGTGCAGCAAAGAATGCGTCTTGCAGAGAAAGGGCAAACAAGCGGCAGGCATCCTCACCAACTCATCATGACGGCGACACCTATTCCGCGAACGCTCGCGATGACGGCCTATGCCGACCTCGACGTCTCCGTCATCGACGCACTCCCGCCGGGTCGTACGCCGGTCAAAACCGTTGTGGCAGCGGAAACGCGGCGTGATGAGGTCGTCGCGCGAATCGACGCGGCCTGCCGGGACGGCAGTCAGGCCTACTGGGTGTGCCCGCTCATCGAAGAATCGGAAGAACTTCAGTGTCAGGCTGCGGAAGAAACTGCTGCCGTACTCGCCGAAGCACTACCTCATCTCGTCGTACGTCTCGTGCATGGCCGGATGAAACCGAAAGAGAAAGACGCCACGATGATGGCCTTCAAGGCCGGAAAAATTAACTTGCTGGTCGCGACAACCGTGATCGAAGTCGGCGTCGATGTTCCGAACGCGACGCTCATGGTGATCGAGAATGCCGAGCGTATGGGTCTCGCGCAGTTGCACCAACTTCGCGGACGCGTAGGTCGTGGTTCCCGAGAGAGCGGCTGCGTGCTGCTGTACAGGGCGCCGCTCGGTCCACTCGCTCGCGCTCGACTCAACGCCATTCGCGAGAGCAACGACGGCTTCGAGATCGCCCGGCGTGATCTCGAACTTCGTGGGCCCGGCGAATTACTCGGAACGCGACAAACGGGTCTCGCACGGATGCGGGTCGCAGATCTCATACGTGATGCCGATCTCTTGCCGCGGGTGCAGGAGGCCGCCGAAATTCTGCTCGCCTCCCACCAAGATAGAATCGCGCCCCTGACCCAACGATGGATCGGAACGGACGAACGCTATGGCCGCATCGGCTGATACAACTTCTCTTCCCCCTGCAGTGCCGGCCGCAGCGATGTGGTTGCCAGGAAGCGCGCTCAACTGTTACGTCGGTGACGCGGCTTTGCGGTCGTGGCTACTCACTCCGGGTTTGCTGACCCAAAGAATCCGCGAAGCCGCAGGCGATGGCTTCGCCATGCATTGCTTGCACGAAGGCATGATCGGTGACGCGCACGTTCGCGAGATCGACATGAGCTGCGACGGCGTCGTCTGGATGTTTGCCCACACGAGAGTTCCTGCAGCGACGTTGCAGGCTCAACCCTGGCTCGGTCAGATCGGCAACCGCACTCTGGGTGAGGCGCTTCATGGTCGCGAACGTTTGACGCGTGAAGAGTTTCGTTACGCGCAGCTGTATCCGGATAGCTGGCTTGCCGATCGCGCGCTGCGGCACGCCGGTCTAACCGCGCAACCCGTTTGGGTCCGACACTCGGCTTTCATCGTGGACCATGCGCCGTTCGATCTCTACGAAGTGTTTCTGCCCGGCATCGGTCAGCGCGTTACCGATCGCGCTCGAGCGCCTCGTTAGCGTATGGCCATCCGATCGTCTGCGCTAAGCCGACGTCTGCGCGAATACGCCTTGCTGACGCGGCTCAATCGGCCGATCGGGACACTCTTGCTGCTGTGGCCTGCGCTTTGGGCGCTCTGGATCGGATCGGGCGGAATTCCTGACCCGCTGCTATTGGTCGTGTTCGTACTGGGCACGCTGCTCACACGCTCAGCCGGCTGCATCATCAATGATTTTGCTGACCGAAACTTCGATCCGCACGTCGCGCGCACGCGAGAGCGGCCTCTCGCCGCACGACGTATCTCACCTTACGAGGCGATCGCGCTGTTCGTCGTGCTCATGCTGCTCGCACTCGCGCTGGTGCTGCAGCTCGACACGAACACCGTCTTACTCTCTTTTGTAGCGGCCGGATTGTTGGCCACTTATCCGCTCTTCAAGCGATTCTTTCCGGCGCCTCAGGTGTATCTAGGTCTCGCCTTCGGATGGGCAGCGCCGATGGCTTTCATGGCCACGCGGGGAACCGTTCCGCTGGTGGGATGGCTAATTCTGTTGGCAGCTGTGATCTGGGCCTGCATTTACGACACGTT
>JBMTZJ010000137.1:0-3945 GCA_049455515.1 Steroidobacteraceae bacterium
ACGTAAATCACGGCATCAGCGCACCGCCCGAGTCGAAGGTGGCGGTGGCGATTCGTCCCGAGAAAATGGAGATGTCTCGATCGGCGCCCGCAGGTGCCGAAAACGTCGCGCGCGGCATCGTCAAGGAAATCGCTTACATGGGCGATTTGTCGGTCTATCTGGTGCGTCTCGAATCCGGTCGCATGGTGAGGGTGACCATTCCGAACGTCGAGCGCCACGCCGACGAGCGCATCGTCTGGGAAGAGGCGGTGTACCTCAGCTGGCACCCCTCCAGTCCCGTGGTCTTGACGATTTAAGCCCGTGAACAAGGCGCTGGCTACGCTGCATTCTTTGGCCGGCAAGCGGCTCGTCATCGGCGTTCCGTACGTTTGGCTGCTGCTGTTCTTTGCGATCCCGTTTCTGATCGTCTTCAAAATCTCGTTTTCCTGGATGCAGCCGATCCAGCCGGGGTACGCGCCGCTCATCGCGTGGGTGGAGGAGACCCAGCGTTTCGTGGCGACGCTGAATCTCTCGAACTACCAAGCACTGCTGCAAAATTCACTGTATCTCAGTACTTTCGTTTATTCGGTCAAGGTGGCCGCCATTTCGACGGTGCTTTGCTTGCTCGTCGGCTACCCGATGGCTTATGCCATCGCTCGATGCGAACCGAGCACCCGAAATCTTTTTTTGATGCTGATCATCTTGCCGTTCTGGACGTCTTTCTTGTTACGCGTCTATGCCTGGATCGGTTTGCTCAAGACCAATGGCGTCATCAACAACACGCTGATGGCGCTGGGTGTGATCGATCAGCCGCTCACCTTGCTCTACACCGACTTCGCGGTGTACATCGGTATCGTCTATTCGTATCTGCCGTTCATGATTCTGCCGCTCTATTCCAATCTCGAGAAGCACGATCTCACGCTGCTCGAGGCGGCCTCAGATCTCGGCGCCTCGCCGATGAAGGCGTTTTTCAAGATCACCTTGCCACTCTCGATGCCCGGAATCGTCGCGGGCTGTCTTCTCGTCTTCATCCCGGCAGTGGGTGAGTTCGTCATTCCCTCGCTACTCGGCCGTACGGATCAGCTCATGATCGGGACCGTGCTGTCGGCGCAATTCTTTGGCGCCCGAAACTGGCCGGTCGCGAGTGCGGTGGCGATAGTGCTTCTGCTGATGTTGCTGTTGCCGATTCTGTTGTTCCAGCGCTACCAGCGCCGCGAACTCGAGGCCGCCAAACGATGAGGACGGGGCCATGAACAGCCGGGGCTGGTTCCGTAACGGCATGCTCGGGCTCGGGCTCGCGTTTTTATACATCCCGATCCTCTCGATGATGGTGTTCTCGTTCAACAACTCGCGCCTCGTGACGGTGTGGGATGCAGAGAACTCGCCCACCTTGCGCTGGTACGTGAGACTGCTCGAAAACGATCAGCTCCTCGGGGCCGCTTGGATCAGTGTGCAAATCGCCGCCATGACGGCGACCGGCGCCGTCATCCTCGGGACGCTCGCCGGACTCGTGCTCACTCGTTTCGGTCCCTTTAAGGGTCGCGCGTTTTTGTCGGCGATGACGACGGCACCGCTCGTCATGCCCGAGGTCATCACGGGCATCGCGATGCTCCTGCTGTTCGTCTCGCTCGAGCAGCTCATCGGCTGGCCCGAAGGGCGGGGCATGCTGACGATCACCATCGCGCACATCACGTTCGCGATGGCGTACGTCACGGTGGTCGTACAGTCGCGCCTCGCCGGTTTCGATGATGCGCTCGAAGAAGCTGCGCTCGACCTCGGCGCGAAGCCGGCGACGGTGTTCTTTCGAATTACGCTGCCGTTGATCGTGCCGGCCCTCGTTTCGGGTTGGTTGCTGGCATTCACGCTGTCCTGGGACGACGTCGTCATTTCACAGTTCGTCTCGGGGCCGGGTTCCTCGACCTTGCCCATGGAGATCTTCTCGCGAGTCCGACGAGGGGTCAGTCCCGATATCAATGCGCTGGCGACGATCATGGTGTTGATCGTGGCGACCGGGGTCGTGCTCTCGACGCTCTACATGAAGCGCGAAGAAAAGCGTCGGCGGCGCGAGGAGCAGATGGCCCGCAGCGCCAGCTGACCGATCGAATGAAAGACGAAACACGGGTTAACCACCCGCCGGCGATCGAACTGCCGGATGACAATCACCCGCTGAATCTTCCGATCTTCCAGAACGTCAAATGGGAGACGGATACGGTACGCGAGAGCGAGCGGATCGCGCGCGGCGAGCGACCCGGGTTTTTTTATTCGAGGCTTTCCAATCCCTCGGTGCGACAGCTCGAACTCATGCTCGCGCAGCTACAGCGTCGGGACGATTGCATGGTGACCGCCTCAGGGGTCAACGCGGTCGCTCAAACGCTGGTGGCGCTCACGAAAGCAGGGGATCACGTCGTATTTTTCACCGAGGGCTACGGCCCGACGCGGCAGATCATTAGCGGTCTGCTCGCGCGTTTCGGGGTGACCCACTCGATGCTTTCCATCGACGACCTCGAGGGTCTCGAGCGGACGCTCGCGGCGCGTAAAACCCGACTCGTCTGGTTCGAAAGCCCGACCAACCCCATCAATAAAATCGCGGATATCGGTGCGATCACCCGTTTGGCGCGGGCGCACGGTGCGCTGACAGTCATCGACAATACGGCCGCGGGATTTCATCAGCACGGCGAGTTCGATATCGACGTATTCGTGCACAGTCTCACCAAGTTTGCCACCGGCGCGGGTGATGTGATGGGCGGCGCGGTGATCGCGCGGCATGAACTCATCGATCAACTGCGCAGCGATTTCCGGCTCTTTGGCGCACATCTCGATGCGCTGTCCGCCTCGATCATGGTGCGCGGACTGAAGACCTATTTCGTCCGATATCGGCAACAGTCGACCAATGCATTGGCGATCGCAGAATTTCTGGAAAAACATCCCGCCTGTGCGCGGGTCCGTTACCCGGGCCTTCCATCTAATCCCAAAGCCGAATTGGCTCGACGACAAATGCGGGATTTCGGTGCGGTGATTTGTTTCGATCTGGTGGCCGGCTACGAGGCAGGCCGGCAGTTTACCGAGGCGCTACAGCTCTTTGCGCGCACGCCGAGTTTCGGGTCGACCGAATCCTTGGCGATGCCGCCGCAGATGATACAGCCCAAAGATTTATCGCCCGAAGATCTTGTAGTCTCGGGAATCGGTCCGGGGACGATTCGACTGTCGATCGGATTGGAGGATGTCGAGGATCTGAAGTCCGATCTCGCTCAGGCGATGGTTTAGGGGGTCAAATGAGTACGGGAACTCGCTTTCGAGTGGTCATGGTCGTCATGGCAGCGCTCTTCCTTGCCGCCTGCTCGAAACCGCAGCGGGCGGTGGACGACAATTTCCAGCGTGAACTGCAGTCGCGACTGATCGATGCGAAACCTGGCGAGATCATCGAGATCCCCGCCGGCCGTTACGTGCTCGATCGCAGCCTGAGTCTTCGGGTGAGTGGCGTCACGATCCGCGGCGCGGGAATGAATGAGACCGTGTTGTCGTTCAAGGGTCAAAAAGTGGGCGCCGAAGGCTTGCTCGTCAACGCGAGCGACTTCACTCTCGAGAATTTGGCGATCGAAGACACCCGTGGAGATGGGGTCAAAGTCAACGAGGGCGAGCGCATCACGCTACGCGGGTTGCGCATCGAGTGGACGGGAGGGCCGAGTACCTCGAACGGCGCCTACGGGCTATACCCCGTCCGCACACGTCACGTGCTCATCGAAGACTGCCTCGTCATCGGCGCATCGGATGCGGGGATTTACGTGGGCCAGTCGGAAGATATCGTGGTGCGTCGTAATACCGCTCGGTTCAACGTCGCGGGTATCGAGATCGAAAACTCCCGACGTGCCGATGTGTACGACAACGTCGCGACCTCCAATACCGGGGGAGTTTTGGTGTTCAACATGCCTAACCTGCCGCAGCGCGGCGAAGGCACGCGGGTCTTTC
>JBMTZJ010000138.1:0-3894 GCA_049455515.1 Steroidobacteraceae bacterium
CGGCGTCAGCCTTGAGCTGATCGGCGAACTCGACGACCGTCACATGTCCGACGACGCCCGCGAGGTCGATGGCCGCCTCGACGCCGGAGTTGCCTCCGCCGATCACGGCAACGCGTTTCCCCTTGAAAAGCGGGCCATCGCAGTGCGGGCAGTAGGCGACGCCGCGATTTCGGTATTCCTGCTCGCCCGGAACGTTGACGTTCTTCCAGCGTGCGCCCGTGGCGAGAATGACCGAGCGCGAGCGCAGTACGCCACCATGGCTCATCGTGACCTCGACGAGGTCGCCCGGCTTCGTCGGCGGCGTGATCTTGTCGGCACGCTGCAGATTCATGATCTCGACGTCGTAATGACGCACGTGCGCCTCGAGGTCGGTCGCGAATTTCGGGCCGTTGGTCTCGAGCACTGAAATGTAGTTCTCGATACCGAGCGTATCGTTGGTCTGTCCGCCGAAGCGTTCGGCAGCAATGCCGGTGCGAAGACCTTTGCGCGCCGCATAGACTGCTGCCGCGGCGCCAGCAGGACCACCGCCGACGATCAATACGTCGTAGGGCGCCTTGGCATCGATTTTTGCTCGCTCTTTTTCGGCACTGTTGGAGTCAAGCTTGGCGAGAATTTCTTCGAGGCTCATTCGCCCCGAACCGAACAGCTCACCGTTGAGGAATACCATGGGCACAGCCATGACCTGACGCGCCGTCACTTCGTCCTGATAGAGCGCGCCGTCGATCACTACCGTCTCGACGCTCGGGTTGATCACGGCCATCAACGTCAGTGCCTGCACGACGTCCGGGCAGTTGTGACAGGACAGCGACATGAAAACTTCGAAACGCAGCGGGCCGGACAGGCTGCGGATCGTCTCGAGGCTTGCATCGTCCGCCTTCGGCGGATGCCCGCCGCTCCAGAGCAGCGCGAGGACGAGCGACGTGAACTCGTGGCCGAGCGGCACGGCCGCAAAGTGCAACGCAGATTCCGCGCCCTGACGACGAATTTGGAACGATGGACGACGAGCGTTTTGACCGTCCAGCCTGACCGACACCTTGTCGGTCAGGCTGGCGATCGTCTCGAGCAGCGTGCGCATCTCCTGCGCACCCTGCGACTCATCGAGAGACGCGATCAGCTCGACGGGCTGGACTATCTTCGTGAGATAGGCCCGCAACTGGGACTGGAGAGCTTCATCGAGCATCGAGACTATCCGATGAGTGGAGCGGCATTTCTTAGATCTTGCCGACGAGATCGAGTGACGGCTTCAGCGTCTCCGCACCCGGAGTCCACTTGGCCGGGCACACCTGACCCGGGTTCTTGGCGACGTACTGAGCAGCCTGAACTTTGCGCAGGAGCTCCTTGGCGTCACGGCCGATACCGTTGTCGTGGATCTCGCACAGCTTGATCACGCCTTCCGGGTTGATCACGAAGGTGCCGCGCAGCGCGAGGCCTTCTTCTTCGATCATCACGCCGAAGTTGCGGGTAATCGCGCCAGTCGGGTCACCGACGAGCGGGTACTGAACCTTGCGAATCGTGTCCGAGGTGTCGTGCCACGCCTTGTGCGTGAAGTGCGTGTCGGTCGACACGCCGTAGATCTCGACGCCGAGCGACTTGAAGGTGGCGTAGTTGTCGGCGAGATCACCGAGCTCCGTCGGGCAGACGAAGGTGAAATCGGCCGGGTAGAAGAAGAACACGGACCACTTACCCTTGAGCGACTGGTCGGTGACTTCGACGAACTTACCGTTGTGGTAAGCGGTGGCTTTGAATGCCTTGACGGCGGTGTTGATCAGGGACATGTGACTTCCTATCGATAGTGGAGAGGGTTGCAACGCGCCGCACTCCGGCAGCGCGGCGCGAATAATGGGCCAGAAACGAGGGTTTGCCCAATCGATAGATCAGATATTGCCGATAGATTTTATCTATCGACCCTCGGCCTAAGTGGCCATATCCCCAAAGGCCACCTATGATTCGCCCGCGATTTCCACGCAATTTTTGAGGGCGACACATGCTTCGTTGGCATACGACGGTCGGAGCGGGTTTGATCGGGGCGCTGCTGGCGTCATCTGCGGCACTCGCGACGGGGAAGGGCGCAGGCGCCGAGCCCGCGCAGGGTCGAGTTTTCGAGTCCGTCGATGCGTTCGCCGTGCTGTCGACGCGCGAGCGGGTAGAGCCCGAGAACCGAATGGTCCGGGAGCGACTCGAGACCTTGCTGCCACAGCTGATGGCGGAAACCGACCTCGACATGTGGCTCGTGATCAATCGCGAGTACGCGGAAGATCCCGTGTATTTCACCCTCGTGCCTCAACCGAGTTTTGCAGCGCGCCGGACGACGATGCTCGTCTTTCATCGCCAAGCTGATGGCAGCGTCGCGCGTTTATCCGTCAATCGTTACCCACTGGGCGAGCCCTATTCTTCGGCATGGGCCGGAGGCGATCTCGATGCGCAGTGGAAAGCGCTTGCCGAAGTCATCGTCAGCCGCAATCCGAAGCGCATCGGCATCAACGTTTCGCGAGAGTGGCCCGTGGCCGACGGACTGACCTCGGCCTTGCATGCGCGTTTACGCGAGGTGCTGCCTGGCGAGTTCGCCTCGCGACTCGTACCGGCAGAGCCTCTCGTCGTGCGCTGGCTCGAGACGAGGACGGTTTCGGAGCTCGCCGTCTACCCGCATATCGTCGCTATCGCTCGCGGTGTCATTGCCGAAGCGTTCAGCAGCCGCGTCATCACGCCGGGCGTGACCACCACGCAGGACGTCGCGTGGTACATCCGTGGGCGTTTCGAGAGTTTGGGTTTGCCGATCTGGTTTTTTCCCGATGTGAATCGTCAGCGTCAGGGCGTAGCCTGCGAAGCCGACGCGCCATTCTGTGGCGACAGCGGCGTGATCGAGCCCGGTGACGTGCTGCACACCGATGTGGGCATCTGTTACCTCAAGCTCTGCACCGATACTCAAGAAATGGGCTACGTGGCGCGACTCGGCGAGACCGACGTTCCCGCAGGCCTGAAGGCGGCGATGCAAACCGGTAATCGCTGGCAGGATCTTTTGACCGAGAACTTCGCGAAGAGCCGCACGGGCAACGAGGTGCTCGCTCTCACTCGCGCTGCGGCGAGCAAGGCGCGAATCGCGGCAAGCGTCTACACCCATCCGCTTGGAATGTTCGGCCATGCGCCGGGTCCGACGATCGGGATGTGGGACAACCAAGGACCGACGCCCGTGCAAGGCGACTGGCCGCTTCATCCGAATACCGTTTACGCGATCGAGGGCAACATCAAACAGGCCGTTCCAGAGTGGGGTGGACAGCTCGTGCAGATGAAGCTCGAACAAGATGCGCTCTTTGATGGCGAGCGGGTGGTGTACCTCGCGGGCCGACAAACCGAGTGGCACGTCATTCGCTGAGCGGCCGGCAGCGCTGCGGGCAGCCACGCGAAGCTATTGGACGGCGCGTAGAATTCTTCGGCGAATGGACTCGATCCATTCGCGGAGCTTGGCCGGAATTTTTCCCGGGGGTGGGCCCTGTGGGTCGATCTCCGCAAACGGCAGCAATGCGGCGAACACGGCGTAGACCAATGCCGCCGAGCCTCCGGTGACGAACAACAGGGCGAGTGCGATCACGCGGATGAGCGTTACCTCTGCCCTGAGATAACGCGCAAGCCCGAGGCATACGCCGCTCACCCACGCACCCTGACTGATTTGCTGTAGAACCGGTCCGGTCTCGGTCGCGATCTTTTCTTTGGCGCGGCCCTCTTCGCTGGTGGGCACGCTGACCGGCCCGATCTCCTCGAGGGCGGGTCCGAGTTCGGCCAGGGTGATGACAGTTGCCTGCGGCGGTAGACGACGTCGGCACTGGTCGGCGACCGCCTGCTCGAGGTCGAGCAGGATCTCCTCGCGATCGGGGTTCTCGGCGAGTGCTGCGGCCGATT
>JBMTZJ010000139.1:0-3879 GCA_049455515.1 Steroidobacteraceae bacterium
GTGTAGCTCGAGGTTCGTACGGTGATGTGGTCCGTGCGCAGTCCCCGGTATTCCAGCCATTCCTGCACGGCGATGCCGATGGGTGCGCCACCACGCCAGAGCGCCACCAGGAACGAGGGACGATAGCCGCTCGCCAACACTTTGGCCGCCAACTCGAAGGAGTCGGCCAACAAGGAGTCCGCGGAAATGAACACTTTGTCAGACATGGATCAGATCGCCTCTACAGTGAGACCGCCTCGATGAGCGGTTATACGGTATTCGTCGCGGATACGCGGCACGCGACCGTATTCGAATTGAGTCAACCCGGCGCGGCACCGCGCGCGCTGGAAACTTTGGAGAATTCGTTCACGGGGCCTCACGACCGGGATCTCGGCGCCGATGCCCCAGGACGCATGGCGATGCGGTCCGGTCGTCTGGGCGGCGGCGCAGGCACTCGTCGAACGAGTTTGCATGCCCGCCGAAGTCACAAGCAGCACGCCGTCGAACAATTCGCGCGCCAACTGGCCGAGCGCATCACGATGGCGGCTCGCGAGAACAACGGTCGAGGGCTGGTCTTGGTAGCCGCGCCACGTTTTCTGGCGGAAGTCCGTAGCCATCTGCCGAAATCGACGCAGCAACATATCGTGCGCGAAGTGCCACGCGATCTGGTGGGGCTCCCGTCTCTGGCCTTGCAGCATCGGCTTTCAGAAGCCTTACAGCCGATGCGTGATTGAATAATCGCTGCGGGTTTCAGGGCAGCCGCGTCGGATCACGATCAAGTAATCCCGCTTCGCCATAGACCTGCAACTTCTCGCGTGTGTCGGCAATGTCCATGTTGCGCAGCGTGAGCTGACCGATGCGGTCCTCGGGCGTAAACATGCCCTCGCCTTTTTCCATAGTGAGGCGCTCGGGGTGGTAGCTGAGGGCCGGTCCCGTGGTATCGAGCATCGACCAGTCGTTTCCGCGGCGAAGCTCGAGCGTGACTTCCCCCGTGATCGCGCGCGCGATCCAGCGCTGGGCGCTTTCTCTCAACATCAGACACTGCGGGTCGAACCAGCGGCCTTGGTAAAGGAGTCGCCCGATGCGTCGTCCGTCAGTGCGGTACTGTTCGATCGTGTCTTCGTTGTGGATTGCGGTGACGAGACGCTCGTAGGCGATGAACAACAACGCCATGCCCGGGGCTTCGTAGACTCCTCGGCTCTTCGCTTCGATGATCCGATTTTCGATCTGATCGCTCATGCCGAGCCCATGGCGCCCGCCAATTCGGTTCGCCTCTTCGAAGAGCGCCAGATCGTCAGGAAAACTTTGACCGTTGATCGACACCGGGCGCCCGGCTTCAAACCGCAGACTCACCGTTTCGCGCTGGATGACGACGTCATCGCGCCAGAACGCCACGCCCATGATGGGCTCGACGATATGCACGCCTCGACTCAGAAGCTCGAGATCCTTGGCTTCATGAGTCGCGCCGAGCAGATTCGAATCGGTCGAGTAGGCTTTCTCCGCGCTCATGTGATAGTCGAGTCCGGCTTTGGCGAGATAAGCCGACATCTCGCGGCGCCCGCCAAGTTCTGCAATGAAGCGCGAGTCGAGCCACGGTTTGTAGATACGCAGCGCAGGATTCGCCAACAGCCCATAGCGATAAAAGCGCTCGATGTCGTTTCCCTTGTGAGTACTACCGTCGCCCCAGATGTCCACACCGTCCTCGCGCATCGCGAGCACGAGTGCCGTACCCGTCACGGCGCGACCGAGTGGCGTCGTATTGAAGTACGTCGTGCCAGCAGTCGAAATATGAAACGCGCCGCTCTGGATGGCGGCGAGCCCAGCAGCGACGAGTTGGTGTCTGCAATCGATGAGACGCGCGTGCTCGGCACCGAGTGCCAACGCCTTGCGGGGAATCGCCTCGTAGTCGCTTTCGTCGGGTTGGCCCAGATTCGCGGTGTACGCACAGGGCCGCGCGCCGTGCGTGCGCATCCAATGGACTGCCGCGCTCGTGTCGAGCCCGCCTGAAAACGCGATCCCCACTCGCTCGCCGACCGGCAATGATTGGAGGATGGTTTGCTTGGTCGTCATGTTTCCGACCCTCGGTCGGCGATATCGCGACCCTTACACGTCGAGGTTGGATACCGCGAGCGCGTTCTTCTCGATGAACTCGCGGCGCGGTTCGACCTCGTCACCCATCAGCGTCGTGAACACCTCATCCGCGGCGACGGCGTCCTCGATGCGAACCTGCATGAGTCGGCGGGTTTCCGGATTGATGGTCGTGTCCCAAAGCTGCTCGGGATTCATCTCACCGAGACCCTTATACCGCTGGATAGATTGACCGCGCTTGGCGTGATCGAACAACCAGTCGATGGCTTGTTTGAAGGACGACACGTCACGACGCGCTTCGCCGCGGCGAACGAAAGCGCCCTCGCCGATCATCCCGGCTAGGGTTTTCGCAAGCGCAGCGATTCGCTGGTACTCGGAGGAGTCGAAGAAATCGCGCGTGAGGTATTTGTCGAAACGACTACCGTGCTCGGCCTTCGACACGTGAATGCGGGCGATAGCTTGGCTCGCCGACGCAGGCTGGAATTGCAGCGTATACACCGCGTTGCCGTCTGCCGCGACATTGAGTCGGCCGGCGAGATCGTCGGCCCAGGCGGTCAGCCATTCCGGCCGATCGAAATCGTTGCGCGACACCACTGGCACGTACAACAACTGCTCGAGCACGCGCGCATCGTACCGGCGAGCCCAACGCTCGATGATCCCCTGCACTTCGACGTAATGACGGGCGAGCGACTCGAGTCCTGCGCCTCGCAACGGCGGCGCCGATGAGTTGAGATGCAGTTCAGCGTCTTCGAGAGCTGCGTTGAGCAGCATCGCGTTGAGCTCGATGTTGTCCTTGACGTACATCTCTTGTTTGCCGCGCTTCACTTTATAAAGCGGCGGCTGGGCGATGTAGATATGGCCGCGCTCGATGAGCAGCGGCAATTGACGGTAGAAGAACGTCAGCAGCAGCGTACGGATGTGGCTTCCGTCGACGTCCGCGTCCGTCATGATGATGATGCGGTGATAGCGTAACTTCTCGATATCAAACTCATCGCGCCCGATGCCGCAGCCGAGCGCGGTGATCAGCGTGCCCACTTCGGCCGATGACAACATCTTGTCGAAGCGCGCCTTTTCGACGTTCAGAATTTTTCCCTTTAGCGGCAAGATGGCCTGGGTACGGCGATCGCGTCCCTGTTTCGCGGAACCGCCGGCCGAGTCGCCCTCGACGATGAACAACTCTGAGAGTGCAGGATCTTTCTCTTGGCAATCGGCCAGCTTGCCCGGCAGGCCCGCGATGTCGAGCGCGCCTTTTCGTCGCGTGAGCTCACGGGCTTTTCGTGCGGCTTCGCGCGCACGGGCCGCTTCGATGATTTTTCCGGCAATGGCCTTTGCTTCTTGTGGTTTCTCCAGCAGGAATTCCGAAAACTTTTGAGCAACCGCAGTCTCGACGACACCTTTGACTTCGGACGAGACGAGCTTGTCTTTGGTTTGTGACGAAAACTTTGGGTCCGGCAGCTTGACCGAGAGGATGGCCGTGAGGCCCTCGCGAGAGTCGTCGCCGGTGGTCGGAACTTTCTCGCGCTTCGCGATGCCTTCTTTTTCGATGTAATCGTTGAGCGTTCGCGTGAGGGCTGCACGGAATCCGGCAAGGTGAGTGCCGCCGTCTTTTTGCGGGATATTGTTGGTGTAGCAAAACATCGACTCCTGATAGGAGTCGTTCCACTGCATCGCGACCTCAACGCCGATCGGCCCTTCTTGAGTGCGAAACCAAAACACGTGGTCGTGAATGGCCTGACGTGTTCGATTGAGATGACCGACGAACGCCTGCAATCCGCCTTCGTGTTCAAAGACGTCGCGCTTGTCTTCACGCTC
>JBMTZJ010000140.1:0-3858 GCA_049455515.1 Steroidobacteraceae bacterium
CCGGTGCCAATCTCGAGAGAGCGTTGCGGTTTCATAGTCGATTACCTTCCCAAAAAAGCGGCGGTGAGCATGTAGTCGAGCAGGAGCGTCAGTACCGAAGAAATGACGACCGTGCGTGTCGTGGCGAGTCCCACACCTTGCGCGGTGGGTCTCGCGGTGAAGCCTTCGTGCACGGCGACGAGGCTGCAGGCCACGCCGAAGCACACACTCTTGACGATACCTTCGTTGACGTCGTTGAGCTCGACGGCACCCTGCATCTGCGACCAGAACGCGCCCGGATCGACACCCATCAGCTGCACGCCGATGAGCTGAGCGCCGAAAAGACCGACGACGTTGAACACGGCGACGAGCAGGGGCATCGCGATCACGCCGCCTAAAAATCGCGGCGCCACGACGTAACGCAAGGGGTCAACAGCCATCATCTCCATCGCGGTGAGCTGATCGGTCGCTTTCATTAGGCCGATCTCGGACGTCAGCGCCGTTCCTGCGCGGCCTGCGAAGAGCAGCGCCGTCACGACGGGGCCTAATTCTTTGAGAAGCCCGAGCGCCGCGGCCACACCGAGCGCATCCTCGGAGCCGAACCGCTGCAGCAGATCGAAGCCCTGCAGTCCGAGCACCATGCCGACGAACAAGCCCGACAACATGACGATGACGAGAGACCGCGCGCCGGCGTTGTAGATCTGATGGACGACCGATCGCGGACGGGCCAAGGCCGGTCCGCACTGAACCAGAACGCGACCGAGAAACGTCGCGACCCGACCGACGCGCTGAACGAACTCGACGATCATCGTTCGCCCCGCGTGCCGAGTAGCTCGCTGTGATAATCCGGCGCCGGATAATGGAACGGCACGGGACCATCCGCCTGACCGCTCATGAATTGACGCACCACTTCGAGCGGACTAGCGCGTAATTCCTCGGGGGTTCCGGAGGCGACCGCCCGCCCCCCGGAGAGCAGGTAGCTGTAATGCGCAATCGTCGACAGTTCGCCGACATCGTGCGACACGACGATGCTCGTGATGCCGAGCGCCTCGTTGAGCTCACGGATCAAGCGCACGATCACGCCCATCGAAATAGGATCGAGACCGACGAAGGGCTCGTCGTAGATGAGCAGCTCAGGGTCCATGACCGTCGCCCGCGCGAGCGCGACGCGTCGCGCCATGCCGCCCGAGAGTTCGGACGGCATTAACTTGGCGGCACCGCGCAGACCCACCGAGTGCAGCTTGGTGAGTACGAGCTGGCGCAACACCGCTTCGGGAAGTTGCGCGTTCTCGCGGACGGGAAACGCGACGTTCTCGAAGACATCGAGGTCGGTGAGCAGCGCGCCATTCTGGAAGAGCATCCCCATGCGGCGCCGCAGCGAGTAGAGCCCCGGTTTATCGAGTTGGGCCACATCCTGACCGAAGACTTCCACTCGGCCCCGGGTCGGGTTCGACTGCCCCGTGATGAGCCGTAGGAGCGTGGTCTTGCCGGTGCCGCTCGGACCCATGACGGCCGTGATACGGCCCGGCGCGGCCTCAAAATCGAGACCCTTGAAGATCGACCGACCGCCGACTTCGTAGTCCAAACCGCTGACTTTGACGACCGGCGCTGTCATGTCATCCCTGAGACCCGCGAGAAGGGCCGCGAGTTTACCTCAATGCAGGAATTTTTAATCTGGACTAAAATGGTCCCGTTTATGATCCGCATCTCTCGAATGACCGACTACGCCACCGTGCTCCTGGCCGCCCTCGCCCGGGACCCGGAGGCTTGCCTGAGCGCCCCCGCCCTCGCCGAGCGGACGCGGATCGGCATGCCCACCGTGAGCAAGGTGCTGAAGATTCTGCAGCGCGGCGGGCTCGTGCGCTCGACCCGCGGACTGCACGGGGGTTACTCCCTGGCGCGACCAGCTCAGGCCATCTCCGCGGCGGCGATTTTGGATGTGCTCGAGGGACCGGTGGCGGTGACCGACTGCTCGGCGGGTCGCGGTCAGTGCGAGATCGAGACCACCTGCGGCGTGGGCCAGGCTTGGCAGCGCGTCAACCTCGCCATCCGTCGCTCGCTCTACGACGTGAGCCTTGCCCAGCTCGCCGGACTCGACACCAAAGATTTCGAGTTACGCGGCTTCGAGCGCGAACTGAATCCCGTCATCGGCGGTCGCGCCGCGGCGGCCCTACGGCGCCAGAACTCGGTTGATACCTGATATCCCATGACTGACAACGCTCAACTCCAAGATCTCGTCGGCCGCGGTTACCAGCACGGCTTCGTCACCGACATCGAGTCCGAGAGTCTTCCTCCGGGCCTCGATGAAGATGTCGTGCGCGCAATCTCCCGAATCAAACGCGAGCCCCAATTTTTGACCGAGTGGCGTCTGAAGGCCTTTCGACACTGGCTCACGATGCGTGAGCCCACGTGGGCGCACGTTCGCTTCAATCCGGTCGATTATCAGGGGATCTCCTACTACTCAGCGCCCAAGGCGAAGACGGACGGACCGAAGAGCCTGGACGAGGTCGATCCGAAACTCCTCGAAACCTACGAGAAACTCGGCGTACCGCTGCACGAGCGAGCGCGACTCGCGGGCGTTGCCGTCGATGCGGTATTCGACAGCGTATCGGTAGCCACCACGTTCAAAGATCGACTCGAAAAAGCGGGTGTCATTTTCTGTTCTTTCTCGGATGCCGTGCAAAAGCATCCGGAGCTCCTCGAGCAATATCTCGGTAGCGTCGTCCCGCATACCGACAACTTCTACGCCTGCCTCAACTCGGCCGTCTTCTCGGACGGCTCGTTCGTCTACATCCCGAAAGGCGTTCGTTGCCCGATGGAGCTCTCGACGTACTTTCGTATCAACGCAGCCAAGACCGGACAGTTCGAGCGCACGCTGATCGTGGCCGACGAAGGCAGCCACGTGAGCTATCTCGAAGGCTGTACCGCGCCGATGCGCGACGAAAACCAGCTGCATGCGGCGGTCGTCGAGCTCGTCGCCATGGACGACGCCGAGATCAAATATTCGACCGTTCAGAACTGGTATCCCGGTGACGAGAACGGCGTCGGTGGCATCTATAACTTCGTCACCAAGCGCGGGGAGTGTCGCGGCCGTAATGCCAAGATTTCTTGGACGCAAGTCGAAACCGGCTCGGCGATCACCTGGAAGTACCCGAGCTGCGTGTTGCGCGGCGAGAACTCGGTCGGCGAGTTTTACTCGGTCGCCCTCGCCAACCACTGCCAGCAAGCCGACACCGGCACCAAAATGATTCACGTGGGTGCGAACACCCGCAGCACCATCGTCTCGAAGGGTATCTCCGCAGGACGCGGACAAAACACCTACCGCGGACTCGTGAAAATACTGCCGACGGCTCACGGCGCCCGAAATTTCACGCAGTGCGACTCACTGCTGATGGGCGAGCGCTGCGGCGCGCACACCTTCCCTTATGTGGAAGTGAAAAACCCGACGGCTACGGTCGAACACGAGGCTTCCACGTCGCGCATCAGCGAAGACCAGCTGTTCTACTGCCTGCAGCGCGGCATCAGCGAGGAAGATGCCGTCAACATGATCGTCAACGGTTTCTGCAAGAGCGTCTTCAAGGAATTGCCGATGGAGTTCGCCGTCGAAGCGCAGAACCTACTCGCCGTCAGCCTCGAAGGCGCCGTCGGCTGAGCCCGTATTCCAGGAGACTTCCATGACCGAATCCCAGCCCATGCTCAGCATCAAAGATCTGCGGACCTCCGTCGGCGCCCGCAAGGTTCTCGATGGGCTCAGCCTCGAGGTCCCCGCGGGCGAAGTGCATGCCATCATGGGACCGAATGGCTCGGGCAAGAGCACGCTCGCGTACACGCTCGCCGGGCGACCCGGCTACGAGGTGACGGGTGGCAGCGTGACCTATC
>JBMTZJ010000141.1:0-3714 GCA_049455515.1 Steroidobacteraceae bacterium
CTCAACTATCACTCTGGCCGCGAGTCGAACTTCAAGCCTGGCCAGCACGTCAGCGCGGAGTCGCTAGGTCTGATGTCCTATAACCCCGCGGCGGTTCCTGTCTAAACGCCGTCTCTGTGGTCTAATGTCGCCGCCATGGAAACGGCTCGCGACATCAATACCTATCGAAAGCACTGGGCAGCGCGATTCGGCGTCGCTCCGTTCTTGCCGATGTCGCGTGCTGAGATGGACGCGCTGGGATGGGACAGCTGCGACGTGATCGTCGTGACCGGTGATGCTTACGTCGATCATCCGAGTTTCGGGATGGCCATCATCGGCCGATTATTGGAAGCGCAGGGCTTTCGAGTTGGCATCATTTCGCAGCCCGACTGGCACAGCGCCGACCCGTTTCGTGCGCTCGGAAAACCTAATCTTTTCTTTGGTATCACTGCCGGAAACATGGACTCGATGGTCAATCGCTATACGAGCGATCGTCGTATTCGCAGTGATGATGCCTATACCCCGAACGGGGAGGGCGGGAAGCGACCGGACCGATCCGTGATCGTGTACGCACAGCGTGCGCGAGAGGCATATCCGGATGCACCGATCGTCATCGGAGGTATCGAGGCCAGTCTGCGCCGAATAGCGCATTTCGACTATTGGTCCGAAAAAGTACGCCGCTCCGTTTTGCTTGACGCCAAAGCCGACCTATTGGTTTACGGCAATGCCGAGCGTCAGATCGTCGAAATCGCCCATCGACTCGCTGCCGGCGACAAGATCGAAGCTATCAATGATTTGCGCGGCACCGCCTTTACGCGAAAAGCTTCGCCAGAAGGCTGGGTCGAGATCGATTCGACCCATCTCGATACACCCGGTCCGCTCAATCCACCGATAGACCCGTATGCCATGGAGGACAACGGTGGAACCAAAGCGTCGGCAGCTACAAAGTCGGACACGCTTTCCGGAGAGTCTGTGGTTCGATTCGTTCGCCGCGTAAAAAACGCCGATCGTACTCGCAGCGTCATTCGCCTGCCGTCTTTCGAACAGGTGGTCGACGATCCGGTCATGTATGCACACGCGTCACGCATTCTGCATCTCGAGGCAAATCCCGGGAATGCCCGTGCCCTGGTTCAACGGCACGGCAATACGGAGGTGTGGCTCAACCCACCGCCGATTCCTCTGACAACCAAAGAAATGGATTACGTCTACGATTTGCCCTATCAGCGGCAGCCGCATCCGTTTTACGGTAAGGCGGAAATCCCCGCGTACAAGATGATCCGATTTTCCATCTCGATACAGCGAGGCTGTTTCGGGGGATGTACGTTCTGCTCGATTACCGAGCACGAGGGTCGCATCATTCAGAGTCGATCCGAGGCTTCGGTATTGCGCGAGATCGAAAAAGTACGGGATACGGTACCGGGTTTCACCGGCGTCATTTCCGATCTCGGCGGTCCTACGGCCAATATGTACCGGCTCGCATGCAAAAGCCGTGAGATCGAGAGCGCTTGTCGTAAACCGTCATGCGTCTATCCGGGCATTTGCCCAAATCTCAATACCGACCATACGCCACTCATCGAGCTGTATCGAAAGGCGCGCGCGTTGCCGGGAATCAAAAAGGTGCTTATCGCTTCAGGAGTTCGGTACGACCTCGCCATCGAGTCGCCGGAATATGTGAAAGAGCTCGCCCAACATCACGTTGGGGGATATCTGAAAATCGCGCCCGAGGCGATCGGCGAGGGCCCGCTGTCGAAAATGATGAAACCCGGCGTGGGTACGTACTATCGCTTCAAAGAACTTTTCGATCGATATTCGAAGGAAGCAGGGAAAGAGCAGTATCTCATTCCTTATTTCATTGCTGCTCATCCCGGAACGACGGATGAGGACATGCTGGAGCTTGCGCTTTGGCTCAAGAAGAACGGATTCAGGGCTGATCAGGTGCAGGCATTCCTACCTTCGCCGATGGCGACAGCGACGGCGATGTACCACTCCGGGAAAAACCCCTTACGTCGTGTCTCGCGCCAGAGCGAAGAAGTCGTCATTCCGAAGGGCCTCAAGATCCGACGCTTACATAAAGCATTCTTGCGCTATCACGATGCGAACAATTGGCCGATGCTGCGTGAGGCTTTACGTCGAATGGGGCGAGCTGATTTGATCGGCCCGGGTAAAAACCATCTGATTCCATCTTGGCAGCCAGCGGGCACCGGGGAAAAAGCGGAAGGCTCCCGTCGGGCTCAGACGTTTCGTACCCAACATACACGGCCACGTCGAGGTGGTCGGCCGTGAGTATGTCGCACGAGTTCCGTCGTGGACTCGAATTCGACGTCGAGCGTCTCGAAGAATATCTCAAGACGCATCTGCCGGACTTTGAGGGGCCTCTGCATGTCCGTCAATTTCCCGGTGGGCAATCGAACCCAACATATCGTCTTGATAGCCCGCGCATGTCTTATGTCTTGCGACGTAAGCCGCCGGGCGTACTACTACCGTCTGCGCATGCTGTCGACCGTGAGTACCGGGTGATGCACGCTCTCGCCACGCACACGACATTTCCGGTCGCTAAACCCTTGCTCTTATGTGAGGACACCTCCGTTATCGGAACGACCTTTTTCTTGATGCCGTATGTCGACGGCCGAATTTTTTGGGATCCAACGCTCCCAGAGCTATCGCGTGACGAAAGAGAGCCGGTGTTCTCGAGTATGGTTGAGACGCTGGCCGACTTACATGCGATCGACTACCGGAAAATCGGTCTCGAAGACTACGGCCGTCCAGAAGGCTACGTCGCCAGACAGATCGGCCGATGGTCGAAGCAGTATGCGATGGACGCGGATGCCGCAGGGCGGGTTCCGGCTATGGAGCGGCTCATCGAGTGGTTACCGAAACACGCTCCTGCCAAAGAGCCTGCGCCCTCATTGGTGCATGGTGACTACCGACTCGACAACATGATGTTCGATGTCGGCGCAACGCGCGTTATTGCCGTTCTAGATTGGGAGCTCTCAACATTAGGCGACCCACTCGCAGATTTTGCGTATCACTTGATGATGTACCGGATGCCTTCGGGAGGTGTTCGAGGTTTGCTCGGCGTCGACTATGTCTCGCTCGGTATTCCCGATGAAAAAGAGTACGTGCGTCGATACTGTGCGCGCCTCGGACTCGATGGACTACCGACGCTCGAGTACTACATAGCGTTTTGTCTGTTTCGTCTCGCCGGCATCTGTCACGGCATCGCTGGCCGCGTCGAGCGTGGCACTGCAGTCAGTCCCGAGGCAAAGAAATATGCGGCTCAGGTGAATTCGTTAGCCGAACTGGCGTGGCAAACCGCCTCACGCGCTTAGGGGTTTATGGGTACCGTGTAGATCATGGTCGAAGGTCTACGTTCCTGCTGAAGCCGAGCCGCTACCCGCTCCGTTTGGGCCCACGCGCGAAGTACGTTCTCCCCAGCGAGTTTTTTGAGGTCTTGATCGGACCAGCCCCGGCGTACGAGTTCTGCAAAGAGCAGCGGATAGGTTGATACGTCGTCGAGCCCCTCCGGCCACCAGTCGTTACCGTCGAAGTCGCCACCGATACCGACATGGTCGACCCCAGCCACACTCCGGATATGATCGATGTGATCGGCCACCATGGCGATCGTCGTCGTCGGCAGTTTGATCGCGGCAAAGCCTTCAGAACGAATCCGCGCAGCTTCTTCCGGCGTAGCCGCCGCTCGCGCCCGTAGTCCGATCTCAGCCATTGCCGGCTGCA
>JBMTZJ010000142.1:0-3710 GCA_049455515.1 Steroidobacteraceae bacterium
GGTCGCGGTATAGCCCGGCGACGCTTCCATCACGATTCCGAACTCGGTACTCATCTGCTCGGTACTCATCTGATGGAGTGTAACCGCTCGTCAAACGCGCTAGCATTTACACCCTAGGACCTCCCGATTTCGGGCATACGTTTACGGAGACACCACGGATGACTCGCTCGCTACGTAGCTTTCTGATCGCCGGCCTCGCGGCTCTCACCCTCTCCGCCCCGGCCCTCGCCGACGAATACGCCGATACCAAAGAACTCTTCCGCAATGCGGGGCAAAGCGCCGAGTTCTTCGATCGCAGTTACGGCTACGCCATCTTTCCGACCATCGGCAAAGGTGGTCTAGGCCTCGGTGGCGCGGGCGGTCGGGGCCGAGTGTACGAACAAGGCCGATACATCGGCGATGTTCGACTCACTCAACTCAGCATCGGCTTTCAAGCCGGTGGCCAGGCGTACAGCCAGGTGATTTTCCTGCAAGACAAACGCGCGCTCGACGAATTCACCGGCGGTGAGTTCACTTTCGGCGCCGGTGTCAGTGCCGTCGCCATCACGGCCGCCGCGAGCGCCACAGCCGGCACCACCGGTACGAGTGCGGGCGTCAGTGGCGGAAAAAAAGACGCCTCGACCACGGGCGAGTTCTATCGTGGCTTTGCAGTATTCACCATCGCCAAGGGCGGCCTGATGTACGAAGCCGCCCTCGCCGGACAGAAATACACGTTCACGCCCGTTGGCGCGGAAGAGAAAAAGAGCAGCGATCGGCGTCCGCCGCGGCGATAGGACTCAGCGTCGATAATCGAGCGGCGGCGCGCGATCGCCCACTGCACTCCGATACGTGAAATCAGCGCCTCGGCGCTGATCGAACTCGGCGCGCGCGCGGGCAATGAGCTCGGGCTGCGAGAACAAGTCCGCCGCCGTGAGCGCCAATATCTTGCTCGCGTTCTCCATGCCCTTCAGACCGATGGTCATACCGCCCGCGGCCACGGCCTGCCAGGAATGCGCCGGAGTGCCAGGCACCCAAGTCGCCGTGCGAAAGCCGATGGTCGGGACGACCCAGCTCACATCACCCACGTCCGTCGAGCCCATGCCGAGACGTCGACCGATCGGTTGCACCTCACGCTCGGACCCGAGGGCGAGGTCGGTCTTGCCCAGCGTCGTGAACAGCTTTTCGGCAAATGCTTGCTCCGCTTGATCGTAGGCGACCCCGCCGATACGCCGAAGGTTGAGATCGACCGCCGCCGCCAGAGCGTCGTTAGGTAACAGACTGTAGGCTCCGTGGATGACTTCGTGCTTGACCGTCGTGCCGGTGCCGAGCGCAGCCGCCTCGGAAACACTGACGAGTCGATCAAAGATTTCGGCCATCACCATCGGATTGCGGTGGCGGACATAGTAAAAAACTTCGGCGAACTCCGGGACTACGTTGGGCGCATCCCCACCACGGGTGACGATGTAATGCAGACGTGCATCCTCGGGAATATGCTCACGCATCAGATTCGCCATGAAGTTCATGGCTTCGACGCCATCGAGCGCCGAGCGCCCGCGCTCAGGGGCTGCCGCCGCATGGGCTGCGACACCGTTGAAACGGAACTTGGCGCTCTTGTTCGCGAGAGTCGGTTCGTTCGTCACGGCGTTACGGTCTCCCGCATGCCAATGCAGTGCCACATCGACGTCGTTGAACAGCCCCTCCCGGACCATGTACGACTTTCCAGCGCCGCCCTCCTCGGCGGGTGTTCCGTAGACCCGAATGGTTCCGCCACGTCGATTGGCGAGTAGCCAATTTTTGATAGCGATGCCCGCAGAGGTCGAACCGGTGCCAAAGAGATGGTGCCCGCATGCATGTCCCGAAATACGGCCGCGCAACGGCGAGCGCTCAGGCGTTGCCGCCTGCGAGACGCCCGGTAGCGCATCCATCTCCGCGAGGATCGCGATGACCGGTTTGCCACTGCCGTACTCGGCGACGAACGCGGTGGGCATGCCGGCGACACCCGCACGAACTGAAAAGCCCGCGTCACGAAGTTCTTTTTGGAGTCGGGCGCTCGTCTGTTCCTCTTGGTAGCCCACTTCTGCCCAATTCCAGATCTGCAGCGCAACGGCGCGATCGACGGCTCGTCGACTTTCGACGAGCCGTACGAGTGCGTCGTCTGCACTCACCGTTCCGGAAGCGAACACACACGCGCAAGCGGCGAGCGACGCCACAATGCGTCTCGCCCAGACTGAACATCGAATCATCTGTGGAGCTCCGATCGAAAAACTACCAACGCAAACCGAGGCCACGATACGCCTTGGCAAGTACCCAGGGCGGTCCGATCATGAGATAAACGAGATCGGTGAAAAAACTCGGTCGACGGCCCTCGATATGGTGCCCGATGAACTGACCGATCCAGGCCATCACGAACACCACGATACCGATCACGAGTAGTGCCGTCGGACCCATCGCATCGAGAATGATCGCGTTGACCCAAAGCCCTGCCAGCGTCAACGCCGCAATACCGAGTCCGAGCGACCAAGATAACTTGATCCAGAAGAGGATCGAAGCGATCGAGAGCGCGATCGCGAAGACGCCATACGAGGGCAGCGCCGTCGCGAAGGCTTCGGGCGTCGGAGCGGCATACAGCATCGCCATCAACGACCACACGATCGCGGGAACGCAAAGCACGTGCAAACGTTGGTTTAGAGGATGCTGATGATCTTGCGCGTACGCGTTGAACCAGCGATCCACCGGCCGTTCGGTCATGGAAGTAGCTGAGGTGTTCATGGTTCTAGCTTATACCTCAAGGGCTGCCCTGTAACCGCGCTCGAGCTGTGCGAGTCGATCTTCGAGTCGCCCGGTATAACCGGCCGACAGACGCACCCAGCCCGGGCTGATCCCCGCCGCGCGTAGCGCGCCCTCGTCGAGTTCGCTCGAGGTGCTCGACGCACTCGCGCTCATCAGTGTGTCGCTGAATCCGAGACTCACCGCCATGTAACCGAAGTCCTCGGTGTTTTGCAGATGCTCCATGAAACGGTTCGCCCGTACGGCACTGCCGAAGTCGACGCTCAAAAGACCCCCCGCCCCATAGCCCGGATTGGCGAGGCGACGGAACAGCGCGTGATCGGGATGGGACGGCAATCCCGGGTAGACCACCTTTGCACCGAGCGTCTCGAGACGTCGAGCATAGGCGAGCGCGCGCTCGGCATGGGCGGACATCCGCAGCCCGAGGTTGGGTAAGCGGGTCGCGACCTCATAAGCGGCCCGGGGATCCATCGCCGGGCCGAGCAACATCAGACTCCCGGTATGGAGATCGTACATTCCGTCAATGAAATCACCATCGGCACAGACACAGCCGGCGACGATGTCCGACGCGCCATTGATGAACTTGGTCAAGCTATGGATGACCACATCGGCCCCGTGCAAGGCCGGGCTCACCGTCAAGGGCGAAAAGGTGTTGTCGACGATCAAGCGCGCGCCGTGTCGATGGGCGATGGCGGCCAACGCCGGAAGATCGGCGACACGCAACGTTGGATTGGAAACCGTCTCGCAGTAGAGCACTCGAGTTTCTTTTTTGAAGGCAGCTTCAACCGCCTCGAGATCCGAGAGATCGACGAAGCTCGTGTGGACGTTCGCTTTGCGAGGCAGAAAGTCGTGCAGCAACGCCCAAGTGCCGCCGTAAAGCGCCTGCCCGGCGACGACATGATCGCCAGCATTACAGGCATGCAGCAGTGCGCCCGAGATCGCCG
>JBMTZJ010000143.1:0-3709 GCA_049455515.1 Steroidobacteraceae bacterium
TGATGATTGCCGAGGCTCCGAAGGACGAGCACGACCACGTGCATCCGGCCCCGGGCGGCATGGGCGACATGGGCATGTAAGCCTGTCGGGCGAATGACGCGACAGCGTCGTTCGTCCACCCCGTGCGTCGAACGAAAAGGCCCCGTCGGGAAACCGGCGGGGCTTTCTCTTTTCGGAATCCTCTTTTCGTGACTTCGGGTATCGTGCTGCGTCATGAATCAGGGAGTGGAGTTCGTGAAATCGCGTCGCGCGTCGCTCACGGCGGCCATTTTTTTGATGGCGACGTCGGCGATCGGTCCGGGCTTCATCACTCAAACTGCGACCTTCACCAGTACGCTGGGATCGGCGTTCGCTTTCGCGATCTTGGCCTCGATCCTCATCGACTTCGTCGTGCAGGTGAACATCTGGCGCGTTGTGACCTTGACGCGAATGCGGGCGTCGGAGCTTGCCAACGCAGCAATACCGGGTTCGGGCTATCTGCTGACGGGTCTCGTCGTGATCGGCGGTCTGTTTTTCAACATCGGCAATATCGGCGGCACGGGGCTCGGTCTGAATGCACTCGTCGGTCTCGATGCCAAATGGGGCGGAGCGGTGAGTGCGTTGCTCGCGATCGGCATCTTTCTCTCGCGGCGTGCGGGTATCGCCTTTGATCGAGTGATTATCGTTGCGGGTGTCACCATGATCGCGTTGACGGCTTATGTCGCGATTACCTCTTCGCCGCCGATCGGCGAGGCCCTGCGTCAGACCGTGTTCCCCGATCAAGTCGACTTTGCGACCATCACCACCATCGTCGGGGGTACCGTCGGCGGGTACATCACCTATGCCGGCGCGCATCGCTTGCTCGACAAGGGGCTGACCGGACCAGAAAACCTCAAGGTGGTCAGTCATGCCGCTCTGACCGGTATCGCCGTGACGGGCGCCATGCGTTTCGTATTGTTTCTCGCGGTCCTCGGCGTGGTGTCCTCAGGTACTGTGATCAATCTCTCTGGTGGCAGCGCCAATCCTGCCGCGCAAGCGTTCGAGGCAGCGGGGGGCGAGATCGGACTACGGATATTCGGCGCGATTCTTTGGGCGGCCGCCATCACGAGCGTGATCGGCGCAGCGTACACCTCCGTGTCGTTCCTCACGATTTTCAAAGCGGATATGAGCGAGCGCTTCCGCAACGGCGTCACGGTTGGTTTCATTGGACTTTCTCTCGCGCTCTATCTGCTCATCAACACGCCGCCTGCGAAGATGCTCGTATTCGTCGGCGGACTGAACGGGCTGATCCTTCCAATCGGTCTGTCGATTTTTTTGTTTGCCGCGTGGGCAAGATCCGACTTGATGGGCGGTCATCGATATCCGCGTTGGTTGCTCGGTCTCGGCGTGCTCGTTTGCACGGTGACGTGGTACATGGGATACAAGTCGATCGGTCCGATCTTCGCGCTGCTCGATCCTTAAGCTCAGGAAGCCATCATGAAAACGATCGATCTCAACAGCGATCTTGGCGAAAGCTACGGCGCGTGGCGCATGGGAGACGATGTCGCGATGATCGAGATCGTCTCGAGTGCCAATATCGCCTGCGGCTTTCATGCGGGCGATCCGGCCGGAATACTTCGGACGCTCGAAGCCGCGGCTCGGCGTGGCGTCGCCATCGGTGCGCACGTCTCGTATCCCGACCTCCCAGGCTTCGGTCGGCGTGATATGGATATCGCCCCGGCGGATCTCGTCGCGGATGTGGTGTATCAGATCGGCGCCTTGAAGGGGCTCGCGACGACCGTGGGCGCTACGGTGAGTTACGTAAAACCCCACGGCGCGCTGTACAACCGCATCGCCGTCGATCCCGTACAGGGTGCGGCGGTGATCGAGGCGATCAAGGCCATCGATCCATCGCTCGCGATGATGGGTCTCGCCAACGCGCCGATCATCGCGCAAGCGCGCGCTGCCGGGCTTCATACCGTCGCCGAGGCGTACGCTGATCGGGCCTATACGCCAGCGGCGCGTCTCGTCTCGAGGCGTGAGCCCGGCGCTGTGCTGCACGACCCTTCGCTGATCGCCGAGCGCATGGTGCATCTCGCACTCCACGGAACGATCGAGGCGATCGACGGCAGCGTCATCGCGATCGATGCGCAGTCGCTCTGCGTTCATGGAGATAGCGCGGATGCCGTCGCCATCGCCCGCGAGGTACGACGCCGACTCGAAGCCGCGGGTGTCGGTATCGCCGCGTTCTCGACGCTGCGCGGCGTCTCGCCTCGCGCCTGAGGAGGGTGGCGTTGCGCCGCACGATGCGCGTTCTGCCTGTGAATCGTTCAACGGTCCTCGTCGAGCTGACGGATCTCGATGAGGTACTTTCGCTTCAGGCAAGTCTCGCGAGTAAACCGATTGAAGGAATCATCGAGATGATTCCTGCGGCGCAGACACTCATGCTGCGAGTCGATCCCGAGCGATGGTCGATCCCGGCGCTTCTCGATACGCTCTCGCAGCGAGAACTCGCGGTGCTCCATCGCGCTGCGGGAAATCTAGTGGAAATTCCGATGCGCTACGACGGTGAGGATTTGGAGGACGTCGCACGACTCTCCGGGCTCACCATCGAGGAAGTGATTCGCCGACATAAAGAGAGCGAATATACGGTGGCGTTTTGCGGATTTTCGCCGGGATTCGGATATCTCGTCGGCGGTGATCCGCTGCTTCGGGTTCCCCGTAGATCGACGCCGCGCGCGACCGTACCAAAGGGGTCGGTCGCACTTGGGGGTGGCTACTGCGGGGTGTATCCGCAGGCAAGCCCGGGCGGCTGGCAAATCATTGGCACGACATCGATGTCGATGTGGGAGCCCACTCGCGCGTCACCTGTGATTTTGACGCCGGGCACGCGCGTAAAGTTCGTCGATCGCGAAGCTGTTAGGACAACCGAGAGTGTAGTCAAAGAAATAAAAGGCGAGAGCGCTCAGCCGTTTATTACGGTGACGAAGGCGGCGCTACCCGCGCTCGTACAAGATCTCGGGCGGCCGGGACATGCTGCGATCGGAATTACGACCTCCGGAGCGCTCGATCGGGAAGCCTTGCAGAGCGCGAACCTGGCCGTCGGTAATCCGCAGAATCTTGCCGCTCTGGAGATTGCTTTCGGTAACTTCGCCTTCGAGTGCTCGGATCATGTCGTGATCGCCTGTGCGGGAGCCCTTACGCCGATCACGATAATCCGTGCCTCGGGTGAAATCTTTGAGGTATCGATCGACGAGGCGATCGCCTTGCAGCCGGGAGATGGTGTGAGCATCGGCTATCCCACTCGGGGCGTGCGTACCTATCTCGCGGTCCGCGGTGGTTTTAAGGTACGAGAGAGCCTCGGCAGTTCATCGAGGGACGTGCTCGCAGCCCTCGGGCCAGCGCCGGTCGTCAAAGGTTCGATCCTCCCGATCGGGCGTACTGCGCAAGTGCCACCGAACGGTTCTGTCACGGTGCGCGCTGAGCGGCCTTTACCGCGGTCGGGCGATCTCGTCGTACTCGATGTCTTCCTCGGACCACGTGCCGACTGGTTCACTGAGGAGGCGCTACAACTTTTAATCACCCAGCCGTGGCGGGTGACGCCGCAATCGAACCGCGTCGGACTGAGGCTGCACGGAGAAAAAACGCTGACCCGACGGATCACTCATGAGCTGCCGAGCGAGGGGATGACGAGCGGCGCCATTCAGGTCCCTCATGACGGCCAGCCGGTACTGCTTTTGGCTGACCATCC
>JBMTZJ010000144.1:0-3670 GCA_049455515.1 Steroidobacteraceae bacterium
CGATGGCGTTGGCGCGCTCGATATCCGCCCAGGGATCGCCCATCGTGGCGAGCTCGGGATCAGCGGCGACTTTCGCGCGAAGCTCAGCTTCTTCGCGGCGCTTTTGCGCCATCATGCTCTCATCGAGCAGCGCATCGAGTTGCTTGCGGCGAACCTTGATTCCGTTCTCGAGGCCCGTTAGCGGGTCGTCGACGATCCGACGCGCTTCCTCGCTCGTCTTCGAGAACTGGATATATCGACCCCGAAGTTCGTTGCTGCGCAGCAGAGAGGGCGGGAGTTCGGCTTCTCGCAACTGCTGTAATTGCGCGACGGTCAGTAGTCGATCGGTTGAGCCCGGGTGGCCGGAGACGAGCACGAACTCGCCGGCTTTCGGACCCTCGAAGTTCACTTTCAGGTGTCGGAGCGGTTTGACCGGCTTTCCGTTCTCGTAGGCGCGCAACAAGGCCATGTCGAGACACCATCGCGGAAACTGGAAATTATCCGGGTCGCCGCCAAACGCAGCGATACCGGCTTCGGGCGCAAAGACCAGTCGAATGTCGGTATAGCGCTTGTATTGATAGATGAAGTACTGACCGCCGTTATAGAGCGCAACGCTCTGGCATTTATTGCCGGTTGATTTCTCGCAGGCTTGCTCGAGCTCCGTCAAAGTTTTCTTGCGCGCGTCGTTGGCGGCGCGATCATCCATTTCGCGCGTTGCCGCAGCCACTTTTTCCGTGACGTTTTCCATGGCGACGAGAACATCGGCGATCTGTGTGGGGCACTTGACCTCCGTCGAGCGACCACGAGCGACGAAGCCCTCGTCGAGCAAGCTGCGATCTTTCGATGAGTTCTCGGTCAAGCACGCGGTGATGCAGTGATGGTTGGTGAGAATCAGTCCTTCATCGGATACGAATGAGGCCGTGCACCCCGCGAGGCGAACGGTCGATTCGCGAACGCGATCCAACCAGGCCCCATCAATACCGACGCCGTAGTTTTTCTGGACGACGGAGGACGGGAAGTTATCGAAAGTCCACATGCCTTCATCAGCGAGAGCCGCGCTGCAGGTGAGTGCAGAAGCGAGCAGGGGGGCGATAGCACGTTTCATCGGTCACAGCTCCGAAATCTGTACGAAGAGCACCCATTAAATCACAGCCTGATCATTTCTGGCGGAGCTCAGGGCATACGTGCCGAAGGGGGGAGGGCTTCGAGAGGTTGATTCGCGCAGTAGGCATCGAGGCCTGTCGACTGGAAGCGCGTTATTACCGGAGGTATTTTCTCCGCCAGCAAGTTATGGTCTGCCTCAGTTACTTGGCGAGTAAAAGCGTCAACGATCTTTATGTCATTGTTATGTCGGTGGTCGATTTCTTTGGTAGCAAACACACCCGTTAGCTTCTCAAGGCGCCTCTGATGTCGACGTCGAGCAAGCTGAGTCGGGCTAAATCGTCCGGCGTATCGACGTCATGCGCGGCGCTCGGCATCGGAACTCGCGACACATCTTTGCAGGCGCGCAGCAGGACGTTGGCGCCCCGATCGCCTTGCAACTGGTTGATCGCAGCAAACCAATGACGAGGAAGAACGCAGGGCGCGCCGAGCTGACCCTCGGCATATTCGGCGGCGGCGGGATGATCCGGCGCGGCGGACCAGACCTCGATGAGTTGTCGTAATTCTTTGGCTGTGACCAGAGGCTGATCCAGCAGCGTAATCAGCAAGCCGGCGGAGTCCGAAGGCGCCTTGGCAAGACCTGCGCGAAGACTGCTCGACTGACCCTCTCGCCAGGTGTCGTGGCGAATGATCTGATGCGGCGCGAGGGCGAGAGCGGGTATCAGCGCATCGGCATCGGCGCCGATAACGACCGCAAAACGATCGCCGACAACCAAACGAACGCGCTCGACGGCGAGTTCGAGCAGCGACCGTCCACTGAATAAGGCGAGTGCCTTGGGTGAGCCGAACCGGTGCGAAGCGCCCGCGGCCAGCACCACCGCGAACGGCGCGGTCATTGCGCCGCGCCTCTAGGGAGCTCAGCCGCCCCCGGCCGCCTGCAACGTCGCCTGCGACGACGCGGACTTCGCCGGCAATCGCGGCGCCTCGTCGAGTACCCAAGCATTCGTTTCGCGACGGGCGGGGCAGGGTATGGCGAACACGACATCGCCCTTGGCTCGCGCCGCCTTGACGGTCTCGAGATCGAGCTTCCAGCCGCGGGCTTCGAATTCGTCGAGCTTGTCCCGATACTGCAGGATGACCTTGTCAGCCGGCATCATGAGCTCTTTGGCGCGCGAGGGCGGTGTGAGCATCGGTCGGACGTTGTTCATGACCTTGATGTCTTGAGAGGCAATGAACATGTTGCGCTCGTTGATTTTCTTGTCGAGCCACGCGTTGATGCGCGGTTTGAAGTATTTGCCGACGAAACCCATTTTGCTCTTCTTGAAGAAGCCGATGTTCCTTTGATTGAGCAGAAACACCCGCGTGCGGTTTTCGTCGATCGGCGCCTCGAACATGTACTGGTGCATCGCCGTCTTCGGCGAGAAATTGATGTACGTCCACATGTGGTTCGGGCCATAGGTGCCCGAGCCCGCTTCCATCTTGCCGCCTTCTTTGCGGAACTGGCGCATGATGGGATTTTTGAGCGGCGGCGCATCGAAGGTCGACAGGAAGCCGTAACCCCAGGGGTTGTTCTGGTGAGGTCGGAGCTCCGTCATCAGGTACGTGTCTTCGCGTTCGCCCTGGTAACCGTGAGTCGGATGCACGTACTCGTTATGGGCGGGATCGAGTCCGTTCTCAATTGAGCGCTCGTAGTGGTAATTGATGTCGAAGGTGACGAGCGTCGCTCGCCAGTCGTCCGTCTCGTGTTCGTCGACGGGCATGATCGGCGGACGCTGCTCCTCGGGCAGGTCACCGAGAAACGCGAAGACGATGCCGTACTTTTCTTGCACCGGGTAGGCGTCGACTCGGGCGCGCGGCGGTGGCTTGGTCGTCTTGCCGATAGAGGGAATGCGGGTGCAGACGCCATCGCGGTTGAAGCGCCATCCGTGATAGGGGCACTGCACGGTGCCATCGTCTTTGCATTTGCCGCCGGAGAGCGAGGCGCCCCGGTGGATGCAGGTATCGGCGAGCACGGCCGGTTTGCCCGCCTCGTCGCGAAACACCACGAAGTCGTGGGACAGAATGCGAACCTTTTGCGGCGTGGCGCCGAGATCCTCGGCTCGAACGACCGGATACCAGAAATTGATGTACATCGGTTTGACCTCCCTGCCAACACGGGAACGCGAAAAACTGCGTCCTTGTACGACACCTGTCGGGCAGAGCCTAGTACGTGATGGCCGAACCGTCCACCTTTTGGATGGGTGTCGTTTCCCTCGTTCCAAGTGTATGTTTCGGATCACCGGAAGGGTCGGTGACCGTTAGCAAAGAGAGGGGCGCATGGCCGAGACGAGTTCTATGAACGCCGCGGAGCACGGCATGAAGCGGCCGTTCGAGGGTCGCGAGGAGGCACTCGGAAAGGCCGTTGGGCTCGCCATCCGAACGCTCAAGGACGCGATGCCTTATCAGCACGAGATGAACGACGCGCTCGTCAAAATGCACCTGAACTCGGTGCAGTTCGCGAAGAACGCCGGCCTCTCTGCGAAATACGTCGAGCATGACATTCGATGCATGGCGCCGACTTTGCGGCGAATTCGGGCTTCAATCGAGGCGA
>JBMTZJ010000145.1:0-3641 GCA_049455515.1 Steroidobacteraceae bacterium
CTCGCCCGTTACTTCCCGAGTGCGGTACGTCGGCGATTCGAAAAAGACGTGGGTCGCCACAAGCTGCGCCGCGAGATCATCACGACGGCGGTGACCAATAGCCTCATCAATCGAATGGGCCCAAGCTTCGTGCTTCGGGCATGCGCCGAGAGCGGAGCGCGCGCAGCGGACGTCGCTCGCGCCTATAACATCGCGCGCGAAATTCTCGGGATGCGCGAGGTGTGGAGCAAACTCGAAGCCCTCGACAACAGCGTCCCGAGTCGTGCGCAGTACGTGGCCTATGCCGATACCGCGAGACTGCTCCGGCATATCACGCTTTGGCTGCTCCGCCATCGACGCGGATCGCTCAACGTGGATCAGTCCGTCCGCGAGCTCGCGGCGCCGATGCGAAGCTTGCGGGCCGCACTGCCGAGCGCGCTGGCCGGCAGCCCTGCCGAGCGTTATCGCACTGCCGTCCTGCAGCTCAACCAAGCCGGCCTACCGATGTCGCTCTGTGCAACGCTCGCAGAACTACGGGTGCTCGACAACGCGCTCGACATTCTCGAGTGTGCCTCGACCTCGCGACGCGCCGTCGGCGAGACTGCGAAAAACTGGTTCACCGTCACGTCAGCACTGAAGCTGGACTGGCTCGAGGATCAGATCACGGGACTCGCCGTGGACTCGGCTTTGCAGGCGACGGCCCGAATCGGGCTGCGCGAGTCGAGTCGCTCGCTGGAGCGCATGATCGTCGAACGAGTCATCTCGAGCGGCGGACTCGAGCGCTGGCAAGCGAACCGTAAGCCGGCGCTTGCCGAGTGGGAGCGCACCGTGACGGACATCGCCAGTCACGGTGCGTCCGATTTCGCCTCGCTGTCGGTGTGTCTCGATGCGCTGAGACCGCTCGCCGACTGATCGGCGGCGGCCTCCGCTTCGATCGAGACTCGTCAGCTACCTGACGATCGCTGCGCAGCCTCGGCGAGCTTCTGCTTCGAGAGTTCAGCTTTCTGGTGCATCGGGGTTCGTGCCGCGAGCCAGGCTGCGAGCGCCACGCCGACCGTAATGGCGATCAACTCGATGGCATGCTTTTCCGGATATTCCCAGAACTCCGTGAAGAGCTTCCAGCGTCCTCCGAGCTCGACGGCGTTCCACGCCACGATCGCCGTCGGAATGCCGTAGCGGATCGCCGTCGTGACCTTCCAGAACATCATTAGGCGACGGAACAGATAAACCGCCCAGATGATGTTGAGTCCGAAGACGACATAGGCCGCCGGATGACGATCGCCAAAGAACGACTCGTCGTACAGGAAGAGCAGGAATAGATAAAAGAACCAGATGACGTAGATCGTCTCGAGCGCCGTGATCCCCGCAAAACTGCGCTCGTGCGCAGGATTCGGTTTTCCGGTCTTCATACCGAGATGACGCTGAAACCAGATGAAGAAATTGCACTTGGTTTCTTTGTTGAACAAGAAGTACACGAGCGTCGCGCCCATCACACCGATGGAGGACATCATCACGAGATACTCACCCTTGGTCGCGATCGAGCCCGGGTGGTACTTGTCCATCAGATCGGGCACCCCGAGCACCTGCGCTGACCAAACGAAGGCGAACTCGATCCAGCCGGTCCAAAGAAAAGTGCCTGCCCAAAAGCCGTACCAGGTCGCCGCCACTTCGTTGGGATTGCGCATACCGAGCCACAGCAGCACGGCGCCGAACATCCCCATCGCGATCGCAGATTCGTAGACGTAGCCAGGCCCCGGCCAAATGTCTTCCATCATGATCATCACCGTGTGGCCGAGCGCCTGCACGACGAAGACAATGATGAACGCCATCAATCCTGGCCAGGGTGGCCGCGCCAAGAAACCCTTCATTCCGCCGGCTGCCGAGGGCAGCCCTTTTTCGACGTTGGCATTCATGTTTTTCCCCTCCGCCCATGACCCCGGGCTTTTCCGAGTCTAGGCCCCGCACTTGCCATCGTGGGTCAACAGAAGGTAAACGTGCTTCCGTGATCGCCTCCTCGCCGCCTCTCAGCTCGCGTCTCCTGCTGGTGGACGACGACCGCACCCTCGCTGGAATGCTGGGGGAATACCTCGACCTTCAGGGATTCGCCGTCGAGGCCGTCACGAGCGGCGAGGACGCGCTCGCAGTGGTTGCGAATCGGGAACCCGATCTCGTGGTGCTCGACCTCGGACTGCCCGGCATCGACGGCTTCGAGACGCTCGCAAGACTTCGCAAAGACCACGCTGTACCCGTCATCATGCTGACGGCGCGAGGCGAGGACCAAGACCGGATTGCCGGACTCCTGGCAGGCGCCGACGATTACCTGCCGAAGCCCTTCAATCCGGCCGAGCTCGCCGCCCGCATCCACGCAGTACTCAAGCGGAGTCGCAACACCCGTGCATCCGATCCGCCGAGCCTCGGCTTTGGCAACCTCGAATTGAACGTCAAACGACGTGAAGTCCGCGTCGAAGGGTCCCCGGTGGCTCTCACGGCGACCGAGCTTCGAATTTTGGAGGTGTTACTGAACCGCAAGGGCGAGGTACTGACGCGCGCCGAACTCACCGAGGCTGCGGTCGGCCGTCCCCTCGAGGCTTACGACCGAAGCATCGATACGCTGATCAGCAAGCTGCGTCGAAAACTGGGCTCGGCGGGCGCCGAGGGCGCGGAGATACGTAGTTTGCGCGGACATGGCTACGTGCTCGATCTCGCCCGCTCATGATTCCTCGTCTCTCCCGACTGTATCTGCGCATGGCGCTCTACATCGGCGCTGCGATTGCCGGGTTCGTGCTGCTCGGCCTCGCGAGCCTCGTGCTCGTCGCCTCGAAGCAACTTGAAAACTACCTCGTCGCGCGAGAAGGAAGTCTCGGTCGTGACGCCGCGCAGGTTCTGGCGGACGGCGGAACGCCCGCCTTGCGGCGATGGATGACGACGCCGGGGACATTGCCGGACGGAGTCGCGCTCTACGTGCTCGATGGCGAGGGGCGTGACCTCGCGGGTCGGACATTGCCGCCCCGGTATGCGCCCTTCGTCGATCGGTTCGTGCTCGCAGCGGTCCGTGACGAGGACGATTTTTTTCGGCCGATCCGACTCGCGCCTCTGTTGATTGCACCTGACGGGCAGCGCTACGCCTTCCTGTTATTGCCCGAACGCATCGCGCCGTGGGGAAGTCCGGCGGCGCTCGCTGCGCTCGTGCTCGCCGCCCTCGTCGTCATTGCCGTCGTCGCCGCGCTGATCGCCCGCGCATTCGGACGACCTATCAGCGAGCTGCAGTCCGCGGTACGTGCGATCGCCGGGGGGCGTATCGCCTCGCGCGCCCCGGAAACATTGACGTCTCGGCCAGATGAACTCGGCGCGCTCGCGCGTGATTTCGATGCCATGGCCCTGCAGATCGAGAGCCTGCTCGCCTCTCGTCAGCAACTCATGCGCGACATGTCTCACGAGCTGCGATCGCCGCTGGCGCGACTGCAAGCCGCAATCGCCTTGGCCGAACGCAAGCAGCCGCTACCCCCGACCGAGCATGCGCACATCGTCACCGAACTCGAGCGGATGAATCAGGCGATCGGCGACGTGTTGCGACTCACCCGTCTCGAGTCGGAACCCATCCGTACGAAGCATCTATTGAAACTCGACGAACTCTTGAAAACGCTCGTCGCCGATGAACAGGA
>JBMTZJ010000146.1:0-3636 GCA_049455515.1 Steroidobacteraceae bacterium
ACGATGATCGTGACCAGCATGGCCGCGAGGTTATTGACGAGGTTGTTGCCGAGCAGGATGAGGCCGATCAGGCGGTCGGGCCTTGCGAGCAGGCGCTCGGCGAGGATCGCGCCCCGATTACCCGACTTGGCCATCGTTCTGAGCTGGTAGCGGTTGATACTCATCAACGCGGTCTCGGTACCCGAGAAGAACGCGGATAACACCAGACACAGGGTCAGCAGGCCGAGTAACGGCAGGAGCGCGGGGTCACTCACGTCTATAATCATCCAGTGTTCGAAAACCTGAGTCAAAAGTTCGCAAAAACCGTCCAGAACCTCCGGGGGAAGGGGCGGATCAGCGAGGAAAACATCGCCGAGACCCTCCGTGAGGTCCGTCTGGCGCTGCTCGAAGCGGACGTGGCGTTACCGGTCATCAAGAGCTTCATCGATGCGGTTAGGGTCAAAGCGCAGGGGGCGGAGGTCGCCACCAGCCTCACCCCGGGTCAGGTGTTCGTCAGCATCCTGCATCGCGAGCTCGTCGAGCTCCTCGGCGGCGCGCGGGAGGGTTTCGAGCTGCGGGCCCAGCCTCCGTACGTGGTGGTGCTCGCCGGTCTGCAGGGCGCCGGCAAGACCACCACCGCGGGCAAGTTGGCGCGCTGGCTGATCGAGTCCCGCAAGAAGCGGGTGTTGCTCGTGAGTACCGACGTCCGACGCCCGGCTGCCATCCTGCAGTTGCAGCGGCTCGCCGAGCAGGTGGGAGCGGGGTTCCATCCGTCCGAGACGGGGGGCAACCCGGTGGCGATCGCCGAGTCGGCGCTCGAAGCGGCGCGACGCGGGGTGTACGACGTCCTGATCGTCGACACGGCCGGACGTTTACACGTCGATGCCGAACTCATGGACGAGGTGAAGGCGATCGATTCGCGTGTGGGTGCGCACGAGAAACTTTTCGTCGTCGACGCGATGGCGGGTCAAGATGCACTCAATTCCGCCAAGGCCTTTAACGCTGCACTCGAGCTCACCGGCATTATTTTGACCAAGGCCGATGGCGACGCCCGCGGAGGTGCAGCGCTTTCGGTTCGTCAGATCACGGGCAAGCCCATCGTGTTCGTCGGCGTCGGCGAAAAGACTGAGGCGCTCGAGACGTTCGACCCGGAGCGCATGGCGAGCCGTATTCTCGGCATGGGCGATGTGGTCGCGCTCGTCGAGCAGGTGCAGGGCAAGGTTGATGCGGCTGAGGCGGAGCGCCTCGCCAAAAAAGTCGTCTCGGGCGGCAAGTTCGACTTCTACGACCTCAAGAGTCAGCTCGAGCAACTGCAGAGCATGGGGGGTCTTGAGTCACTGATGGACAAGCTACCCGCCCAGCTTTCGAAGGGGGGGCTACCCGCGGGGGTGGGGGATGTCCAAGTTCGGCGGCAAATCGCGATCATCAACTCCATGACCCATCGGGAACGACGTCGTCCGGAGGTCATTGACGGGTCCCGGCGTCGCCGGATCGCCGCGGGGTCGGGCACCCAAGTCCAGGACGTCAACCGCCTTTTGAAGCAGTTTTCGGAGATGCAGCGGATGATGAAGGGCATGAAGGGGGGCAAGTTCCGCCGCATGCTCGGGGCCCTGAAGGGCGGGGGCCTGCCGCCCGGGTTCACGCCCCCCCGGTAGCGCTTCCATCAAGTCCCTGATTTCTGTAGACTCCGCGCTCTTTTTCGACCCCCCTGGAAGGGCGTATAGATCATGGTAACGATTCGTCTCACCCGCCGTGGCGCCAAGAACTCGCCGTTCTATCACGTCGTGGTCACCGACAGCCGCAAGCGTCAGGGCGGCCTGAGCCTCGAGAACGTCGGCTTCTTCAATCCTGTGGCCCGCAAGAGCGAGCCGCGGTTGCGTCTCGATCTTTCGCGCATCGAGTACTGGGTTGGCCAGGGTGCCAAGCCGTCCGATCGCGTGAAGACGCTCGTCAAGGATTACCGCAAGCAGGCCACCCAGGCCGCGGCCTGAGGGTCTTGCCGTCCCATCGCGCGTGGAAGTGTCCCGCGTGTCATGGGTGGAGCTGGGTCGCCTCGGGCGTCCCAAGGGATTGAAAGGCTGGTTGCATCTCGAGTCTTGGACTGCGCCGCCTGAAGCCCTGTTTGATTACCCCTCGTGGTTCTTGCGCTCGACATCGGGCGAGCGACGAGAGGTGGAAGTCGCCGAGTCGCGACAGAGTCCGAAGGGGCTCGAGGCGCGACTCGAAGGACTGACGACTCGCGAAGAGGCTGAGGTCCTCGTGGGTCATGTGATCGAGGTGCCGCGTTCGGCGTTGCCGACGACAGCACCGGGCGAGTACTACCGGGTGGACCTGATCGGTTTCCGGGTGGTCAATCTCGAAGGCGTCGAACTCGGCGTGATCGAGCGATTCGAAGACATGCCGGCGAGTGCCGTCATGGTGGTGCGAGGCGGCGAGGGCGAACACTGGTTACCCGTGTCGCGAGAGCACCTGAAGGCGATCGATGCCGAGGCGCGTTGCGTCCGGGTCGATTGGCCAGAGGAGTTTTGAGGTGACCGAGCGGGCGCTGCCCTTGCAGATCGCGTTGGTCACGCTCTTCCCCGCGATGGTGCGTGGGGCGTTGAGTGTTGGAGTGCTGGGTCGCGCGTTGGAGCGTGGCCTTGCGCGAGTCGAGTGCGTAGATCCGCGGTCTTTTACTGAGGATCCGCACAAGACGGTGGACGATCGGCCCTACGGCGGCGGTCCGGGCATGGTGGGAACACCAGCGCCTTGGGCAGCCGCGATAGACGCCGCGACGGCGCAGCTGCCGGCCGGAGTGCCGCGGGTGCACTTGTCGGCGCAGGGCCAAAGATTTGACCAGGGCGTGGCGCGTGAACTCGCAGCCTTGCCCGGGTTCGTGTTGGTGGCGAGTCGCTACGAGGGACTCGACCAGCGCGTGATCGATTCGCGGATCGATCGCGAATTGTCGCTCGGAGATTTCGTTCTCTCAGGCGGCGAGTTCGCGGCACTCGCGGTGATCGATGCGGCGGTGCGGCTTCTGCCCGGCGCGCTCGGTGACGAGCGCTCGAGCGTCGAAGAATCGTTCACCGCCGGACGACTCGACTGGCCGCATTACACGCGGCCGATCGAGTGGGAAGGTCGGGCTGTGCCGGAAGTGCTGCAGGGTGGAAACCACGCAGCGATTCGGCGGTGGAGGTTGCGAGAGTCGTTGGTGCGCACGCAAGCGCGCAGACCCGACTTGCTGCAACCGGGTGGATCGGGTCGTGCTCTCACCGATGAAGAGCGCGAACTTTTAGAGGAAGACAACAATGGCTAACGTGATTGCCGAAATGGAACAGCGTCGTACGACGCGAGAGCTGCCGGACTTCAAGCCGGGTGACACCGTCGTCGTCGACGTGAAAGTGGTCGAAGGCGACCGTGAGCGCGTGCAGGCGTACGAAGGGGTCGTGATCGCCAAGAGCAATCGCGGCTTCAACTCGTCTTTCACCGTGCGCAAGATCTCGCACGGCGAGGGCGTCGAGCGCACCTTCCAGTCGCAGAGTCCGTCCATTGCGGCGGTCTCGGTCAAGCGCCGCGGCAACGTCCGTCGCGCCAAGCTGTACTACCTGCGAGACCTCTCGGGCAAGGCTGCCCGCATCGAAGAAAAGGTCTGATTTCGGCGCGGTGCCATGGGGCTGC